>DATBFY010000698.1:0-5451 GCA_036558265.1 Tepidisphaeraceae bacterium | reverse complement strand
GCTGCACCACGTCGAATCCTCGACGCGCGCGCGCCGCTTGACTTCGGCGGCGCCAGAGTCCCACGATCGCGAGCGGCAGGAAGACGCAGTTGAAGATGCAGCCCTGCGCCAGCGCCACAAGAAAAATGGATCCGAGTTCGTGCCAGTGCCACCCTCCGCCGGCAAGATAAAAGGCGAAGCAGCCAAGGACCACGACGATTTCAGCGACGAAGACCCCCGCGAGACCGAAGCGTCGCGGAAACTGGTAGGTCATCACCGCGAACGCGGCGAGCGCAATGATGTCGACGATCACGAAGATTGCCTCCATTGCGGCCATGAGAGCCGCTGCGCTGGCAATCGTCAACGCCACCTGATGTTCGACGCGATTCGCGCATCGCGCATGCGGCTTGAATGTAAGATCGTTATCGTGCCGTGCTGCTTCGACGGCGTTCGTCGATGTCGCGGGTACACGACCACAGGTGGGACGCAGCGCGACGGATCGTGCTACGGGGTTGTCGCCATTCCTTGGGCCGCGTCCGCGGCGTCGGCTTCGTCCGGCCGCATCGTGACGCGTTCGACCTCGGCGATGGTGGTGACGCCGGCGAGTACCTTCGCGACGCCGTCATCTCTCAGCGTGCGCATGCCGGCTGAGAGGGCGGCGTCCTTGATCTGGGTCGCGGTGGCCCTCGACTGGATCAGGTGGCGCACCGTCTCGTCCATTCGCAGCAGCTCGAAGGTGCCCACGCGACCGTGGAAGCCCGTCTGGCGGCAGGCGGGGCACCCGGTGCCCCGCCGCATCCCGCCGGCCCCCGCGGCGCCCCCGCCCAGCCACGCCAGTTCCGCGGCGTCGGGCGTGTGGGGCACGGCGCAGCGACCGCAGACCCGCCGCACCAGCCGCTGGGCCAGCACGCCGACCACGCTGCTGGCGACCAGGTACGGCTCGATGCCCAGGTCGAGCAATCGCGTGACCGCGCTGGCGGCGTCGTTGGTGTGCAGGGTGCTGAAGACCAGGTGGCCGGTCAGGGAGGACTGGATCGCCATCGTGGCGGTCTCGCGGTCGCGGATCTCACCGACCATGATGACGTCCGGATCCTGCCGCAGGACGCTGCGCAGGCCGCCGGCGAAGGTCATGCCCTTCCGGTCGCTGACCTGGGTCTGGCTGATCCCCTCGAGCTGGTACTCGATCGGGTCCTCCAGGGTCAGCACGTTCTTCTGTTTGCTGTCGATGCGGCGCAGGGCGGCGTAGAGGGTCGTGCTCTTGCCGCTGCCGGTCGGGCCGGTCACCAGCACCAGGCCGTGCTCGATCCCGATCAGCTCGGCGAAGCCGGCGAGGGTCGCGGCGTCCATCCCCAGCTCCGCCAGGTCGAACAATCGTCGGCTCTTGTCGAGCAGCCGGATGACCACGCGCTCGCCGAAGCTGGTGGGGAGCGACGCGATGCGCAGGTCCACCACGCGGTCGCCGATGCGCACGGTCGCCCGGCCGTCCTGCGCCAGGCGTTTCTCGGCGATGTTCATCCGGCCCATGACCTTGACGCGGCTGACGACCTCCTCCTGCAGGTGGCGTGGGAGCGCGAAGGCGTCGTGCAGCACGCCGTCCACGCGCGTGCGCACGACCAGGCGATCCTCGTAGGGCTGGACGTGCACGTCGGAGGCGTCGGCTTTGGCGGCCTCGAAGAGGATCAGGTTGACCAGCTTGATGACCGGCGCGCGGCTGGCGTTATCGAGCAGGTCTTCCCGCACGCCCATGCGGCGGACCTCGTCGAGGACCTGGTTGCGGTCGAGTCGTTCGATCAGGGCCTGCGCCTGGCCGGTGCGCTCCTGATAGGCCTGGTTGATCGCGGCGAGCACGGCGTCGGCGGGGGCGAGGACGGGGCGCACCGGGCGATTGAGGAAACGGCCGACGACCTGGGCCTGCTCAAAGCCGGTGACCGGGTCGCCCAGGGCGAGGATCAGCTCGTCGCCGGCACCGGCGAAGGCGAGCAGGCGGTGCTGGCGGGCGAAGGCGATCGGGATGGCGGCCAGGAACTCCGCCGAGGGGGCGTAGCGGGCGAGCGATTCGACGAATTCGACGCCCAGGGCGCGGGCGACCGCCCGGGAGATGGAGTCGTCGGTCGCGCCGGCGGCGCGGGCCGATTCGAGCAGCGCGGGCAGGCCCCTGCCGGTTGCGGAGGTCGCCAGCGTGCCCAGTTCCCGCCCGATTCGATCGATCACGGAGGAGGACATGTCTTTGTGCGTTCACCGGATCGGGATCGGGTAACTGGCCGGGTAGCGCCCCGGCATTCCGGCCCCGTGCAGCGCCTTGTCCGACAGGTACTTCAGATCCTCGAACTTGTCATCCCGCAGGATCACCGGCTTGATGAAGACGAAGAGCGTGGTGTCCGTGATGTTCCGCGCCCGCGAGCCAAACACCCAGTCGGCGAACGGGATCTGGTTGATGAAGGGGATGGTGTCCTTGGACTCGCGGAAATTCTTCACCTTCAGCCCCCCGACGACGATCGTGTTGCCGTCCGGCACCGTCACCGTGCTGTCAACGCTGTTCTTCTGGCTGGGGGGCGGCAGGCCGTTGCGGCCGGTGCCGGTGAAGTTGCTCAACTCGATGCTGTAGCTGAGCTGCAGGTAGTCGCCCTCGCTGATGTGCGGCTCGACGGTGATCGTCGTGCCCGCCTGCGCCAGCCCCCCCAGGCCCGTGCGCGACTGGGTGGTGCTGGTGTCGAGGATCTCGGCGAAGGGCTCCTGGCTGACGCTCTGGAGCTTGCCCTTGCCGTTGTCGTTCACCAGGAGTTGCGGAGCCGAGACCAGCCGCGCCCGCGAGTTGCTCTGCAGCGCCTGGATCACGACGTTGGCGATGCCGGGCGAGAGCAGCGCGAAGGTGCCGCCGGTCTTGCCGATCGGCGTGAGCTTGGCCGTCACCGGGTCCACCGTGCTGACGCCGAACGAGCTGAAGGAGAGGATCGTGCTGGAGCCGAATCCCCCGAGCTTGCTGATGTCCACGCCGAAGGAAAAATCGTCGGTGGTGTCGAGCGTGACGATCGTGCATTCGACCTGGACCTGGGGCCGCCGCTCGTCCAGGCGTGAGATCAGTCCAGCGTAAAGCTGCTGCACGGCCGGCGGAGCGATCACGATGATGCTGTTGGAGTTGACGTCGGCGGTGACGGTGGCGCTTTTCGCGCGCCCTGCCGCGCTGCCGCCTTCCTCGCCCTCCCCGGTGCCCTGTGCCGACGATCCTTGCGTCGATCGCTCCACCGAAGCCGCCGCCGCGCCCGCCGCCGGACGCGCCGTCGCCGGCGCCCCGGCGGCGCTCATCGTGCTCATCGGCCCCAGGTCCTCGCTCCGCGGCCGCGCCAGCACGCTGCCGGGCGACAGCACCGCATCCGCGCCGGGCGTCAGCGGTTGATACCCCGTCGGTGGGCGGATCGGCAGGCGGTTGTCATTCGGGGCTTCGGGCGGAGACAGGAGCGAGCGGCCGTACGACCCGTCCCCCAGCCCCCCTGCCGGCTGCACCACGCTCGCCTGCTCGCCCATCAGGCTGCTGATCGTCGCCAGCACGTCGGCGGCCTTGGTGTTCTTGAGCTTGTAGAACTGGATCGGGCTCTGGTCTTCCGCGATCGGCTTATCCAGCTCCTTCACCAGCGCGTCGATCCGCTTGTGAACGTCGGACGTGGCCGAGACGACCAGCGACTGCGAGTCCTTGTCGATGGTGGATTGATAGGCGCGCTTCGCCGCGGCGGAGCCAAGCAACCCCTTCACGAGCCGATCGACGCGCTCGGGCGCCATCGCCCGCAGGCGGTAGACGCGCGTCTCGGTTTCCACGGGCTTGTCCACGCCGGCGATGAGGTCGGTCACCTCCTGCATTCGCGCCTTGGGCGCGATGACGATGACCTGGCCGGTCCGTTCGTCGGGCGTAACGACGATGCCCGCGCCCACCTGCGCGCCCGGAGCGCCGCCCTCCTTGCCCGACAGGATCTGCTGCACGGTCTGCGCGACCGAGACGGCATCGGCGTTCTTCACGGGGACGAACTTGACCTCGGCCGCCGTCCCTTCATCCAGCGTGTTGATCACCTGCTCGACGCGCGCCGCCGCCGCCGGGTAGTCCGTCACGATCACGGCTCGCTGACCGCTGACGGGCTGGATCTGCCCGCCGGCCGTCAGGAATGGCCGGACCGTCTCGACGATCCGCGCCGGGTCCGCCTGCTTGAGCTGGAACACCTGGATGATCGGCGCTCCCGCCTGCGCCCCTGCCGCAAGCGCGGGCTTTGCGACGGCCGCCAGGTTCTGCGCCGACACGATCTGCTTCCACCCCGGCACGTCGGCGTCCACCAGCGCCATCTGCTTCATCCGCAGCGCACTCTGGAGGACGCCCAGCAACGCCGCTTCCGGCAGGTCCACCGGAACGCGGATGATCACCTTCTTGTTGTTGATCGACTCGTCGTAAAGGATGGGGATCTTCAAGCGCTTCGTGACGATGTCGGCGAGCGTCCTCAGCTCCACGCCTTCAGCGGGAAACTCCATCGGCACCGGTTTGTCCGCCGTGGCGGGTTGGGCGACGGTGAAACCGGCCAGCCCCAGGCACAGCAGCAGACTGACCGCCAGCGGTCGCATGCCGGAATGATATCCGCGAGGCCTCCAATGCGGAAGAAACAGGCCAGACGCAGACATGCACCTGTAAACCTGTTCGGGAACCAGATTCCTGCAGGCGGGAGGAGGAGCACTTAGCGGCCACGCCAATGATCTAATGACATTGTGTCCTCGACGAGTGCCGAGTTCCGGGGCTCATAATGGTCCACCGGTGACTCAGGCGCGGCACGAGCGCATGGGGCGTCCACATTCTTCCAGCCCGGCGGCTTCTCCGATTGAACAAACGTGCAACCTTCAGCCGGACTGAGCTGCCACTCAAACGCCAGCGACCGCCACCACCAACAGTACCGGCGAGGACAGGCGTGGGGCGGAATCTGGCGAGCCTTTGCGATCTCCTCCGCGGTCGGTTTATGAGGTCGTAAAATTCGCAGGCTGTGCATAGACGTTACTCAGGATACCCACGCCGCTCCTCTTTCCCCACGTCTCGCGGCAGCGGCAATGTACTCCACCGCCCGATCCGCGATCGCCATCGCCGTCAGCGTCGGGTTCACCCCCGCCCCGGTCACGAACACGCTCGTATCGCAAATGAACAGGTTCCTCACGTCGTGCGACTGCCCGAACTCGTTCACGACCGACGTGCCCGGATCCCGCCCCATCCGGCAGGTGCCCATCGCGTGCGCGCCGTAATTCAGCCCGATCCGCACCTCCCTCGCCCCCGACGCCCGCATCATCTCGGCCGCCTTGTCCCGTGCCGCGGCGGCCAGCTTCACGTCGTTCTCCCCCCACGTGTACGTCACCCGCGCCACCGGCAGGCCCCGCGCGTCCTTCACCTCCGGATCGAGCGTGACCGTGTTCTCATCATCCGGCAGCCCTTCCGCGTGCGCCCACCCCGCCGCC
>DATBFY010000697.1:0-7542 GCA_036558265.1 Tepidisphaeraceae bacterium | reverse complement strand
GTCGTCGTAGTGATAGCGGCCACCGGCGCTGGTGACCTTCTTCGGGCAATCGACGCCCAGTCCCCAGCGGCAGATGTCCAAGGCGTGGATGCCGTTGTTGCCGCACTCGCCGGTGCCCCAATTCCAGAACCAGTGCCAGTTGTAGGGGATGTAGTTGTCGTGATATTCGCGCTCGGGGGCGGGGCCCTGCCAGAGATTCCAGTCCACGTTGGGCGGGACGGGGGCGGCCTTGCCGCGGCCGATCGGACCGCGATCGGCGGCGTACCAGCCTCGGGAGAAGAGCACCTTGCCGATGGCCCCCTGCCTGACCTTTTCGACGGCCTCGATGTTCTTGGGCCAGGAGCGTCGCTGGCTGCCCTGCTGGATGACGCGGTTGAACTTCTGCTGCGCGGCAATGAGCAGCTCGCCCTCGTGCGGGTTGTGGCAGCAGGGTTTCTCGACGTAGACGTGCTTGCCGGCCGACATGGCCAGGATGGCGGCCGGCGCGTGCCAGTGGTCGGGCGTGGCGATGGCGACGGCCTGGATCTCCTTGTCTTCCAGGGCTTTGCGGAAGTCGCGGATGGGCTGGGGCTCGGGAGCGCCGGCCAGAGCCTTCTTGGCCACGGCCTTGGCGGCGGAGGCGGCGTGGGTGTCGTCCACGTCGGCGAGATATTTCACGACCACGCCGGGCAAGGTCGCCAGCACCGAGGCCAACTGGGTACCCCGCCCACCGGTGCCGATCACGGCGACGGGGGTGCGCGGCGCGTCCGGCGGTTGCTGGCCGAAGGTGGCGATGGCGTATGTTGCTGTGATTGCAGCGGTCGTACCCTTCAAGAATTCGCGGCGGTCGATCGCGGGCATCGGGAGTGCTCCTTCCGGTTGGTGGTCTGCCGGAATGTTGTACCGCGCAAGGGGGGGAACATTCACGTCCGCCGCTTGCAGGAGCGCGCGGGCTTTTGACAATGCGCGCCGTGAACGGCTCGGCATATGTCGCACTTGATTCGTCGTTGACCGGGGACTCGTGGCGGCTTGGGCTGCAGCGGTCGGAAACCATCGTGCGGTGCGAGGCCGATGGACGGACGTGTGCGTTGTACGAGGCCGGGCGCATCGTGCGGCGGTTCGAAGGGCCACTGGAAGCACTGGACTGGTTCGGACAAGGACAGGGGCGGTGGGTTGGATATTTGAGCTATGACCTGGGGCGATGGTTCGAGCGGTTGCCGGCACGGGCCGAGGACGATTTACGGCTGCCGCTGCTGGCATTCGCGCGGGTGACGGGCGAGGGCGAGGATGCGCGTCCGGAGCCGGTCGAGTTATCCGCTGCGGCACTGACGTCGAATTTCTCGCGTCAGGCATATATTGAGGCGGTGGAGCGGGCGATCGAGTACATCCGCGCGGGGGATATCTTTCAGGTCAATCTGTCGCAGCGCTTTATGGCGGGATTACCGGTTCAGCCGATCGAGATTTACCGGCGGCTTAGCGAGCGGTTCCCGGCGGCGTACGGGGCGTACCTCGATTTTGGTGACCATGCACTCATCTGCAATTCGCCAGAATTGTTCCTGCGCGTCATCCCGGAGTCCAGACGAGTTATCACGCGCCCGATCAAGGGCACCCGGCCAAGGCTGCCGGGGATGGAGGAAGAACTTCGGGCGTCGGTGAAAGACCAGGCTGAGCTGAACATGATCGTGGACCTGGAGCGGAACGACCTGGGACGCGTCTGCGAGATCGGGAGCGTGCGGGTTAGCCAGCCGCGCGCAATCGAGGCGCATCCGACGGTCTACCACGGGGTGGCGACGGTGGAGGGGGTATTGCGACGAGGGGTGGGACTCGTGGACTTGCTCCGAGCGACGTTCCCCGGGGGATCAGTGACCGGGGCCCCCAAGATCCGGGCAATGGAGATCATCGACGAGCTGGAACCGACCCGGCGCGGGCCTTATTGCGGGGCGATCGGGTATATCGCAGCGGATGGGAGCATGGAGTTCAACGTGGCGATCCGGACCATGATCGTGAAGGGTGGCCGGGTACACATCCCGGTGGGCGGGGGCGTGGTGGCGGATTCGAGCCCTGAGGGAGAGTACGAGGAGACGCTCGTGAAGGCGCGGGCGATGTTTGAGGTGTTGGAGGTGGCGGTGGATTAGCGCTATTCGACCGGCGGGGGAATGTCGCTAAGATCGTGGCGCTATGCCTTCCGCATGGTTCAATGGTGACATCGTCGATGAGGATGACCCGCAGGTGACGCTGCTGGATACCGGGTTGCTGCACGCGGCCGGGGTGTTTACGACGATGCGGGCCAAGGGAGGGCGCGTGTATCGCCTGGAGAAGCATCTTCAGCGGCTGCGGACGAGCTGCGACGCCTTGTTCGTGCCGCTCAAGTTCTCGGATGCGGACCTGGCGGGCGCGGTGGACGAGGTGCTGGATCGCAACGAGCTGGCGGACGCGCGGCTCAGGCTGACCGTGACGCGCGGGCAATCGACGCAGGACCCGCTGCACGGGACGCACCTGAGCCCGAACTGCTTCATCACGGCGACCCAGTTGCAGCCGTATCCAGAGCACTATTACGCGCAGGGGTTGACGGTGATGCTCAACGACGAGCAGAAGCTCAACCCTTACGACATCCAGGCGGGGCACAAGACGCTGAACTACTTCTCGCGGCTGGCGGCGCTGCGCGAAGCGGTGCGGCGCGGGGCGGGGGAGGCGCTGTGGTTCAACGTGCACAATTACCTGCAATCGGCGAGCGTTGCGAACGTGTTCATCGTGAAGGACGGGGCGATGGTCACGCCGCCGACGGCCGAGGAGCTGCGCGACCCCGAGATCGCGGAGAACTGCCCGTATCCCAAGAGCAACGTGTTGCCGGGGATCACGCGGGCGGCGGTGCTGGAGCTGGCCCGCGAGCACAACCTGCCGGTGCACATCCAGGCGGTGAACGTGAACCACCTGCTGGAGGCGCGGGAGGTGTTTTTGACCAACAGCATCATGCAGGTGATGCCGGTAGGCCGGATCGAGCAGCACAAGGTGGGAGACGAGACGCCGGGGCCGATCACGCGGGCGCTGATGGAGTTGTATGAGGGGGCGTTGACGTAGGGTCAGTGTGGCATGCCTCTCGTCGGGTGATGCAACCCTTGGGATTGGCCGCTACATTAAGGCGGGCTGAACGCCCGATACGCGAGCTACCGTGCCATCGGCGATCAACGATTGGTGCCGACCATCGAACGAGTTGATCACTTCGACTCGGGCTGCCTGGCCTCTTCACTCCCCTCGTAAACGGCCAGTTCTTCGTGCAGGCGGGCGATCATCTTGCGGATGCCGGCCTTGGTAAAGCCCTTGGCTCCGCCGGGGTTGGATTCTTCCAGTCGATGAAGGCGCGCTTCGAGGTCCTTTAACTCCTCCTGGGCTTTTTGATATTCGGTGGCCGTCGCGATCATGGGTTGATCTCCACAATTCCCTTGCGGCGCCCGTCCGGCGCGCGTGTGCGGCTGAAAAACTCCACCCACTCGTCCCAGTCGGTCTGGTCTTCGGCGGCGAAAAGTTCTTCGGGACGACGCGTCAGGAGCGTCTCTTCCAACTCCAACGCAGCATCAATGCCGCGTCGAACCTGCCCATGAAAACCCGCCGGCAGCAGGACGACCGCGTCCACATCGTGCGGGTCGGGCTTTGCCGTCACGAAGCTGCCGTCGATCAGCAAGCGCGCCACTCCGACCGCACGAGACAGCTCGATCCAGCGTCGCACACGCAGGGCAAGTCGTCTGCGCCTGGGGCTGGTCGAGCCGAACCGGAAGGTGACTTCCGCTTCGGTCGCGCGATGCACGCCCTCGGGCAGATAACCGTCCGGTCCAAACGCGGGGATCATTCGCGTTGTGAGTATATCGCGCCCCACGTCGTGCCGGTAGCGCAGGGCCCGCGAGGGCATGCTCGAATTCGTTCGGCATGGCGGACAAGCGAGCGTGCTCGGCGACCGCGCGGGAGCACTAATTCACGCGCAGCGGCGCAGTACCGCGCGCCCCGCCGGGCAATTGCAGCGCGTGGTTAGCGGGACGGTCGGGTGGCCGCGTCCTTGTCTACCAATGACCGTGCGCACATGCTTCCATGACGGTGCCCAGATGGTGACGGCCAGCTCAACGGCGCCACCAGCAGTCCAAAAGGCAAGCCCATTCGATTCTCCCTGGAAGTCGCGACTTTATCGCCAAGCCGGAACGGAAGGTAGGGCGGTGGAAGACGTTAGCCGGACACGGCCTTGGGAGATTTAGAAACGGGCGGTTTCGTTCGTCATCCCTTATCCTCATTCCCATGATCCTTCGCGATCTCCTTAACATCCTGGATCAGATTGCGCCGACGCGGTATGCCGAGGCGTGGGATAATGTGGGATTGCTGGTCGGTGATCCGGAGCAGTCAATCACGCGGGCGATCCTGACGATCGATTACACGCTCGAGGTGGCGGCGGAGGCGAAGCGCGAGCAGTGTGATTTGGTGATCAGCTATCACCCGCCGATCTTTCAGCCGGTCAAGCGGTTGACGGCGCCGAACCTCATGTTCGACGCCATCCGGCGCGGGGTGGCGGTTTATTCGCCGCACACGGCGCTGGACGTGGCGGAAGGGGGAACCAACGACCTGCTGGCCGACGTGCTGGGGCTGCGGGATCGCCAGCCGCTGCGACTGGTTGAACCCAGGGCGCGGCATCACAAGTTAACGACATTCGTGCCGGAGAACGCGGTGGAACGGGTCGCGACCGCGCTCTTTGACGTCGGGGCGGGACGGATCGGGGACTACACGCGTTGCTCCTTCCGCTCGGCGGGCACGGGCACGTTCATGGGGGACGCGACGACGCATCCAACGGTCGGAAAGCCGGGCGTGTTCGAGGAGGCGTCGGAGGTGAAGCTGGAGACGCTTTGTCCGATCGACCGATTGCCGGAGATCCTGGCGGCGCTGCGGCGAGCGCATCCGTACGAAGAGCCGGCGTTCGACCTGGTTCAGCTCGCGGCGCCGCCGGAGACGGTCGGGCAGGGACGAATCGGGGATCTGGACGCGACGCCGCTGCCGGAGCTGATCCAGCGGATCAAGCGGGAGCTGAGCCTGTCGCATGTGCTGGTGGCGGGGCCGAGCGATGCGATCATCAATCGGGCGGCGGTGCTGGCGGGGGCGGGGCGCGAACACCTCAAGGATGCGATCGACAACGGGGCCCAGCTTTACCTGACGGGCGAGATCCCCCATCACGACGCCCTGGCGGCGGCGAAGGCGGGCGTGAGCGTGGTGGCGACGCTCCACAGCAACAGCGAGCGGGCGACGCTCAAACGCCTGCGCGACCGCCTGGCGGAGGCAACGCGGGAGGTGGGGTTTTTGATCAGCAGCGTGGATCGGGACCCGTTCCAGGTGCTGTGAACCTGACGAGTCGCTCCCCGCGACCCGCGCCAAACGCCCCCGGCCACGTTCCCCTGATGCGTCTCCTCGTCCGCCGCCACAACCGCGATTTCGCGCAACTCGCATCCCTCCTGGGTGGCACTGGCAAGCGCTCAGGCTTGCCAGTGCTGTCTTCCAAACTGCCCCGCCGGCTCCCAGCCGCGGAGCGGCGACAGAATAAAGCCCATGGCGTAAGCCGTTGTGATTTCCACCAACGCAATACACCCAGCCCCGTAGGGCGGCCGAATCCGCCCGCTCTGCCAAAGCCCCTCCGCCGCCCGCCCGGTCCGTTGCGGGGCTCGGCTACGCAGGCTCATCGGGTAAGCTTTCCCGTTCCTGCTTCATCAACTCCGCAAAGCTCTCCGCGCGCCACTCGAGGCCCGGACTCCACGACGCCCAACGTCCCCCCGCCCATTCACCCTCATGATCATGATCTCCGGGATCGAGAATCCACACCGCCGCATCGCCCCACGAACTGATCACCAGCGATCGTTTCAGCCTCGTCCCTTGCTCAAACCGGTACGCGCGCTCCCGGGCGCCGTCCGGATCGTTCCGCCACGGCGCGCGGGGCTTGTCTTTTGGCGGGTCTTCGTTCTCGCACGCCATCCGGTACAGCAACGCATCGTCCTCGCCGGTACGCTCTTTGAGCCAACCGATCTTCTCCACCGGCAGCACGTCGAAAATGAATGGCCCGGTCATGCCCCACCCATTCGAAACCTCGTAAAACGCCCGAAGCGACGGCGGCAATCGCCGCCCCAGGCGATCTTCAGCCGCCGAGATCGCCGCCTCGGATGCAGGGCCAAACCCCATATACCCGCTTCGCCGCGCCTCGTCGGGAATCACAGCGCCGCGCGAAGAAAAAATCGTGTCGCTCCAGTCGTGAGACAGGAACTCCTCGCTGTACTGCTTAAGAAACCGTCGCCAGTGAGTGGGATTCATGCCTTTATGACCAACGTCAATGGCCGGCAAGCGGCCGCGACGTAAGATATACTGTCGCCGCCGTCCGCTCCAGCGGAGCGCTATACGTCGGCCCGATCGCCATCACCACTCGCGCCGCTCCGGCGCTGCGACGTCCCCTGCCCCATCCAGTACATCCCAGCGCGATGCATGTCGGCCGTCGCAATTCCCGAATCCCGCAACCGATTCAGCTCGGCCAACACCATGTCGCGCCCGAAGCTTTCGATGCAGGGCGTGAGGAACAAGCGGTTGTTGCTGTAGTTCACGTCCACGACGGCCGCGCGCATGAGCGCCGCGAACAAACGCTTCGGCACCGGCTGCAATCGAAAAACATCGGCGACGAAGTATTTGCGTGCCGGGTCCGCGAGCGCCTCCGTCAGCCATTCCCAGTCCTCCTCCCCGTTGCGCGACACACGCTTCCGTGCATCGCGCAGCACGAGCTCGGCGTCCTGGCGGCGCCGGGCCGCCTCAAGCTCCGACCCCTGCGAGAATAGCTCGTCCCACGTCATTGCCGTCGTCACGTAACCCACCAACGTTCAATGCTCGGCACCGCACCAATCGACTTTAATCTGCCAGGACGCATGAGGGACTGCCGTCACGACAACCGATCCATTCCGGGCGGAGGCTTGAGCACGCGCTCGACCAACCCGAAATACTTCGGGTCTTCGCCTTCAAATACCTCGCGGCCGCCTCCCATGTAAGCCCGAGCCAGTTCGTCGGCCGCACGATCTTTCTCGTCGAGCTCATAACGGACCTGCCCGAGCCGAAGGTGTACCCACGGGTTTCCGAGGGTGCCGGGGCAGATCATGGCATCCTGCAAAGGGCCGACGGCCGCTTCCCATTGGCCAAGCCTAAACGCACACTCTCCCATCCCCACGAGAAGCCACCCCGCGGCATTCCATTGCTGACGGGGTTCCGGAAGGAGGTTGAGCGCTTCATAGAGGCTACGGAACGCACCCCGGAGGTCGCCGGATGCCATCTGTCGTTCCCCCTCCTCGGCCATCGCCCGCACGGCCTCGTACGTCTTCGGCGGCAACCGCTTGACGCGCATGCCGCCGTCAACCATCTCGTACATCCCGCGCCGAGTCTCACGCCCTGCGCGATCGTCGAGGACGGTGAATGGGAAGTAGACGCCTTCGGTGTCGTGAAATCGTCTCGGGGTCAAGTCGCCTCCGTGACATACCGGATAAACGCTCAACGGGCAGCCGGGCAACGACC
>DATBFY010000696.1:0-3069 GCA_036558265.1 Tepidisphaeraceae bacterium | reverse complement strand
CGGGCCCGGCGCAGGCGCGCTCACACAGTGGAAGTGGCCGCAAAGTCTGACAGCGGGCGTGGTTGCCGTCTCATGCCTCATCGGCATCAGCATCGCGGGGGCCCTGGTCGCGACCCTCCGCGCCGCTCGTCAAATTGACGTAGGCGAGCGCGACGCGCTCCATTAGACTGGCCGTTCGACGCGCTCCCTCGCTCGCGTTCTGATACGCGCGCGAAACAGGAGCGCTCGAGGAGACCAACCATGATTCCAGCACCCATCCACCGCTTCTCCGTCCGTAGGTTGTCACTGCTTATATTGCTCTGCCTCGGGCTCCTGGCGTCCGGCGGCGGCTGCAGCGTCTCCGACAAGCAGATCATCGACCAGGCCGATCAGGCCCATAACGGCCTCAAGCCCGCCGTCATCCAGGACCGCGAGCTGGCCGATTACATCCAGGCCGTCGGCGACCGCATCATCGACGCCGCCCGCCAGGCCGACCGCGATCACGTCGGGCCCGACATTCACTTCAAGGACGAGGATCGCGAGTGGATGTTCTCCAAGCGCATGCAGTTCCACTTCGTCAACAGCAAGACCCTCAACGCCTTCACGACCGGTGGCGAGCACATGTACGTCTACACCGAGCTCTTTCAAACCTGCACCGACGAGAACGACCTGGCGGCGGTCATGAGCCACGAGTTCGCCCACGTCTATTGCCGGCACGTTCAGAAGGGGACGCAGCGGCAGTACGGCATCGTCGGCGCGGCGCTGGCCGCGGGCGTCGTGGGCGCGGTCGCCGGGGGCAAGGAACATGCCGCCGAGTACGGATCGATGGCCGGTGGCGCCGCCCTGGCGGCGGGGCAGCTCTTCGGCACCCAGTACACCCGCAAGGACGAGGCCGAGGCCGACCAGTACGGCTTCTACTTCTACACCCACGCCGGATGGGACCCGCAGCGCTTCGGCCATTTCTTCCAGATCATGATCGACAAGGGGCTCGACAAGGGCGTGGCGATGCTGTCAGATCACCCGACGCTCGCCAGCCGCGTGAAGGCCGCCGACGACCGCGCCAAAAAGCTCGGTCCCGAAGCCGACCGCTGGCGGCGGGACCCCGTCGCCGACGCCTCCCGCTTCCGCGACCTCCAGCGCCGCGCCGCCCAGGTCGCCCGCAACACCCCCGACGACAAGAGCCTCGCCAAGTCCCAGGAATTGCTCCAGGCCCTGCCCCGGAGTTGCCTGACCCCCGCCGTCCAGGAGGACCAGGTGGCGGCCGGCAAGCGCCTCCAGCGCGAGCTGCAAGCTGCCCAGGGCAGTACGCGATAATGCGAAAGGGGGGGCGCCACCGGCCCGCCTACCGCCTCCGGGCACGCCCGCTCGGCTGAGCGGCTGCAGCGGTCACCGACTTGTCGCGCGACCGCCGCGCCGATCGAGAGGATGACGACGACGGATTGATGTTCCCCGCCGCCTCCGGCGACAGGTCCGCCGACGTCAGGTCGAACTGACCGTTAAAATCGCTCGGCGGGTTCACCAGGATCGTGCTCCCCCTCCCGAGCAACTGCACCGTGTTCTGGTAGACCGGGCCGAAAACCGGCGCCGCCTGGACGTCCCGAACGGCCTGGTAATTCTGCATCAGCGGCACCCGCTTGCCGTCCAGGAAGGCGTCCACCTGGAAGCTCCCGCTCGCGGGATAGTTCGGATCCTCCGTCAGGTGGTTGTAATACGCCACCGCGATCGTGTACGGCACCTGTGGCACCGGCGTGTTCCAACTCGCCAGCTCGAGCCCGCCCTTGCCGAACGCGATCTGGTCGAACCGGATCCGCCCGCCGTCCGCCGTCCGCCCGGCGGTCACGGCGGGTATGTCCTGCCCCGTCGTGGACTGGAATAACCCGATGTCCTTGAAGATCGACCCGCGGTACGACGGGTTTCCCAGCGTGTATGCCGGCAGGCCCGTCTTCGGGTCCGGCGTCAGCACGAACAGGTCGAAATCCCCTGGCCCAAACCATCGCAGCGCGATGTTGAACCGCCCCTGGTTACGCGTGATGTCCACGAGCTGGCGGTCCGTCACCGGCCCGCCGAACGCCACCGCAAGCTCCCCGTTGCGCAGCACCAGGTCCCCCTTTGCCTGGAGCTGGCTGATCAAGCGCTCGTCCTCGTCAGGCCGACCGAAATGTGACGCCGGATCGACGTACGAACGCAGGAGCGACAGCTCACCCGGGCTTTCGATCTGCGACGAGACGTCCGTCCGACCCTCCCCCTTGCCGCCGAAGGCGATCTGCCGTTTGGCCGTCCGGTACTCCGCCCGTCCCGTCAGGCTGACCGCCGACGGCGCGAACGGCGGCTGGTCGAATACGCTCACCCGCGTGCCACGGATAGCCAGGGTACTGCTAGGGGTAACCATGGAAGTCTGATGCTCCACCCCCGCCGCCTCGATGTCGTAACGCGTTCGCCCGAACGGCATCCCCACCTTCGTCTTCACGACCTTGCCGTCGCGGATCGCCTGCAATACCTTCACCACCCCCAGGCGGTCGAGCGTGAACGTCTGATCCGGCGGCACCAGGCATCGCACCGCCGACCGCGGCCCCGTGCGGAATTCCGCCCCCTCCCCCACGGTCATCCCCGCGACCGCCTTCCGCCACGGCTGCCCGTCCCCCTCGCGAACCTGCACCATCCCTTCCACGCCGGTGACGGTGATCGCCAGGGACTGCACCGGAGCGGTCGCCGGTCTCGTGGCAGGGGAAGGCTCGCCCCGGTTCACGACCGGAATCAGCCAGAGAAGCGTTAATGCAATCAGACCAGTACGTAGGGGAACCACTGCCATTCGCCCGTAAG
Source organism: Tepidisphaeraceae bacterium (assembly GCA_036558265.1). Classification (GTDB taxonomy): domain Bacteria; phylum Planctomycetota; class Phycisphaerae; order Tepidisphaerales; family Tepidisphaeraceae; genus RYN-433. The sequence goes on along the minus strand of DATBFY010000696.1, from coordinate 270 downwards.
TGTTGCCCGCCTCGGTTTATGAAGCAAGCCCGACTCAATTGTTAAGGCTTCGGGAAGATTCGGTTGCGGCTGCGCGACTATATGGCGATTGAGACTGGTTCCCGGACCTCGGACAACGCATTGGAATTCCTCCAAATGAGCAAGCCCTCTCGCATCGCGTGCACTCTTGCAGCCGTCTGCCTCTTGCTGCTGGCCGCATTGACCCAGGCGGGTCTCGCCGCCGAAAAGGACAAGCAGCCCAAGGTGCCCCAAAAGGCGTCGCAGTTGTTC
>DATBFY010000695.1:0-5946 GCA_036558265.1 Tepidisphaeraceae bacterium | reverse complement strand
CGCGTCGAAGTCTTTGCGGATGCGGTCGATCTGGCCGAACATGTCCTGGCGGTCGGGCACGGTTCCGCGGGTGACGCGGCGGACGCCATCCGTCGCCGCGTTCGGGTCCACCTTCGCCGAGGCATCAACCACGGCGGGCTTGCCCACGCCGTTGGGGCCGTGCCCGCGGCGGGCGGCGTCGCCGCCGCCGTCGCCCTGCTGCGACAGGCGGTCCTTAAAGTCGAATTCCGGCCCCAGGGGCTTTTCGGACGGGCCCGACTTCGGCTTGACCGCCGGGGACATCACGGGATCTTGGATCGGCAGGTTCATGTTCGCCTCACGTCGGGCTGCGGGTTACCGGGGGTAAAGGTCAGGCCTTCTCCGCCTTACTGACCAGGCGGTTGAACAACTGCGACAGGTGCGGGTCGTCCTCGAACGCCTGGGTCACGGCCGCAACCATGTCCGGGCTGGCATTGTCGCCGAAAATGTGCTTGGTCTCGCTGGCGATCACGTGCTCGCGGAGTTGTTCGCGGGGCAACGACTTGACGGCCGGATCGTTGAGCAGGGCGCGAATGCGGTCGAAACAGGGCCGCGCGATCGTCTGCGCCTGGCCGGCCGCCTGCGTCACCTCGCTCGAGCCGACCTCGAACTTGCGCGTGGTCTCCTGGGCGGGCGTCGCCGGCGCCGGCGTCACCGGCGGTTGAATGTTGGGCGAGATTTTGCGACTGATCGGGTCCATGGTTTCACATCCTCGTCGTCGTCATCGTCATCATTTTACAGGAGGTGACGTCCCGGACGGGAAGATTCCCATCCGTCGCGCCGCCTCCAGGATTTCCAGGGCGGACTTGCCTTCCGCCCCGCCGGCGTCGATCTCCGACGCACGCAGCAGGGCCTTCTCGGCCTCCTTGAGGCGGTTCAACTGCATCAGCGCCCGCCCGCGCAACTTGTAGGCAAACGCCGTCGTCCGCCGATCCGCACTCGTCGAGCGGCTGGCGGTCTGGGCCTCGCGCTCGGCCTCGCGGAATTTCCCCTGCGTCAGGTAAATCTCGGCCAGCCCCTGGTGGCCGACCGGGTCGTTGGGGGCCAGGGTGATCAGAGCTTGGAAGATGGCTGCCGACTTGTCCAACTGGCCGCGGTACGACCAGAGGTAGGCCGCCTCGCCCAGGAACTGGAGTATCGAGTTCCCGGATTCGGCCGGTCCAAGGACGGCGGCTGCGATCTTGTTTGGCATCGCGTAGTTTCCTGGCTTGCCAACGACCCGGTCGGGTTCGTGTACCCGGGGGGCCTTTCAACACGTCAACTCAGGTTCGGATGTTGCGGACCGCCGACATCCGCGTCTCGTGATCGGTCTTGGAAATATTCGTCTGCGCGTTGAAGACCAGCGACTGCCGCTGAATTTCGTTCTGCAACTGCAGCAGGTTGGTCAGCTCGCTGCCGTCGAGCGGCCCGCCGCTGACCCCGTTGCCACCGGCGAGGCTCCCGGCGATGTTGCCGACGAGCGGCCCGAGGCCCAGGGTCTGGGCGCCGGCGACGCCGGAGACCAGTTGACCGGCGATGTTCGCCGCGCCACCGAGGACCTTGCCGAAATTCACGCCGCTGTTGTTCGCCGTCTGGACAGGGGTGTGTTCCTGGACGGGAACGAATTGATCGCTTTCCGGATTAACTTTGATGTCCGCCATGATCGGTGTCCTTTCGCAACGTTCGGGTGATAGCCAGTTATCGAGTGCCACATCTCGCCGTTGCATCGATATGACAGAACGACGCACCGGGTTCACCGACGTGCGGGTCGGGACGGCATTGAGGCAATCTCGGCAACCAGCTCGCCAGCGAGCTCAAGGGCCCGGCCCACGGTCGCGGCTTCCCGCTGCGCCGTAGCTCCCGAGTTTTCGGCGCAATATTGGGTCAGCCGCTGCCCGCATTGATTCATCCACCGCTCCAAGGTGGGGGCGCGACGATTTTTGCGGTACTCCGCGATCAGACGTTCGATGATCTCAAACCCTTGTGTCGGCACGGCTTGGCCTTTGGCGCTGCGGCTTGGGGGCGTCATCCTGCACCTCCGCTCGTCTGAAGGGCTTTCTGGGCTCGATCGATCTGTTCGCGCACGGCGCGGATCTCATCGCTGTCCTGGGTGAGTCCCTGGGACTGTCGGGCGTTGTCGAGCCACTGGTTGGCGTCTTTCAGGGTCGTCGGCTTGCGTCCGCGCTCGCCGGCGGTCGCGTAGAGTCGGGCGCGCTCGATCCAGCCCGGCCCGTGCTCGGGATTGACCTGGTGGAGCCGTGTGAAGGCTTGTTCGGCAAGCCGGGAAATCTGCTGCGAATCGGGGGATTTCGGGTCGTTTATGTACCAATCGGTGTAAATGCTGCCCATTTCGTACAAAAGACGCGCATTGTTGGCCAGTTTCGGATCCCCAGCGTCAATATAGGGCCGGAGCAGCCGCTCGGCCTGGCGGTAGTCGCCGGCGGCGCGGAGTTGGACGGCCTTCTCGATGCGCGCGGGGAACAGGTCCGGGTCCCACTGGAACACGCGGTCGAAGCTGGGCAGGACGTCGGCCGGCTTGGCGCCGCTTCGCAGGCGGATCACGATCTTTTCGAAATCGACGCGGGCGCGGAAGCGACGGATGAGGTTGGACTGGTTGACGGTCACCCCCGAGCTGCCCGATGCGCCGGGGCTGGCACTGCTCACCGCGGGCATCAGGAGGGACGGGCTGTCGATCGTCCACTGCTCGCTTTCCTGGAGCCAGGTGAACATCAACTGGCGTCGCTGGGTTTCCTCCAAGGCGGGATCGTTGGGGTCCTTGGGCGGTTCTCCGCCGATTTCAAGGCCCAGGATGCGGAAGGGCGGGGTGGGCTTCTGATGCTCGCGGTCCTCGATGATCTGGATGGACTTGTCGGCGCCGTCGAGCCACTTTGCCGCTCTCTGGGCGTCGCCGCGGCGGGCTTCGAGATCGGCCAGGGCGATCCAGGCGGGGACCCAGTCTTCGGTGAGTTCAAGTGCCTTCTTCAGGTCCTGCTCGGCACGGGCATAACCGTCGGGACCGAGCTCGAGGAACATCTCGCCGCGCTTGCCGAAAAAGAGCGGGCACCGGGGATCGTTGGCGACGGTGCCGTCCAGATCGCCGAGGACGCTGTCCATGGCTTTGGCGAGGGTGGGGCCATGGGGGTCGAGGGAGCGGACGACGGCGTACTGGGCCTTGGCGCGGAAATAGAGCTTCGAGCCGTTCTGACTGGGGCGGACAATCCCGGGGAATTTCTCCTGTTTGGGCGAGTTGGTACAGCCGGCGGCCAGGACGGCCAGGACGGCAAGGAGGACGATGCCCATGTTTATTGATTTCATGGCAGCCCCGAAATACGAGCGGCAAGATTATAATCTATCGAATGAGCCGACTCCTGCTAGAAATTTATCCGGAACATCGCCCGGGCGTTGCGGGGGCGGCCGACCTGCCCGCGGTGCTGATCTCCACGCGCGCGGAGAATGGCGGGTTCGCGCCGGAGGCGGCAGGCGCGACCGGGCAGATGGTCGTCCTGCGGTTGCAGAACGGCGGATGCGTCCTGCAATGCCCGCCCGAGCACCCGAACCAGCCGCTGGGATTGGGACAGTGGCACGAGGCGGACGGTTGGAAGGTGCGGGTAACCCATGCGGTTGCCAACGCGCAGATGTCGGTGTCGGACAACCCGAGCTGGGCGGCGCCGGAGATCCGCATCACGACCTACGACGGCGATCGGGTGAAGCGGTTGCGCTGCATGCTGCCGGTGGAAGAGGAGAGCCAACTGGTCGTGGGTCGCGGCGGGCCGGGGGCGGACCTGATCATCGAGGATGAGCACGTGTCGCGTGTACATATGCGGTTCTTCATGAAGGATGGCCGGCGAATGGCGGAGGACATGGGCAGCCGCTGGGGCACGCGGTTGAACGGCGCGGCGCTGACGGACCCCCAACCGCTCAAGCACGGCGACGAGGTGCGCCTGGGGAAATCGACGATCCATTACATCTGCTACTGGGATCTCTTGCCGCAGAACCAGGCGGGGTCGGCGGCGCCGGCGCCGATCTCGGTGGACGGTGGCACGGGCGACGAGGCCGGCGCGGCAGCGGCAGCGGCGGTTGCCACAGCGGAGGCTGGGGCGGCGGCGGCACCGGAGATCGTCGAGCCGGCCCCGCCCGCGGCGCCCTCACCGCCGCCGGAGGTGAAGCCGGCCCCACCCAAGCCCTCGAAGCGTCCGAAGGAGAAGCCGGCCGCGGTGCGGGATAAGAAACCGGCGCCGCCGCCGCCCAAGCCGAAGGTGAAGCGGAATTACCTGGGCTTTGACGTAGGCGGCGCGATTTTGATCGTATTGGCGCTTATTGCGGGTATGGTGTACCTGGCGTACCTGGTTTTCAAACACTAGGACATGCCGGCGCGCGCGGCGTTACGGCGGCACGGTTCACGCGAGGCGATCGCGATGGATACGGTCGAGAACCTGATCTTGCAGCACCAGGATTACGTGCGGTCGCTCGCCCGCGGCATCGCGCGCAAGCTCCCCAGGCACGTTGATTTCGAGGAATTGGTGTCGCTGGGTCAGGTGGGGCTGATCTCGGCGGCGCGGCAGTACGAGCCGGGGCGCGGGGTGGCGTTCGCGACGTTCGCCTATTACCGCATCCGCGGCGCCATCTTCGACGGCCTGCGGCAGTTGACGGGCTTGCCGCCGTCGGTGCGGCGCCAGGTGGCGCGGATGGGCGGGGAGAACGAGGTCGCCGAGACGACCGCCGAGACCTCCGAGGCCTCGGACGATCCGGAATTCCTCGCCAAGCAGTTCGAGACGGCGGTGGGGCGGTTGGGGGCGGTATTTCTGCTGTCGCGGGGGAGCGGCGCCGATGGCGACGACTCGGAGCTGGAGCCGACTGACGATCGTTCGACGGCCGACATCGCCGAGGCACGCGAGAACGCCGCGCTGGTCATGAAAGCCTTGGAGCGATTGACCACCGAGCAGCGGGAGTTGATCCGGCTGTTGTATTTCGAGCAGCGGAGCATGACGGAGGTGGCGCAGTCGCTGAACAAGAACAAGTCGACGATCTCGCGTCGTCACGCGGAGGCGATCGACGCGTTGCGGTCGATGTTGTCGCCGGAACAGAAACAGGCGCCGCCGAATTCCGGCGGCCCGCCGCCGAGACCGCCGCGGCCATATGTGGGCGCCCCGGGCATGCCGGCGTTCCCCCTGCCGCCGGTCTCACTGCCGCCTATTCCCCCTCGCCCGGGGTGACGATGCCGATCTGGTTGGGCACGCACTCGGGGGCGATCTCCTGGAACGCCAGGAACACCACGTCCGGGAAGACGTGCTCGAGCGCGTGGGCGAGGTAGCGGCGGACGTTGGGCATCGCGGACAGGACGACCGCCTCCCCGCTCAGGTGCCGCCGCGGGTCGATCGCCTTTTCCATCCCCGCAATGAGTCGCTGCTGATCGTCATAGGAGAGGGCCACCTCTGGACCTGCGGGGGTATCGACCATCGCCTCCTGGATCATCCGCTCGATCTCCGGATGCAGGGCGTAATAGTTGAGCACGCCTCGCCCCGCGGAATAACGGGCGCAGACGAGTCGCCGCAGGTCGCGCCGGAGGTATTCGGCCAGCGTGGCCGGATCCTTGGTGCTGGCGGCGTAGCGCGCGAGGGAATCGAAGATCAGGCGAAGGTCGCGAACGGGGATGCGCTCGCGCAGCAGGTGCTTGAGCACCTCGGTGACCTGCTGGAGCGTCAGCTGGGTCGGGATCAGGGCCTTGACCAGGTCCGGGCGGTCCTGCTTCAGGCGCTCGATCATCCCGCTGACCTCCTGGATGCCGACGAACTCGGCAGCGTTGCGGCGCAGAATGACCAGGAGGTGGTTGAAGATGACCCGCTCGGCGGAGAGAACGCGGATGCCCGCCTCCTGGGCGGCCGACGATTCGCCCGAGGGGATGATGCACGCCTCGGCGCGGCTCCACGGGACGCGCGCGACGGCCGCCTC
>DATBFY010000694.1:0-4456 GCA_036558265.1 Tepidisphaeraceae bacterium | reverse complement strand
GCGAGAGAATGGACCGCCAGCGAATGGGCGAACTTCTGGCCCGGCTCGGGCAACTTACTCCCCACGACATCGACGAGATCCTCGCAGAGCAGCGCCAGACCCGACAACGCTTCGGGCAGATCGCCGTCTCCCTCGGGTTCTGCCAGCCCGAGCACGTCTGGTCGGCCTGGTGCAGCCAGCTCGCCGGACATCTCGACCCGGTGGATCTCGATCAACTCGGCATCGACGCCCAAGCCATCGAATTCCTCCCGCGCGAGTTGGCACTGGGCCTGCGGGCACTCCCCCTCCGCGTCGTTGAGGGGCGCCTGATCGTGGCCGTGGGCGACGCGTCGCTCGCGCCCGGCGTGGGGGAACTGGCCCGGCGGCTCGCGATGGACATCAAGTGCGTGCTCGCGCCCCAGTCTCAGGTCGAGGCGGCGCTGGCGCGGTACTACCCCGCGTTGCAGGTCGCTGGGTGACGCCGCCAAGCCGCAAGCGGCTGGCAGCAGCATTACTCCGAGATCTCTTCCCCGTTCCCGTCCGGCGCCACCACCACGTGCGGCCGGATCGCGCGGATCCGCTCCGCCAGCGCCTGCTGCTGGGCGAAGATCTCGCGATTGACCGACGAGATCGCCCGATCGTCCGCGCGATAGATGTCACCGGTCAGCGTCCGCGCGATCGCCCCCTCGACGTGGGCGGTCCGCGAGCACTCCTGCCAGTCCGCCCGCACCACCACGTTCACCCCGGCGCTGCCGTACGAGAGCAGTCCCCACCGAGGCGGCAGTTCCTTCTTCTGGATCATCCCCGCCGGGGCCAGGACGTAGTGGAGGTTCGCCATCGGTTGAAGCAGGCAGGCCTTGAACTTGCCCAGGCCGACCGCTTGCCGCAGGCCATACTGCTCGAAGCGCTGGCGGTAGCGCTTCACCCGCATGTTGCGCTTGCGCTCCACGAGGCACAGTTCCATCTGGCCGTCGTTCGACTGATCCCGGAGAAAGTCGCCGCGGCTGGCCTTGCACTCGACGAAGCAGACCTGCTGAAGCTCGCGCTGGAGTCCGAGATAGTTGGCGTAGGGCCGGAAGAGTCCCGTGCCGACCGCGTCGATGATGCCCAGCGGCTTGAGCCGCACCTCCGCGGCGATGCACCGGTACCCCATCCGGTAAAGCCAGCGGCAGGCTTCCTTCTTGAGGGTTTTATGGAGTTCCGTCTCGCCGGGCATGGGGCACTCCTTTGCCGCGGGCGATGTTAAGACGACGTTCCAGGGCACGCAACCGATGTGCTACCGCTGGCGATGCGATTGGTCAATCGGCGTGTGAGGTGGGCGACACGGCGCGGATGAGAGCTCTTGCGATCAAGGCGGGCAACCGGCACCTCTGGCGCGACAACACGCCTGTCCGCGGGCACTAAATCTGTTGGGCAGCCGCCTACCGCGCGCTGCCGCGACCCTTCTCGGCCCGATCCATGAACACCTGCCAATTCGCCTGCATTGGCGTTCTCATCCTCATCACACCTGCTTGCCGCACGCCGGCCCAGGAGCCGGCCGGCTTTACGGATGTCACGGTCCGGTCCAATCTCGCCAGAATTCTCGACGACAAATATGCGGCGGATCCCAAGTGGTGGCTGTCGGGTGTGGACCTGATCGACCTCGATGGCGACGGCAAACTGGATCTGTTCCTGGGCGCCCATGGCGGCGGTGTCGCGGTTGCCGCGCTTAACGACGGCCAGGGGCATTTCACGGTCATCCCGCCCGGCCCGAACCTGCCCACACGCGAGGTTTATCTTCCCGCCGATCTCAATGCCGATGGTCGAATCGACGTGCTCATCACTCACGAAGACGGCGCCGGCCGATGGTGGATCAATCGATCGACGCCGGGCCACGTCATCTTCGAGAATTCGCAGCTTGGCGCCGGCCGCGCCCGTGCCAATGCCCTGGTGGACCTCAACGCCGATGGCAAGATCGACTGGCTGCACGAATACGAAGGCGGGATCCTGATCGAATCGTTCGATTCCACCATTCAACCTCGCGCCGGCGCCGCGCCGACCGCCGCCTTCTCGCCCATCGGCCGGGTTACCGTTGAAAACCCGAAGAACGAAACCAACATGATCCCGGTCGATCTCAACGGGGATGGCCACCTCGACCTGATCGCACACTGGGGGCGTTACGCCTACCCCCAGGGCAAGTCGCGCATCTTTCTCAACGACGGCAAGTTCAACTTCACCGACGCCACCGCAGCCGCCGGGCTCAGGGAAGATGGCCTGGCGATCAAGGGGGTGGGAGACCTGAACCAGGACGGTTCGATCGACCTGTTGGTGATCGAAAACAAAAGGCCCGTCGTCTACCTCAACGACGGCAAGGCGCATTTCACGCGCAAGGACGATGCCCTGCTCGGGATGGACCAGGCCCGCAAACCGGTTTACGCGTCCTGGGGAATGGCGGTGGTCGTTGACCTGGACAACGACGGCATTGCCGACATTCTCTGGAACGGCCGGAACTTCCTGTGGGTGCTCAAGGGGCTGGGGAACGGCCGCTATCAGTACGCCAACAAATCCTGGGGCATTGAGGACGCCGCTTCCGCTACGGTCGATGACGGCCTGTGCTTCGGCGACATCGACGACGACGGGGCGCTGGACGTCATCGGCTACAGCGCCGCCAAGCTCGACGGCCAGCGGCGGCTGCGCGTCTACCGCAACAACCTGGCTCCCACCGCGACACACAATGGCTTTCTCAACATCCGTCTCGTCGGCGCCGGGGCCAACCGCGGCGCGGCCGGCGCGACCATTCGGCTTACGGAACCCGGCTCGGGAGTGCTCGTTGCCTTCGAACCGGTGCTCAACGTCGGCAGCCAGTCGGCGCACTCGTACTTCGCGTACGGCACAACGCAGCGCCATTTCGGCCTGGGCGGACGGCGATCGGTTGACCTGGTCGTACAGTTTCACCCGTCGGGACAGCAGGTCACCCGCAAGAACGTGGCGGCCAACCAAACCATCGAACTACAGGAACCGCCCCGGCAGTAAGCTGGCGAGGACTCATAAACCCCCCATCCGCATCAGCCGATAGGACCGGCGGAGGCCTCACATGCCCGCCTATGTCTTTACCGCGCGCGATTCCAGCGGCAACGCCGCCTCCGGCACGCTGGTTGCCGATTCGGTCGCCCACGCCCAGCAGATGCTCCGCGCCGAGGGGCGCTACCCCAGCTCGATCCGCCTGGCGGGCACCGACGCGGAGGACGCCGCCTCCGCCTCTGCTTCTGCCGCCACCACGGAAGGCGGTGCGGACATCAAGATCAGCCGCAATGACGTCATCCAGATCGCCCACCAGATCTCGATCATGATCGAGACCGGCGTCACGCTCAGCGAAGCCCTCGACTGCATCGCCGTGCAGTGCGAGCGGCCCAACGTGCGGCGCCTGGTGGAGGACCTCTCGAGGCAGGTGCAGGAAGGACGCGATTTCTCGACCGCGCTGAGCCGCCACCCCCGGAGTTTCCCGCGGCTGTTCATCTCGCTGATCAAGGCCAGCGAGAAGTCAGGGATGCTCAGCAAGCTTCTGAACCGCGCGGTCGCCTACCTGCGCGACGAGCAGGAGATCCGCCGCAAGGTCAAGGGGGCGTTGACGTATCCCGGCATCATGCTGGCGTTCGCGGTCAGCACGACGATCTTCCTCCTGGCCTTCGTGCTGCCCAAGTTCACGGTGATTTACGCCTCAAAGAAGGCTGCGCTTCCCGTTCCGACCAAGGTGCTGATGAACGTCAGCGACTTCATCGTCGGGCACTGGCTGGGATTGCTCATCGGCGTGGGCACGGGCCTGTTGCTGCTCTACATCTACCTTCAGACCCCGGGCGGCGCGCGGGTCTGGCACTACATCCAGATCCGCATCCCGCTGATGGGCAAAATGTTCCGCAAGCTGCACCTGTCGCGCGGGCTGCGGATGATCGGCACGATGGCCGGCGCCGGCATCAGCCTGGTCGATTGCGTCAACACCGCGCGCGACCTCACCGGAAATTCATACTACCGCGACCTGTGGACCGGCGTCAGCGACCAGATCCAGGCGGGCAAGCAGCTCTCCGAGCCCCTCTTCCAGAACTCCCTGGTTCCGCGCAGCGTCACCCAGATGCTGCACAGCGGCGAGAAGAGCGGCAAGCTGGCGTTCGTCACCGAACAGGTCAGCACCTACGCCGAGCAGGAGCTCAAGGAACAGATCGCCAACCTGACGCGCTACATCGAGCCCGCGATGATCTGCGTGATGGGTTTCATCATCGGCGGCGTCGCCCTGGCGCTGCTGCTGCCGATCTTCACCATCAGCCGCGTCATGGCGAGCTGACGCCTCGTCACCCGTTGGGTTGACGCATCGCGCGCGGCGTGCCCACTTCAGTGGTGCACGTCCTTCGCGAACCGACCTTGATCGGACGCGTAAAATCGCTATATCCTTGCATCAGTTGGCAGCGTAGCTCAGTTGGCAGAGCAGGGGATTCATAAGCCCCGG
>DATBFY010000693.1:0-5093 GCA_036558265.1 Tepidisphaeraceae bacterium | reverse complement strand
GAGTGAATCATGGAGATCAACAAGGACTTAATTGCCGCTTCCTCGACCCCGATCGTGTTGGCGATCTTGGCTGAAGGGGACAGCTACGGGTATGCGATCCTCCAGCGCGTCCGGGAGTTGTCCGACGGGCGAATCGAGTGGACGGACGGGATGCTCTATCCCGTCCTGCATCGGCTCGAGCGGCTCGGTCACGTCGAGGCCCGGTGGGAACTTGCCCCCACGGGTCGTCGACGCAAGTACTACCGGATCACGTCTGACGGCCAGGCTCGGCTCGGCGGGGAACGCGAGCAGTGGCAAGCGGTGAACTCGACCCTGCAGGGGATCTGGCGGGCGCTTGCCCTTCCCGGCGCGGCCATGCGCGGGGCGTAAGGAAACCTCACGATGGAGACTCCACGTCACCCGGTATCGCTCGACGAGCAGATCGACCAGTGGCGGAGCTACCTGCGTCGCCGGCAGGCGATCCACCCGGTCGATGTCGCCGAGCTCGAGGATCACCTGCGCGAGCAGGTCGCGGGCCTGGTCAAGGCGGGGCTCGCGACCGATGAAGCGTTCCTGGTGGCGGTGAAGCGCATGGGCAACCTGGACGCCCTCTCGCGGGAGTTCGCGCGCGAGCACTCGGACCGCCTCTGGAAGCAGCTCGTGCTCATGCCCTGGGATTCGGGAGCGTCGCGGGCGCCGGGTCGAACGGACGCGGTCGTCGCCTTCTGGCTTGCGGTCGCCGCGGCGGTAGCCATCAAGGCGCCGGCGCTCTTCGGGCTGCAGTTGGACGAGCACAAGGTTGAGGATGTCCGTTTCTACGCGCGTAACCTGAGTCTCTTCGTGCTCCCGCTTCTGACCGGTTACTTCGTCTGGAAACGGCGCCTCAACACCCGCACCGTCGGCTGGCTGGCTGCGGCGTTCGCGGCGGCTGGCGTTCTGGCCAACGCGTATCCGTTCGTGCACGGCGGCAACACCGAGGCGCTGACCGCGGTGCACCTGCCGATCGCACTCTGGCTGGTGGTGGGCGTCACCTATGCCGGGGGCCGCTGGGGCCGGGTCGAGGGGCGCATGGACTTCATCCGGTTCTCGGGGGAGCTGTTCATCTACTACGTCCTGATCGCGCTGGGCGGCGGCGTGCTCACGGCGTTCATGGCGATGATCTTCCAGGCCATCGGGGTCAACGTCGGGCCGTTCATCGGCTCGTGGCTGCTGCCCTGCGGCGCCGCCGGCGCCGTCCTGGTCGCTTCCTGGCTGGTGGAAGCCAAGCAAAGCGTAATCGAGAACATGGCGCCGGTGCTGACGCGCCTGTTCACGCCGCTGTTCGCCGCGGTGCTGATCCTGTTCCTGGGAGCCTTCCTGTGGACCGGGCGCGGCATCGACATCGCGCGGAACGTGCTGATCGCGTTCGACCTGCTGCTGGTGGTGGTCATCGGCCTTCTGCTCTACTCCGCATCCGCCCGCGATCCGCGGTCGCCCCCGAACGCCTTCGACGTACTGCAGGTCGTGCTGGTGGTCAGCGCGCTGTTGGCCGACGCGGTCATGCTGTGGGCCATCGCCGCGCGCATCACCGAGTTCGGCCTGAGCCCCAACCGCGTGGCCGCCCTGGGCGAGAACGTGATCCTCCTGGTCAACCTGGCGTGGTCCGCCGTGCTCTACTTCCGCTTCCTGAACCGGAGCGGGTCGTTCACTTCCCTGGAGAAATGGCAGACGGATTACCTGCCGGTCTACGGCGCGTGGGCGGCGATCGTGGTGATCCTCTTTCCGCCGGTGTTCCGATTCGTCTGATCTAACCACGCCTGGAAGAGGCCCGGCGAATCGCACGAGGTCGGCGGGAATTTTTTTGCTGATTTCGCAGGCGGATCGGGTCCAATCGCCGGCATGCACGACGGGACCGGCGAAGAGTTCGTGAGCGAGGCGATCGAGCCGGTGGCGGGGAGCTTTGACGCGTCGGCGATGGCACGCGGGGAGGCGGGGGTGCCGCGGGCGTTCGCCTGGCGGGGTACTTCTTACGTCGTCGCGCAGGTGCTGGGGGCGTGGAAGAGCAGCTCGGCCGACCGGGGGGAGATGTACCTGCGGCGGCACTGGTACCGCGTGGAGACCGAGTCAGGGGAGCGGATGACGCTCTACTGCGAGCGCCAGGCGCGCAGCGCCAAGCGGGCGAAGAAGCGCTGGTGGTTGTACAGCGTCGGGCGGGCCGATCGTTGACCGGGCGGCGTGACGCCGGGCGCGGCGCGCAACGAGCGCACCGAGGGGTTCCGGCGTGGGGGTTCCGGCGTGCGGCCGACCGACCGACCGACCGACCGACTCGTCGCATCGCCGCCCGCGCTTATCGGACTGTCGCAAAAACCCTGCCCGTTCGACGCGTCGTCGCGGCGGGTCTAATCTCCCCCGCGGGAATTTACGCGAAAGGAGTGTGCAGATGACGCGCACGCGTAACAGTCGGCGGACGTCGGTCCGCCGCACGTCGGTGCCGCGGGTGGCCAGGGGTTACTCGGGGCTCCTGGCCAAGCTGTCGGCCGCCAGCAGCTCGCTGGAAAAGGCCCGCCGGCGCCGCTGACCGTGCGTCGTCGGCCGGAGCTGATCCGGCCGGCGAGGCGCGCGCAAAGAAGAAACCCGCGAGATCGAAGGAGCTCGCGGGTTTCTTCGCGTTGGTTCAATTCGATCGGAAGATTACCAGGCGAAGTGCGCGAACGCCTTGTTCGCGTCCGCCATGCGGTGCGTCTGCTCGCGGGTGTTCATCGCCTTGCCCTCCTTGCGATACGCCGCCAGAAGCTCATCCGCCAGGCGGTTGGCCATCGGACGCCCACCGGCATCGCGGCAGGCGGCAAGCATCCATCGGAACGCCAGCGACTGCTGACGCTTCTTGTTCACCTGCATGGGCACCTGGTAGTTCGCCCCGCCGACCCGACGGCTGCGAACCTCGACGAACGGCTTGACGTTGTTGATCGCCGTCTCGAAGACCTCAAGGGGGGGGACGTCCTTGAGCTTGTCCTTCACGATGTCCATCGCCTCGTAGAAGATCCCCTGCGCGACCGTCTTCTTTCCGTCCCACATCAGGCAGTTGATGAACTTGGAAACCAGCTTGCTGTTGAAGCGGGGATCCGGCTTGAGGATCTTCTCGCTCGCGGTGAACTTCTTGAATGCCATTGCCTAAACCTTTCTTTCGGTGAAGGGCGTGATCGATTGCCCTTGTCTTTTCTCAGTCGAACGCCGACTGATACTCCGAGCAACTCCGCGGCCCTGGGCCCTGGCGGGCGCGGCTAAACGGGGGAATTGCGATCCTTGTTACTTGGGGCGCTTCGCGCCGTACTTCGAGCGGCCGCGCTTGCGGCCATCGACGCCCAGGCTGTCCAGCGTGCCGCGGACGACGTGGTAACGCACGCCCGGCAGGTCGCGGACGCGGCCGCCTCGGACCAGCACGATGCTGTGCTCCTGCAGGTTATGCTCTTCGCCGGGGATGTAGGCGGTGACTTCCTTGCCGTTGGAGAGCCGCACGCGGGCGATCTTCCGCAGCGCGCTGTTGGGCTTCTTCGGGGTCATCGTCTTGACCTGCAGACAGACGCCGCGCTTCTGCGGGCAGGCCTCGAGGTCCTTGACCTTGTTGATCTTCGCCAGGGATCGGCGAGGCTTCTTGATGAGCTGGTTGATCGTCGGCATCTCGTTCCTTTAACTGGACTTAACCCTGAAAACGGCGCCCCCGGAATGCGGGGAAAGTCCGGTAGTATAGGAACCGGTCGCGTTGCTTGCAAGCATGGCGTGCCGTTCGCGGCTTGGCGCGCTAAACGGGAGGGCGAGGCTCCGTCCGAGCCGTCTTCCCGATCGCCCCGCCGAAGGCGGGGGGTTCGCACGCCAGGCACGTGCGATCGCCCCATTCTCACGCCCGCCGTCGCCGGAGCAACGGCAGTGCGCCGCCCAGCGCCAACAGCGCCACGCCGGTCGGTTCGGGGACCGCCGCCACGCCCACCAACTGCACCTCCCCGATCTGCATGCTGTTGTTGGTGGTCGGGTCCGCCACGGTCGGGAAGATCACCTGGTACTGCGTGTACGGCAGCGCGTTGGCGAACGTCAATTCCTGCTCGGTCAAACGCCCCGGGAACGCGGGCACCGTACCGCTGGCGATCTGCACGAAGGTGCTGCCGTCGTTCGAGCCCAGGAGTTGGTACGAGGCCGGGTCGCGCTCCGGCGCGTCGTTGGCCGACGTCAGCACCAGGCTGCTCACGATCGTCGAACCGATCGCCGGCGTCACCTGGAACCCCGAGCCCGCGCCGCCGAAGTTGAGGTACTTGGCATTACTGCCCTTGTCGATCGCGTGCTCGACGCCCTCGGTGGCGGGCGTGAACGTGCCGCCGTTGCCGTTGGGGAACTGCGTGCCGTTGATCGCGGTGACGGCGTCGGTGGACTGGAGGACGTTGTACGGTCCGGCCGGCGCGACGGCGTTGCCCGAGGTGAAGGTGAAGCTCCCCAGCGTCTGTGTCGCGTTGAGGCCGCCGGTGCCGCCGGTGAACCCGACCAGCGCCGTGTTCCCACCCGCCAGGCCGGTCGCGTTGTACAGTTGCGGACGGGTCGTGTAGCTGTTGCCGCCCTGGGTCAGGGTCGCGCTGATGATCCCGGTGTTGCGGAACGGGGCGTAATTAACCGTCACGTTGACCGGCTGGCCGTTGGTGATGTCGACCCCGTTGCCGGTGGGGCTGTACCGCACGTTCCCGACACTGCCGAATCCAGCCGAGCTCCCGCCATTGCCGGAGTAAATGTTGAAGGTCATCGCGGCGCTGGGGGTGATGGCGGTGGAGGGCGTGCCGCCGCTGCCGTAGCCGAGCTGTCCGCCCGCGTCGCCCAGGGAGGCGGTGCCGCGCGGGTCATTCTGGAGCACGAACGCGAAGCCGTCCGCCCCACCGGTGCTCACATCCGTGTACGTGAACGACGCGGTGAAGTTGCCGATGTTCTGCGGCGTGTTGTTGAATACGGATGACGCCTGGCTGGCCACCGCGGTGGTAATCGTCAGCGTGCCGCCACTGATCGAGGCCGCGCCACTGGCGTTGTTATTGACGGTGTAGCCGGTGCCATCGCCAAAGCCGTTGATGTCGGCGCGGGCGCTCGAAACGCCGCCCAAGGGC
>DATBFY010000692.1:0-14528 GCA_036558265.1 Tepidisphaeraceae bacterium | reverse complement strand
GGTGTTATTGCCCGACGCCGTGGTCAGCACGATGTTGGCCTGGTATTCGCCTGCCGGTACATCATCGGCGCGGAACGAGCCGTCCTGGTTGACCCGCAACGTGTAATAGCGTCGCTTCTCGACGGCCTCGCGCTGTGCCTTTCCATCAGCGCTCTTGTTCCAGGCGTCGATCCACTTCTGACGGTCAGCCTGTTCCATCTCGTTCCAGTTGTCCGGGAACCTGGGCTGCGGGGCGTAGATCTTGGTCATGAACCCGCTCTGGCTGGCGGACCAGTTCACATCCTTCAGCTCGGCCGGCGCCTTGATCCGCCCGACGATGGGCCGGCCCGTCCCGCCGATGTTCACCTCGACCGTCTCGCCCGCCTTGACCGTGACGGGAGTCGATTGGGTGAAGCCGGTCATGTTCTCACTGAGCTTGACCTGAACAGCCACCGACGCCCGGCCTGGCGGCACTTTCGGGAAAGTGAACCGCCCGTCGGTGTCGGTCGCGGTCTGAATGTCGTGATAGGCCCGCGGCGTCTTGGGGTCGTAGGGTTCCTCCTCGCGCATCTGGACCGACAGCATCGTCCCCGGCGGCGCGGGCTTGGCCCCGACCCGCAGCACGCCGGTCACCCGCCCCCAGGGCTGGAGCGTGATATCGCCGGTGGACTTGGCAAGTTGCTCGGACCGGAGCATCGCGTATCCCCGGTCGTGGAGGATGATGACCGCATATTGGCCGGTCTGGGGCGGAAGCGCATAGCGGCCCGCACCATCGGTCTGGACCGCCGGGCTGTCCTGCCGCTGCTGGATCTCGCCGTTGCGGATGTAAGCGGAGTTGGGGCCGGGGCAGAGGATGACATCGGCGCCGGCGAGCGGCTTGCCGTCGGGCGTGCGCACCACACCGGTGAGGGATTGACCTTTCTTCAGCTTGAATTCGAGCGTGACCGGCGCGTCCGCATCGTGGAAAGTGCGCGAGTCGGCTGGCAGGTAACCGTTGGCCTCGATCCGCACGGCGTAACCGGGGTAGGGGTAGGTGATGTCAAATTCGAACTTGCCGCCGCTCTGCACGCGGCCCTCGCGGCGATCCCAGTAGATCGCCTGGCCCTGCCCCCAGTCGGTCCCGCGCAGGACGCGGAAGCTGTCCACCGGCTTGCCGGTCTGGGCGTCGAGGACGGTGCCCGCCACGTGCATCGGCCGGGTCAGCTTGAACGTCTGCTCCTGGTCGGACGGGCTGATCGAGCGCTGGCGCACGTCCATGAAGCCCTGCTTGAGGATGTCGGTCAGCACCTCGTCGGCGGGGGCCTCGTTCCAGGTCCAGCGGCCCTGGCCGTCGGTGTTGGCGCGGAACATCAGCGCCCGGTTCCCGCGCCAGGTGTCGGTGGCGATCATCACGCCCGCCAGCGGCTTGCCGTCGGGATCGACCACGCGCCCGTGGACGACGTGCCCGGGCGCCAGGCGAAACTCGATGTTCTCAACCGGCGCGTCCACGCGCAAGGTCTTCTGGTCGGGCGAGCGGCCCTTTGCCGTCACGGTCAGCACCATGTCCGTTCCGCCCCGAACCTGGGGGAAGCGGAAGTTGCCCTGGGCGTTGGTCGTCGTCTCGGGGTAGTGCGAGCCGAAGCGATCGCGCCCCTGCATGACCTTGGCCCGCGCAATCGGCTTGCCCTGGTCGTCGAGCACGCGGCCGGCAACCGCAACGCCCTTCTTGAGCACCATCACGCCGGTCATGTCGCGCAGCTTGTCGATCGGCGGCGCGGGGGTCATGTTATACATCTCGTCGCTGATGTAGTCCGGGTGCGACAGGCGAATCATCGGGGCTTCGAGGTCCTTGGGCGCGATGTCGCAGGTCCAATGCCCTTGCTCGTCGGTGCGGCAGGGGAAATCCCAGATGGCGGTGGTGACGCAGGCGTTGGAACTCTCGTTCTTGCGGCGAAGGATGAGTTGCACGGTTACGCCCTCGACCGGCTTGCCCTCCTCGTCGTGGATGATGCCGCCGATCGTCGTGCCGTGCTCCACCTCGAGCGTGAACTTGTCCGGAACCGGGTCCTTGGTGTTGTCGTTTCGCCAGGTGAGCTGCGTCGGGACGTAGCCCACGGGCTTGGCCGTGATGCTCATGTATCGGGAGCCAGGGGCGAAGTCGATCTTCGCGTGGCCCTGGGCGTCGGTGGCGAAGGCGCGGGTCTGGTTGTCGGTGCGAACCGAGAGCGTGAGCGTCGGCATCGGCTCGCCCGACGCCTTGTCGACCACTTCCAGGTCGAGGGTTTTGTCCTCGGGCAGGTCGAAGTCTTTGTCCTTCCGGGCGTCGGGGTTGGCGGCGGCGGGTTTGTCCTGGCCGTGGGTCACGACCGCGGTCGCGGCGACCAGGCACAGCACCAGCGCGACCGCGCCCGCCAGCCAGCGCGGTGAACGGGCGGTGTCGGCATCCGGCAGGCCCAGGAGACGCCGCACCCGCGCCAGCAGCGACCCGCCCGAGGCCGCGGGGACCAGGCGGCCTGTCAGCGATGACGCGCGGTGAGTTGCCGCCGACTCCGCCACCACCGCCAGCGCCCGCACGTACGAGGCGCGATCCGCGGTCAGCGCGATGACGGCGTCGTCGCAGCAATGTTCGCGCTCGACGCGGATCCGCCGCGAGACCCACCAGATCGCCGGGTGATAGAAGAGAAGCGTCTCGATCACCCCCTGGAGGAGGTTGATCAGGTAGTCATGCCGGCGGACGTGCGCCAGCTCGTGCGCGAGCAGCGATTCGACCTGGGCCGGCGAAAGTCCGGTCAGGAGGCTCGCCGGAAGCAGAATGACCGGCTTGATCGCCCCGATCACCAGAGGCGAATCGACCAGCGTGGATTGGAGCACGCGGACGGCCCGGCGAAGCCCCATCTGCCCCGCCAGCCGCGCCGCAGAATTCGCGATCGACTCTCCCACCGAGCCGGTGGCGCGGCGGCGCAGACGGCGGACGGCGGCCCAGCCGCCCAGGTTCCACGTTGCCAACGCCAACACCCCCGCGCACCATCCCGTAACGACCCAGGGGAGCGCCGGCGCGGCGACATCGATCGAACGCCGGCTCCAATCTGCAAAGCTTGCCCGCAGGGTCTGCGACCACGCTTGCGGTTTCGCAGCGTGGCTCGCCGAGGCGGGAAGCGCTTCGATGCCTCTACCTGCATCGGGTCCTGTGACGACGCGCGACCCCGACAATTCCACCAGCGTCGTCGACGACCGCGGCGGAGTCGCGGGCAGCGGGATCGGCTGTGCGCGGGCCGGCGTATGCGCCTTGGGCGACGGCGGCGTCAGCAAGGGGCCAGGTGCAACCTCCGCCACCTCCCTGGCCGGTGTGAGGACGAACGTCACCACCGGCAGCGCCGCCAGTACCAGCAGGGCGGCACAGGCGCTCACGTAACGCGTTGAGGAACTCCGCCGCCGGAGCAATGCGAGCAGCCCGGCCAGCAGCAGGGCGACCAGCGCCCCCTCCCATACGAAGTGAACGAGCGTCCACCCGACGCGCTCGACGGCTGACGACTCCAGAACGGATCGCAGGAGGTTCATTGCGGGTCTCCTTTTATCTGCTCATCGAGGAGCTTGCGGATCTCGGACAGCTCGCGGGCGCTGATGCGTTCGGATTCGACGGCCCGCATCACGAGCTTGCGCGCCGAGCCCCCGAACACTTTCTGCAGGAGGTCCTTGAGGATTTGACGCTGGGTCTGCTCCTCCGGTTGCGACGGCGCATACACCTGCGGCCGCCTGCCCTCGTCGCGGACGAGCAGCCCCTTGTCGAGCATGACCTGCATCATCTTGAGGGTGGTGGAGTAGCCGGTGTCGCGATCGGGGTCGTCGGCCACGAGGGCGTGGTGGACTTCGCGGACGGTGCTGGGCCCGCGGGCCCAGAGCACGCGGAGGATCGCCAGCTCGACATCGGTAGGCTTGGACAAGGCTTTTCGGGGCATGGGCAACAGCGCTCCCGGAGTTGATTGACGAAGACTTTCGTCAATGGGAGGATCAGATTAACGAAGGAATTCGTCAATGCAAGAAAAATCCGGCGAGCGCGCAGGATGGCAAGGACCCTGATGCTCAGCGCGAATTCGCTGCCGCCTGAGTGGCCTGGATTCGCCATCGTGCAAGGCTGGGCCCAAGGCCGCCCGCGCGGGAGAGGGAGAAAATCAGCGGTTGGCGAAGCGGACCGCGCGAGTCGGTTCGCCACGGTCTTGCAGGTAGGTCATCATCAGGCCGACGTACGCGGTCTTGACGATCGGGCGGTGCCCGAGGCCCAGGGTTTCCTGGAGGCGCTGGACGGCCTTCTCGCTGGGGCCCTCGATCTCGACGAAGCAGCCCAGGTGAGGCAGCTCGTCCAGTTCGACCTTGCAGCCGGCAAGCTCCCAGGACTGGCGGCGCTTCTCGAAGGTGAGGATGGGGTGGAAGCCCAGGTCTTCCAGCAACTCGACCGCCGGCTCGAAACGTTCGGCAGTCAGCTCGGTCTCCTGGCGGCTCTTGAGCGGGCCGTGCTTGCGGGGGCCCTTGAAGGTCACGGTCGTCGTCTGCTCGTCGGACTTGAGATCCCTGGACGAGCGGACGCGCAGGCCCTTGTCGGCGGCGAGGAGCGAGCGGTCGTCGGTGTCGAAGATGACGTTGGTCTCGAAGAAGTCACCGCGCAAGCGGGCGCCGGCGGATTCGAGCTTGGCGCGTGTGGGGGCGAGGTCATCGACTTTGATCTTGGCTTCGATTTCAACAGGCATAGGACGGCAAGGATGAAGGATGAATCAATACAGGTTGTCCGTAGCACGGGCGCCTCGCCCGTGAATGGGCCGAAGACACGGGCGAGGCGCCCGTGCTACGGGCGTTTTCATTTCACGACGAAATTGACCAACTTTCTCGGCACGTAGAGCTGCTTGACGACGGTCTTACCGTCCACCCAGGTCTTGACGCCGGGGTCGGACTTGGCGGTGGTCAGGATCGTGCCCTCGTCGGCGTCGGCGGGAACGGTGATCTTCCCGCGGAGCTTGCCGTTGACCTGCACCGGCAGCTCCATCGTCGAATCGACCAGCCTGGCCGGATCGTAGGCGGGCCAGGCGTGGCGGGCCAGCGACTGTTCATGACCCAGCCGCTGCCAGATCTCCTCGGCGATGTGCGGGGCGAAGGGGGCGAGGATCAGCACGAACCGCTCGGCGAACCAGTGCGGGATGGCCTTGAGGTGGGTCAATTCGTTGTTGACCTTGATCAATTCGGCGATCGCGGTGTTGAATCGCAGGCCTTCGATGTCCTCGGCGACCTTCTTGATCGCGCGGTGGAGTTGGCGCTCGACGGGCTCGGGGACGGGTACGTCGGCGATGCGGCGGGAGGCGGACGACGGCTCGGACGGAGCCTCGCCCTCCCGGCGGTCTTCGTCGTCGCCGACGAGGTTGCGCCAGACGCCGTTGAGGAAGCGGGACATGCCGACGATGTCCCGGGTGTTCCAGGGCTTTTGATCCGTGAGGGGGCCCATGTACATCTCGTAGAGGCGGAAGACGTCGGCGCCGTAGTCGCGGACGATGCTGTCCGGGTTCACGACGTTCCCGCGGCTCTTGGACATCTTGAAGCTCCGCGCGTCCACGCGGATGGCGGGGTTGGCCTTGAGGACGTAGCTGTCGCCCTTACGCTCGACCAGCAATTCGTCGATGCGCTTGCCCAGCAACTTCTCGCCGGTCTCGCGCCTGGACGCCACCATACGGACGGCGTTCTCGGTCGCCTCCTCATCCATCTCGTGGACCTCGGTGAGGCTGACCGGGCGGCCCATGTCGTCCTCGAAGAAGTGAAACTCCATCTCGCCCAGGATCAGCCCCTGGTTGACCAGGCGCTGGAACGGCTCGGGCGTGGAGACGCAGTCCAGGTCGTAGAGCACCTTGTGCCAGAAGCGGGAGTAGAGCAGGTGGAGGACCGCGTGCTCGACGCCGCCGACGTAGAGGTCCACCGGCATCCAATAGCGTTCCTTCTCGGGATCGACGAAGCGGTTCCTGTTCTTCGGGTCGATGTAGCGGAGGTAGTACCAGCACGAGCCGGCCCACTGGGGCATGGTGTTGGTCTCGCGCGTAAAGAGTTCGCCGGCCTTGTTGCTGTAGCGGATCCAGTCTTTCGCTTTCGACAGGGGGGGCTCAGGCGTGCCGGTCGGCTTGAAGTCGGCCAGTTCGGGCAATGTGAGCGGCAGTTCATTGATGTCGAGCGGGAAGGCGTTGCCTTCCTCGTCCAGCACGATCGGGAACGGTTCGCCCCAATACCGCTGGCGCGAGAAGAGCCAGTCGCGGAGCTTGTACTTGATGGACTTGCGGCCCAGGCCCTGGTTGTCGAGCCAATCGGTAATGCGCTCCTTGGCGTCCCGAGTGGAGAGGCCGTCGATGAGGGGGCTGTTGATCGCAATGCCGTCGCCGGTGAACGAGCGCTCCGCGCTGGCGGCCCCGTGCCCGGGCGCGGGTTGGACGACCTGGCGGATGGGGAGGTCGAACTTCTTCGCGAACTCGAAGTCCCGCTCGTCGTGTGCGGGGACGGCCATGATCGCGCCCGTGCCGTAGCCCATCAGGACGTAGTCGGCGATCCAGATCGGGACGTGCTCGTGGTTGACGGGGTTGATCGCGTAGGCGCCGGTGAAGACGCCGGTCTTCTCCTTGGTCTCGGCCATGCGGTCGCGCTCGGATTTGGCGGCCACGGCGGCGCGATAGGCTTCGACGGCGGGCTGTTGCTCGGGGGTGGTGATCGTCTCGACCAGCGGATGCTCGGGCGCCAGGACCATGTAGGTCGCGCCGCAGAGGGTGTCGGGGCGGGTGGTAAAGACGGTGATGACCTCGGGGACGTTCTCGGCCTCCTCGGCGGTGGTGTCGCCGTTCGCTGAACCCACTGCGGAAGTTGGGATCGGCTGCGCGGTGCGGTCGGTGGGCGAGCTGGTCTCGGGGGCGATCTCGAAATCGACCTCCGCGCCCACGCTCTTACCGATCCAGTTCCGCTGCATCTCCTTGAGCGACTCGGGCCAGTCGACGCTGTCAAGGTCGTCGGCCAGGCGATCGGCGTATGCGGTGATGCGGAGCATCCACTGTCGCATGGGGCGGCGCTCGACGGGGAAGCCGCCCACCTCGGATTTGCCGTCGATCACCTCTTCGTTCGCCAGGACTGTTCCCAGGGCCGGGCACCAGTTGACCGGGACCTCGTCCTGGTACGCCAGGCGCTGTCCGTCGATCACCTCACCCTGTTCTTCGACGGAGAGCTCGCGCCAGAGGCGTTCGATGCGGACCTCGCCGGCGACTTCTTCCAAGCCCTCGGTCGTGGGATTTAGGCGCAGTGAGCCGTCGGGAGCGATGACCAGGTTTTCATTGACCAGCTCGTTCATCAGGTGGCTGATGGGCATCGCGCGCTTCAGCACCGGGTCAAAGTAGGAGTTGAAGAGCTGGAGGAAGATCCACTGGGTCCACTTGTAGTAGCCGGGGTCGGTGGTATCGATTTCCCGGTCCCAGTCGTAGGAGAGGCCCAGCATCTGGATCTGGCGGCGGAAATTCTTGATATTCTCTTCGGTGGTCAGGCGGGGGTGGCGGCCGGTTTTGACAGCATATTGCTCGGCGGGCAGGCCAAAGGCGTCCCAACCCATGGGGTGCAGGACGTTAAACCCCTTCATCCGGTAGTAGCGGGACACAATGTCGGTCGCGGTGTACCCCTCGGGGTGGCCAACGTGCAGCCCGGCGCCGCTGGGGTAGGGAAACATGTCGAGCACGTACCGTTTGGGCATGCCCGGGGCTTTGTCGGGGTCGAGGGCGGCGAAGGTCTTGTTCGCCAGCCAGTATTGCTGCCATTTCTTCTCGATGGCGGTGAAGTTGTAAGCCATAGCGGGTCCGATGATAGCGGCAACGCGTGGAGGGATGAAGGCGGGAAGGATGCGGCGGGCAAACGGCAAAGGGCAAAAGGCTGTCCGATAAGAAGGGCGCGGTAGAAAAGTTGGATTTTGTCCAAGTTCCGAGCCGGGCGTTCCGATAACTGGCATAGAGGCCAGACGATCTCTCAAGCCAGAGTATGACTATGTTGGCGATTGCCCAGAATGAAGCGGACGTGTCGCGGGGGAGTGTGGAAGCGGTGCCGGCGGAGCGCCGCAGAGGCTTGCGGATCCGGCAGAATCGGCCGGTGAAGGTCTACGAGCCGATGGCGGCGCGGTTCTTCGCGGGGCAGACGAGCGATATCTCGTCCACCGGGTTGCGGATCGAGCTGCCGGCGTCGATGCCGGTGATGGACGGCAAGGTGATCCACATCCACGTCGGCCTCAACGAGAAGGGGCAGGCGCTGGTGAACCGGCGTGGGATGATGCCGGCGCGGGTAGTCTGGATTGACCGATCGATCACGGACGGGCGGCCCCGCCTGCTGGCCGGAGTGGAGTTCGTGGCGAGCATCACGGCGCATCTGGACGCGGCATAAAACGGTACTTTGGGGGCGGCCGTGCTGTACCTGCGGTGCGCCGCTCCCCAACAGGCTTAGCGCGCCTGCCACGGCGACGGAGACGGACACACGTAAATGTGTGTCCGTTTTTTGTTGACAGGTGCGGCGGGTGGGGGCGTAACATGTGGGGTGGGTTACTCCCGTGTATGCGCACGTCTTGAGTGAATTCACGTCAATAGGACCCGCCTCCAGGCCGTTTCAACATTTAGGGTGGCGGCGGTAGGAAGAGCGACGCGTGACGCGCCCCGTGATTTGCAATGGAAGAAGCCGCTAAAAGGTTCGCCCGCCGGGTCCTGACGATCCACCTCGCCCTGCTGGCGATCGTGATCGGACTGGTCTTTTTCGCCTCGCGCGAGGTTTATTATGAGACCCGGCGTCAGGCGACGCAGCAGGCGGAGTCGCGGCAGGCGCTGCTGGCGGGGCAGACGGCACGGGGGATCGAGGCGTTTTACCACTCGATCTTCAGCGACCTGGACCTTCTGCGGCAGGCGGATCGGGACGAGGGAGACGAGACCGAGCGACCGACGACGGCGCCGTCGTCGTCCCCGGGCGCGGCGCACCTGGACTGGCGGATGCTGCTGGGATCGTTCAGCCCGGTGTCGGGTGGCAAGGTTCCGGGGGGCGGGCCGCGCGTGGACGCGCTGCCGCTGTTCGCGGACATCCTGTGGAAGCAACTCGACGGCCGCGTCTCGATGCTCCTGAGCGTGAACCGGGCGATCCTCGGACGCCGCGCCGACCGCCCGGCGCGGTTCCCGGCGATCCAGGAGATCGGAACCTCGGAGGCGCGGCTGACCCCCGAGCAGGTCATCGAGCGCTCCAAGGACTGGCTGCACGCGATGGCCAAGCCGCAGATCAGCCGGTTCCAGCAGTACGAGGTGGCGGGGGAGATGGTGGGCCTGAACCTCGTGGGCGTGCCGCTGTCGGAGAAGAACCCGCGCGTGCTGGTGGCGGCGGTGCCGATCCGGATCGCGCAAGGCCGCTTCATGGACAAGCTGAACAACGACAGCGATTCGACCAACGCGATCCTGGCGGATGAAACCGGCACGGTCATGGTCAGCAGCAAGGCGGGCCTGGTGGGGCGCGAGGTGATGTCGCTGCGGGACGATCACCTGCGGGAGCTGGCGCGGAGCTACCTGGGCACCGGGCGGCGCGGGGTCGAGACGATCCAGACGCCGTACAGCGTCGCCGGCCATGAGTTCCCGCCGGCGATGGTGGCGGTCGAACCGGTGAGCATCGCGGGGAAGAAGTGGACGTTCATGGTGATCACGCCGCTGTCGGACGTGGACGCGGTGGTGAACCGGGTCTTCAAGCGTGCGGTGTTCTGGGCGATCTTCGTGGTCTGTTCGATGACGGCGATCCTGCTCTCGACGGCGGTGCAGTTGATCCGGGCGCGGGTGCGGATGGAGCGGGTACGGCACGAGGCGCTGACGCGCGAACTGAACCAGGCGCGGGAGATCCAGCTCGCCTGGCTGCCGCGGCAGGGGGTGACCGTGCCCTCGATGGACATCGCGGCGGTGAACCAGCCGGCGAGTCACATCAGCGGAGACTTTTACAACTGGTTCGAGCTCCCGGACGGCAGGACGGTGGTCACGATCGGCGACGTGACCGGGCACGGGTTGTCGGCGGCGTTCCTGATGGCGACGACGCAGTTACTCGTACACACGACGATGCTGCGCCTGGGCGATCCCGGCAAGACGCTCTTCGAGGTGAACAAACAGCTCTGCACGCAGGTGTTCAACGGGCAGTTCGTGACGATGCTGGTCTGCGTGATCGACAAGGAGGCGGGCACGGTGGACGTGGCGACGGCGGGGCACTACCCGCCGATCCTGGGGAACAAGGGACACTTCGAGCCGCTGCCAGTCGAGACGCAGCTCGTGCTGGGGGTCGAGAAGGACACGCGCTACCCCACGCAGGTGTTCGACCTGCCGGCGGGCGCGAGCCTGGTGCTTTATACCGACGGCGTGATCGACGCCCGTTCGCCGGACGGCAAGCGGTTCGACCTGCGGCACGTGCTGGAGGTGCTGGAGGGTCAGAACGCGTCGGCGCAGGGGCTGGTGGATACGATCGTGGGGCGGATCAATCATTTCCGCGGCGAGCGCGAGCTGCCGGATGACCTGACGCTGGTCTGCATCCAGACGCAGATGGAGCAGGCGTTTTCGGCGAGCGAGGCCGTGCAAGTGTAGGGTGGCGAGGGGGATCTCTGTTGAGGAGACCCTCAACCCGCCCCTCTCCCGGAGTACCGCGGCGGGGGAGAAGTGCGCGTGTTGTCGGCGTCAGGGGGTTGCCCTATCATCGCGTCTATCAGTCAGAACGTCCGTTTGACCTCGATTGCAAAGGAACCGCTGACCATGTCTCATCGCATTTTCAATTTCAGCGCGGGCCCGGCGATGCTTCCGACCGAGGCGTTGGAGAAGTCGGCGGCGGCGCTGTTGGACTACCAGGGGAAGGGGTACGGCATCGCGGAGGTGAGCCATCGCGGAAAGGAGTTCGACGCGGTGACCGATGAGGCGATCGCGCTGTGCAGGAAGCTCCTGAACCTGGGGGATTCGCACGACGTGCTGTTTCTCCAGGGCGGGGCGACGCAACTCTTCACGCTGATCCCGATGAACTTCCTGTACAACGGCGCGGACTACCTGGTGGGCGGGGAGTGGAGCAAGAAGGCCGCGTCGTTCGGGAAGGAAGTCGGGAAGGTCAACGTCGTCGCGACCACCGAGGCGAACAACTTCGACCATTCACCGGCGCCGTCCGAATGGAAGCTGTCGAATGACGCGGACTATTTCCACGTCTGCACGAACGAGACGGTGCACGGACACCGCCTGCCCACCTGGCCCAGGCACGCGAACCTGGTGGTGGACGCCAGCAGCGAGTTCATGTCGCGGCCGCACCCGGTGTCCGAATGCGCGCTGGTATACGGTGGGGCGCAGAAGAACCTGGGCCCGGCGGGCGTGGTGCTGGCGATCGTGCGGAAGGACCTTTACCCGAAGCAGAAGAAGACACCGAGCAAGCTGTGGAGCTTCAAGGACCAGGCGGAGGCCAAGAGCATGATCAACACGCCGCCGACGTTCGGCGTGTACATCCTGCTGGAGGTCTTCCGCTGGCTGGAGGCGCAGGGGGGGCTGGCGGCGATGGAGAAGCGGAACGCGACCAAGGCCGCGATGGTCTACGACGCGATCGACAACAGCAACGGCTTCTACAAGGGGACGGTGAGCGTGAAGGATCAGCGGTCGCACATGAACGTGACCTTCCGCCTGCCCAGCGAGGAGTTGACCGACGAGTTCGTGAAGACGGCGTCCAAGAACGGGATGTACGGGCTCAAGGGGTACCGCACGGTCGGCGGGATCCGGGCGAGCATCTATAACGCGATGCCGGTGGAGGGGTGCCAGGCGCTGGCGAGCTTCATGAAGGAGTTCGCGTCGAAGAAGTCGTAGGCTCACGCGCCGGTGTCGCGCGGCAGGCCGTTGGCAGGCCGTCGGTGGGCGACGCGTGCCGTGGGGCGTTGTGATAGAATGGGCATCACGATGTCCCGCCGCCGCCGGTCTCCCAGCACCACCAATCCCGCGACGCCTGTGCGCAGGCGCCCGAGCCTGGATTTCTCGCTGACCGGGCTGGTGTATTGCTCGATGATGATGTTCATGGGCCTGGCGGCGGTGAACACGCAGGCCAACCTGCTCTTCGGGGTGTTCGGCCTGATGATCGGGGTGCTGCTGATCGCCGGGGTGATCTCGCGCGCGGTGCTGCGCCGCCTGCGGGTCAAGCGCCTCCTGCCCGAGCACGCGGTCGTGGGCAAGCCGATCACGCTGCTGTACGAGTTCACGAACACCAAGCGGTTCTGGCCGAGCCTGTCGGTGATGCTGGGCGAGCTGGACGCGGCGGAGGCGTTCGTGAAGCAGCCGTGCGCGTACATGCTGCATGCGGCGCCGCGGACGACGGCCGCGGTGCCCACCGAGGTCATTCCCAAGCGCCGCGGGTTGCACGTGTTCGACCGCTTTCAGCTTTCGACCAGTTTCCCGTTCGGGTTCATCAAGCGGGCGCTGGATCGGCGGCAACACGAGACGATCCTGATCTTCCCGGCGATCGCCCAGGTGGACCCGAAGCTGCTGCAGATGTGTCAGTCGGCGGATCGCTCGGGGGCGACGATGCGCCCGCGCCGGGGCGGGGACGACGAGTTCTACGGCGTCAAGGAGTTCCGCAGCGGCGAGAACCCGCGGAACATCTACTGGCGACGATCGGCGCGGACGGGCGTGCTGGTCTCCAAGGAGATGACACAGGTCTCGCCGCCCAAGCTGCTCTTAGTGGTGGACACGTTCGTCAAGGACCGTTCGGTGGCCGAGCATGTCGCCATCGAACGGACGATCGCGATGGCCACATCGCTGGCGTCGCACGCCCTGGAGGCGGGCCTGATGGTCGGACTCTTCGCGTGGGGCGCGCCGTTCGACATGAGCTCGAACACGCCATCGAAGAACGGGCTTCGAAATGGGAATGGGAACTCAACCGGAAACGGGAAGGCCTCGCCGGCCCGTTCTGATGAATCGACTGCGAGGGTGCCCGCCGCCACGGCGACTACGTCCGCAAAGGCCGAATGGCTCGGCATCCATCCCAGCCGGGGCAAGCGGCACCGCGTGGACGTGCTCGCCCAGCTCGCCCAGCTCCCGCTCAACACGGTCAGCGACACTCAGGCGCTGCTCGACGCCAGCCGCGAGTTCTTCCACTCCGGCGCGACCCCGATCCTGCTGACTCCCCGCGAGATCCAGGTGGGCCTGACCGACCAGGCCCGCACCAACCTGGTCGTCGTTTCTCCGGCGCAGGGGCAGCGGTGGTTCTCTTTCGATCCGGGGATCGACTTTTCGCGGTGCATGCCGTGGAATCAGCAGCCGGGATTGGAGAAAGGCGGGAAGGACGAAAAACGAGAAGCGAAAAACGAAAAGCAGGAAGCGCGAGCCACGGTATCGTAAGACGGACAACATCAATTCACCCCATGTACGATATTCGACAGTTTAAGCCGGCCCTCTATCTGGTCCTGTTACTCGGGATCACCGGCTTTGCGCTGGCGGTGGAGACGCCGGCGATGTGGGTGCTGGCGGTTGCGGTCATCGGGGTGCAGGCCTGGCTGGTCAACACCGGGCGGTTTCGCCCGCTGCCGCGGGTGATCGCCAACTTGATCACGCTGGCGGCGCTGCTGTACACGTTCCAGGCGATCCGCGGCAACGCCGGCGGCACGCCGATCATCCTCATCGGGCAGTTCCTGGTCTTCCTGCAGCTCGTCAAGCTCTTCGAGCTGCGCGCCAACCGCGACTACGCCCAGCTTTTGGTGCTGTCGCTGCTGCTGATGGTCGCCGGCGCGATCAGCACGCCGAGCCTGACGTTCGGCGTGCTGCTGGTCGCGTACCTCTTCATCTCGCTTTACGTCTGCCTCCTCTTTCACCTGAAGATCGAGAACGACCACGCCCTGGCGGCGCAGACGCTCCCGCGCGAGCGCTTGAACGAGGCGACCGTGAAGCAGGACCAGCGCTACCTGCCGCGGTCGATGCGCAAGCTCGCCGGCCTGGTCTCATTCGCCGCAATCGCGATGGCGATCCTGGTCTTCCTGTTCTTCCCCCGCGGCACCGGGGCTGGGATGTTCGGCCAGCTCCAGCTCCAGCGCCCGGCGATGACGGGCTTTTCCGACCAGGTCTCGTTCACGAGCATCACGAACATCAGTCAGAACAACGAGATCGTTGCCAACATCCAGGTCTGGAAGAACGACCGCCTGGTCGAGGGCACCGAGACGCTCCTGTTGCGCGGCCGCACGCTCGATCATTACGACCGCGACCTGCAGAAGTGGGAGTCCGACCCCCGCAAGACCGACAGGATTGACACGATCGCCGGCGTGGAGATCGACCTTTATCACCCTCCCGTCAACACGTCGGGCGACCAGTACCGCCAGCGGATCTCGCTGCGCTACACGGGGACGCAGGCGCTGTTCGCGCTCGCGGGGCCGTACCGGTTCATCCCCGCGCGCTCCGCCGGCAAGATCGAGTTCTTCCCCGAGGACGAGACGCTGTTCACCGCCGAGCAGCCCGCGGCGCGGTATGACTACGAGGTCATCTCGCGCAACGTGTCGATCCAGCCCAACCCGGTGCAGC
>DATBFY010000691.1:0-5009 GCA_036558265.1 Tepidisphaeraceae bacterium | reverse complement strand
CTCCAGGTCAAGAGTCATCCAAGAGTCGGATGCCAGACGGTATTCGGATGTCAATGAGCGCGCGTGTCTTCTACCTCTAGGGGCGGGGTTGCGCGCCGGTGACGCGTTGAGCGCCATCAAAATGGCGGGAGGTGGGGATTTGCTGGGGTTTTCGGGTGAAGATTGTTTGATTTTTCCGGGGGAGGGGGTGGCGCTTGGCGCGTCACGGGCGCGCAACGAAATTGCGGGTTGTTGGCGCGGGGATCTGACCATTAATTGGAGCAAACCGCCAAGACGCCAAGGGGGCGGCGGCTCTGACGGGTGGTGGGGCGCGTTAAGAGGATTTGGGAAGATGTGCTGACGCTCCTGGGACGGGCGGCGTTTGCGCATTTTGCCGGGAGAGCGTTTCATTCGCCGTGACTTTTCTCTGGCAAAATGCTCCAACGCCGTGGGTCACGGAGGGGCCCGGGCAAGCTTGGTGGACTCTTTCGGCGTCGGGAGGGCGCGGGGCGAAAGCGTTGGTGTGAGCCGCTAACTCACACTTGGCCGTTACCGGCATAACAACCGATTAATGGCTGTCGCGATTCGCCCGCGTCCCCCGGCTCCGATTCTTTTTGGTCTGTTCGGCAAAGCGCCTGCCTTGTAGGGCACCTGCACGAACATGAACCCCCGACAAACCTCCTTCCAATACCCGCGTAGACGGGCCGCCAGTCATTCACTGGTAGATTCCCTTGGACACGCCGATTCGGTCAAAATCCCCGTGCGACCCCTTGCTTAACGGAAGGTCGGGAAGGTTGACCGTCTCGGCGTGCCCGTCGAAGAACGCGACGTTCATCTTCTTCCGATGGCGGGTGTAATCAAATTTTACCGTTGCCGAACTTGGTAACCCGGCAACCGACCAATAGTCGTAGAGTGTCCAATCGTCCGCGAGCTCGAAGATGCCATACGCGTGCTCCGGCCTGGCGCCGCGCACGCCATCGCAGAACAGGAAAACCTCGGCGGGGCGACGAATCCGCGCCGTGTTGCCCATCGGGCAGCGGTCCGGGCGATCCCCGCGTCGCCCGAGCGCCGCCTCGTTGAACGCGTAGCTCATGAGCTCGAATGGGCCGGGGTAACCCGAGGTGGCGGCGATGCTCGACCCTTGCGTCGGCGGGTTGTTGTCACTGGGGCACGTGAAGTATCGGATCACCCAATCCTGCTGGAGCCACGCCTGGAGGTCCTTGCGACTCGACAGGTCGGGGTTCAGGTTCATGTAGAAGCCCAAGGCCGCCGAGAGCGGCGCGGGCGTGTACCCGTCCTTACCCACCGTGCGTTCGGGGTTGTTCTCGTCGCGGAACCAGACGTACTTCTTTCGGCTGGCGTCGGAAAGGGACTCCGGGGAGATCAGGATCGCTTGCATGCCGGCGATGGGCATGTACCCGCGGTGCTCGGCCGCGTGGAGTTGGGCGGCTTGTCCCATGCCATGGAGGACGGAAAGGCACTTGACGAGCTTGGCCTGTTCCCTGGCCCGGCTGAGGGCGGGCAGGAGAATCGCGATCAGCAGGGCAATGATGCCGATCACGACGAGCAGTTCGACCAGTGTGAACGCTACGGCACGGCGCAAGGTTCGTCGCTGGCGCATGTTGCGCCTCCTTTGCGTGCGTTAAACGAGGCGACCCGCTGCCGCGCCCTGATTGACCCCGAATCGCCCGATATGGGTTTAGATGCCCGATCGTAAGGCAACCCACAGGATAAGCAGATCGGCCAGGGGATTGCAACAACAAAGTCCATTCAATTGGAAAATGAGGAAACGTGCTCGTGTCGGTGCGCAGCCGCGCGGCGCAGGTCGCGTTCGGACTCTTTACGGTGTGCATGCGATTCGCGCGCGCCGGCGCGCCCACGAAGGCCACGGCGAACGAGTTTGCCCGTCCGATCTGACATGGGGCGGAGCCGCTTTAGGAGAATCTGGGAAGATGTGCTGACGCTCCTGCCACGGGCGGCGTCTGCGCATTTTGCCGGGATGCGAGTGGGTCTATGGCGGTCCTTGGGCTGGCAAAATGCTCCAACGCCGTTGGCCACGGAGGGGCCCGGGCGGGTGGGAACCGGCGCGTGATCGCGAATGGTCAGGCCCTTGGTGCGGCGGGGATGGGAGAAGCGGCCGGGCGGCGAAGTGCGGCCCGTTTCGGGGCCGGGAGGGCGCGTGACAAGAGCGTAGGCGTGAGGGCGCATCGAGGGGGTGCCCGTTGCAATCCGCAATCCGCCATCGACAATCCGCGATCTTATGGCCCTCAATCACGAACTCTCCGCGCTGTTCGAGCGGATGGCGCAGTTGATGGAGATCAAGGGGATGAGCGTGTTCAAGTCGATCGCGTTCCACAAGGTGGCGCGCGTCCTGAAGGACATGACGCTCGACATCAAGAAGTGCTGCGACGACGGCACCCTGGGCGAACTGGAAGGGATCGGCGATTCGAGCCGCAAGATCATCGAACAGTACGTCAAAGAAGGCCGGAGCACGGACTACGACGAATTGGCAACCTCCGTGCCGGCCGGCCTGGTGCCCATGCTCGAGATCCCCAGCCTGGGCCCCAAGACCATCGCACTCTTCTGGAAAGAACGGGGCATCACCAGCGTGGACGAACTGATCAAGGCGTTGGACGAAGGAAAACTGGATGGCCTCAAAGGCGTGGGAGAGAAAAAGCTGGAGGCGATCAAGCAGGGGATCGAGCTTCGGGCGAAGTCTGCCGGACGGATGGGTATTGGCGAGGCGATGCCGGTGGCCCAGTCGCTGGTCGAACAATTGCGGAAGGTGGCCGGGGTGAAACAGGTCGAATATGCGGGCAGTCTTCGACGTCGAAAGGAGACGGTTGGCGACGTGGACCTGATCGCCGCCGTCGCGCATGAGAAGGATGGGGAATTCATCGCCAGGGAGTTCGTCAAGTTTCCCGAGGTGGCGCGGGTGCTGGGGCAGGGGACGACCAAGGCGAGCGTGCTGACGGCCGGGGGGTTGCAGGTGGACCTGCGGATCATCCCGCAGGAGCACTTCGGCGCGGCGCTGATGTACTTCACGGGGTCGAAGGAGCATAACGTGAAGCTGCGCGGGCGGGCGCTGGAGATGGGGATGACGCTGAACGAGTGGGGCTTGTACAAGATCACGATCGAGAAGAAGGCGGACAAGGGGAGGAGCGGCGGGCGCGTGGAGAAGGAGACGGCCCATGCTCCGGCCGCCAAGCCGCAAGCGGCGCGGACGGAGGAGGACGTGTACAAGGCGCTGGGGATGAGCTACGTCCCTCCAGAGCTGCGGGAAGATCGCGGCGAGATCGACGCGGCGGTGAACGGAAAGCTCCCGAAGCTGATCGAGGTGAAACACATCCGCGGCGACCTGCACACGCACACGACGGCGTCGGACGGGCAGAACTCGATCGAGGAGATGGCCGAGGCCGCCAAGGCGCGGGGGTACGCGTACCTGGCGATCACGGATCACTCGAAAAGCCAGGTGATCGCCAACGGCCTGACGGCCGAGCGGCTGTTGAAGCACGTCGCGGCGATCCACAAGGTGGGCGAGCGGATCAGGGGGATCAAGCTGCTCGCGGGGTGCGAGGTGGACATCCTGGCGGACGGGCGACTCGACTTTGAGGATGAGATTCTCAAGGAGCTGGACATCGTCGTGGCGTCGCCGCACGTGGCGCTCAAGCAGGACGAAACGAAGGCGACGGATCGCATCCTGCGGGCGATCGACAACCGCTACGTGAACATCATCGGTCACCCGACGGGGCGGTTGATTGGCGGGCGCGCCGGGTTGCCGCTGGAGTTCGCCAAGGTCTTTGCGGCGGCAGCGAAGGCGGGGGTGGCGCTGGAGATCAACTCCGGCTACCCGCGGCTGGACTTGAACGACGAGCACGCGCGCGGCGCGATCGCGGCGGGGGTGCGGCTGGCGATCGACACGGACGCGCACTCGGTCGGGGAGTTTGGGGAGATCGAGTGGGGCGTCGGCGTGGCGCGACGGGCGGGGGTGGAGGCGGGGCGGGTGATCAATTGCATGGAGCTGGAGGAGTTGGAGGGGTTTCTGGCGAAGAAATGGTAAGCGAGGAACTACCCGGGGTTGCCGATGTAACCATTATGGGTACAATTGTAACCGAAATGGTATCACCCATGGATCCGGCGGACGTGCTTTTTGGGGGGACGCGGCAGGCGATCCTGGCGCTCTTATTCACGCGTCCGGACGAATCGTTCTACCTGCGCGAGATCGCGCGGCGAACCGGGCGCGGCGTCGGGCCGGTGCAGCGGGAACTGGCACAACTTACCGCCTGCGGGATCCTCCGCCGGCAGAAGGAGCGATTCTTCGGCGCCAATCCCGATTCGCCGATCTTTGAGCCGCTCAGGCAGATCGTGGTGCGGACGGTCGGGTTGGCGGGCGGGTTACGAGATGCGATGCGGCCGCTGGCCGAGCAGATCGCGGTGGCGTTCATGTTCGGTTCGTTCGCCCGGGGCGGTCATGGCGAGTCGAGCGACGTGGACATCCTGGTCGTCACCCGGGACGATCGGACTACGCTGAAGGACGTGACGGTGGTGCTGTGGTGCGAGCAGGATCGGCTCGGCCGCGAGGTCAATCCGTTCGTCATCAGCGCGAGGGAGTTCCGGGCGAAGTGGCGGGCGAAGAATCACTTCATACACCGGGTGGTCGAAGGGGAGAAGATCTTCCTGATCGGGGACGAACATGACCTTGACCGATTGGCAGAAGAACGGCTGGTTAAAGCCGCACCCGACCAGCCCACAGGAAATCGCCGACCTGCTCGCGCTGGCGGACCGCGACCTCAAGGACGCCAAGGCCAAAGGACTCAGCGATGACTGGCGCTTCGCGATCGCGTACAACGCGGCGTTGCAGGCGTCGAACGCGGCGCTGGCGGCGAGCGGGTACGCGGTGCCGAAGGGCGATTCGAACCATTTTCGGGTGATCCAGTCGATCGCGCTGACGATCGGTGCGGACGACGGGGACGTGGCGCGATTTGATCAATACCGTAAGCGGCGGAGCATGAGCATTTACGACGCGGCGG
>DATBFY010000690.1:0-21774 GCA_036558265.1 Tepidisphaeraceae bacterium | reverse complement strand
GATCTTCGCGACCACGGTGACCGACGTGGGGGGGTTTTTCGGGTTATTCATGCTCGCCAGGCTGTTGCTCGGCGCCCGCTGACCCCTACGTCGCGGCGCTGCCGTTGACCGAGGCGTTTTCGCGGATGCTTTCGAGCAGGCGATCGGGGTCGAACGGCTTAGTCAGGTAGTCGACCGCGCCGGCGCTGCGGCCGCGCTGGCGGTAATCTTCCCGATCCAAAGCGGTGAGCATCACGATCGGAATTGTTCGGGTGTTGTTCTCACTCTTGAGGCGTCGGGCGACCTCGAACCCGTCGAAATCGGGGAGCATGATGTCCAGGACGATCAACGCGGGGTGGTGTCGGCGGGCCTTCTCGACCGCCTGCGTGCCGTTCAACGCGCTCTCATAGGCGAAGCCGGCGATCTGGACATACGCCCCTACCAACTCGTTGATTTCCGGGTCGTCCTCGACGACCAGCACGGAGCGTCCGTTTTCCGGCATTGGGCAATTCCTCGTTTCGCCTGCGCTGGATTATAGTCATGGGGCAAGCCGTGCAAGGCAAAAATCGACCCGCGATCCGCCGTGGCACGCGGGAATCAGCGCACCTCCAAAGGGGCCCGTGTCGCGCGGAAGGCGGTGACGCATGCGATGGCCCGAAACCTCGGTCGTCTGGAAGGCGATCGACGACTTCCTCCAGGTGGCGTACGACGGCCCGCCCCCGTCGGCGGTGCGATCACGGCTCGAGACGCTCCGCGGACGCGAGCCGCAGGAGTTCTATGACAGTCCCGTCTTCGAGCACAAGGGTGAAGGGCCCGAGGCCAAGTTACTGTTGAGGCTGGGCAACCGATTCTATCCCCACATGAAAATGACGATCGAGCGCCGCCCGGACCGTCACGGCTGCCTCTTCCGCGCCGACACGCACGATGCCCACTGCTGCCCCGCGCACACCTCCCGCGAGTACGCCGCGTTCCGCCAGTTGATGGAGCTCAACCAGACCGTCGCCCAGGCGATCGAATCCGCCTGGGAGCGCGACGGCCTGCCGACCTTCAAGACCTATCTGAAGGAAGACCTGGCGCGACGGCAGGAGGCGGCGCATTGAGGGAGGACATTCAGAATTTCGCGACCGCCGGTTTCCCATCATGAAATGAGTTCACAGCGAAATTCTGGATGTCCCCTTTTAGCCGCCCCCTTTTAGCCGCCTCGCTCAGAACGCCTTCAGGAGCACCTTCACCACCTTCGTCAACCCCGACTTGGCGTTCCCGATGAACTGCTGAAAGATCTTGTTCGTCACCGTCATGAAGTCTTCCATTCCCGCAAGGCGCTGGCGGGTGATCTGAACCGCGTCAAGTCGGGCGGCCTTGCCGATGTGGTCTTCGTCCAGCATCTGCTGACACTGCTTGATCGTCTCGAGCACGGGATCCATCTCGCGGCGTTTGCGCTCGGCGGCGATGATCGAGAACATCTCCCAGACGTCCGAAAGCGACTCGAAGTACTCCCTCCGCTCCCCCCGCTTGTGCAGGCGCCGGATGACCCCCCAGTCGCACAGGGCGCGCAGGCTCATGCTGGCGTTGCCGCGGGAGATGTGTAGCCGCTCCATCACGTCGTCGGTGCAGAGGGGTTGGCCGACGATGTAGAGTAACGCGTGGATCTCCGCCATCGTCCGGTTAATGCCCCAGGTCTGCCCCATCTCTCCCCAGCGGCGGATGAAGAGGTCCTGGGCGGTGCGAAGCTGCTGCTGCGCCGGGGTCGATGCCGGGCGGGCGGGCGACGGAACTGTCATGGGGGTATCAATCGTCATCGAAGTTCTCCATATTTCACTATATACTGAAAGTATAGCCTCGATGAAAGCTTTTAAAGCAGCTTTCAGGAAATGTGAAACGACTGAAACGTCCGTGACGTCACTTACACGTCGCCGGCGACAGGGATTGACACCACCACGCCGTGACGGGAAGAATCGCGATGCACACCCTGGTTGGTGTGCGGCGCGCGCGATACATCTCTACCTCTTAAGCGGAAATCATCGTGACAGCAGATCGGCGAGCAGTTTTCGGGCGGGCATGGCGGACATCTCATGGCGGCGGGCGACCGCTTTTCGATAGGCTCGAATCGCGGCAGTTCCTTTCGGCCCAGTTCGTCGTCCACGTCAGCATCGACGGCTTCCGTCCCGACACGGTCACGACGCTGGGCGGCGGGCAGTTGCCCAGCTTCTACCGCCTCCGCCGCGAGGGCTCGTTCACCGACAACGCCCGCTCGGATTACGACTTCACCAACACCAGCCCCAACCAGTGGGACATGATGACCGGTCGCCCGGTGCTCGGGGCGGCGGGGCACGCCTGGCAGAACAACGACGACATCCTGCCACCGGGCACCGTACACACGAACAAGGGGTCGTACGTGCCCAGCGTGTTCGACGTGGTCCACGACAACGGCCTGCGCACCGGCTCGTTCGTGGACAAGGGCAAATTCAACGAGTTTGATTACAGCTACGATGGGGACACCGCCCCCTTACAGGGCGGCGCACCCGATGTCACCGGCGTGGACGACGGACGCGACAAGATCGACGTCAACCCGATCATCAGCGCGGGCTCGGGGAACATAACCAACGCGTTCATCGCGGCGATGCAGGCCAACCCGTTGAACTACTCCATGCTCCACTACACCGAAGTGGACTTCATGGGGCATAAGAGTGGGTGGATGAGCACGGGACAGCTCAATGCGGTCAAGAACATCGATTTCCAGCTCGGACGGATCTTCAACCTGATCACGACTTCGCCGGTGCTGAAAGGGAAAACGGCGCTGATCGTCACGTCGGAGCACGGCGGGGATGGGTTTGCGCACGCGGACGTGACCGACCACGAGAATTACACCGTCCCGCTTTACATCTGGGGCCCCGGCGTCGCGGCGGGCGGCGACCTCTACGCGATGAACACGACCACACGGAAGGATCCGGGGATCGGGCGTCCGACGATCACGGATTCGCCGCCGCCGATCCGCAACGGCGAGGCGGCGAACCTTGAACTGAGCCTCCTGGGCTTGCCGGCGATCGCGGGATCGACGTTCAATGTGAAGCAGGATCTGAACTGGTCGGCGCCGACGGCGATAGGCCGGCCGGTCTCGCCGACTGCACTTGCGGCGACGGTGCAAGCGGTCGAGGGGAAGGTGCAACTGGCCTGGACCGATCGGTCGAACAATGAGGATCGGTTCGAGGTGATGCGCTCGGCGGACCGGTGGAACTTCGCGCCGATCGGCATCACGGCGGCGAACGAGACGACGTTTTCGGACACGGGCCTGGTCCAGGGCAAGACCTACTGGTACGAGGTGCGCGCGATCAACGCGGGCGGGCCGAGCGAGTTCTCGAATGCGATCTCGGTGGTCGCGCCGCCGCCTGCGGTCTCGGGTGCCCCCGTCGCGCCGAGCAACCTGGCAGCGGCGTCGTTCTCGAACACGCAGATCAAGCTGACGTGGAGCGACAATTCGGACAACGACTTGAAGTTCGAAATCCAGCGATCGACCGATGGCAAGACGTTCTACGCCTTCTCCGGCGCGGGCGCGAACGCGACGGCGAGCACGGCGTCGGGTCTGACGACCGGGCGGCGCTACTGGTGGCGCATTTACGCGGTAAATGCTGCTGGTTCAAGTACTTATAGCAACACTGTGGATGCGGTTGCGGGGGTGGGTCAGCCTCCTCCTCCCCCTCCGCCCCCTCCACCACCCCCTCCGCCACCGCCCCCGCCCCCTCCGGGCGTGCCGGACGCGCCATCGAACCTGGCGGTGACGGCGCTTTCGCCAACGCAGGTCAAGCTGTCGTGGTTGGACAATTCGGATAACGAGACGATGTTCAAGATCGAGCGCTCGACGGATGGGCGAACGTTCTACGCGCTGGGCGGGTCGGGGTCGAACTACACGAGTTACATCAACTCCGGCGCGACGCCGGGACGCCACTACTGGTACCGCATCTTCGCCATCAATGCATCGGGCGCGAGCACCTATAGCAACGTCGCAGACGTGATCGTGCCGGTCGCATGAGCGCGACAACGCCGAAAATGCCGACGAGCGCCGCGGTGGAGGGTTCGGGCACTTCGGCCAAATAATCTCCGGTCGAGCCGTCGCTGAAGACGGCGGTGATGCTAAAGGAGCACTTCACTTTGTTCGAGACAAACTTCAGGCCGTCTTCTTCATCAACCGCTCGCGGTAGTGATCGATCATCCGCCCGAGGCCTTCGCGGCGGGAGATGGTCGGCAGCCAGCCGAGGATCTGCTTGGCGCGGGTGATGTCCGGGCAGCGGACGCGCGGGTCGTCGGGCGGCATGGGGAGGTGAACGATCTTACTCGTGGTGCCGGGGATGAGGCCGACGACCTCGCGGGCGATGTCGATGATGGTGATCTCCTCCGGGTTGCCCAGGTTAATGGGCTCGTGGAAGTCGCTCTCCATCGTGAGGTTGATGCCGCGGACCAGGTCCGAGACGTAGCAGAGGCTGCGGGTCTGCTTGCCCTCGCCGAAGACGGTGATCGGCTCGTTGTTGAGGGCCTGTCGGATGAAGCTGATGACGACGCGTCCGTCGAAGGGGTCCATCCGCGGGCCGTAGGTGTTGAAGATCCGGATGATGCGGGTATCGGCCTTGCGCTCGCGGTGGTAGGCCATGGTGCAGGCCTCGCTGAAGCGCTTGGCCTCGTCGTACATGGAGCGGAGGCCGATCGGGTTGACGTTGCCCCAGTACTCCTCGCGCTGGGGGTGGACGGCGGGGTCGCCGTAGCACTCGCTGGTGCTGGCCATGAGGAATCGCGCGTTCTTGGCGCAGGCGAGCTCCAGCAGATTCCAGGTGCCCTGGCTGTTGACCTTCAGGGTCGCGACCTGGTGCTTGACGTAGCCGATGGGGCTCGCCGGGCTGGCCATGTGGTAGATGCGGTCGATCGGCCCGTCCACGCAGAAGTGCTCGATGACGTCCTGGCGGACGAACTTGTACTTGGGGTTACCGGACAGGTGAAGGATGTTGTCCTCCTTGCCGGTGATGAAGTTGTCCACGCCGACGACGTCGTGACCCTGCGAGAGCAGGAGGTCGGTGAGGTGAGAGCCGAGGAAGCCAGCGCCGCCGGAGATCAGGATACGCATGAGTCTGTCGAGGTCAGTAGCCAGTAGAGAGTAGTCAGTAGCCGGTAGACACGGGCCGACCGGCGCCTGTTAGTCTGTTCCGGCGGCGCGCGGACGGTCAATTCATAAATCTGAATCGGATGATCGTGAGGATGGCTTTGATGCCGTCCTTCCAGGTGATCTTTTTTCCTTCCTCGTAGCTGCGGCCGTAATAGGCGACGCCGACCTCGTAAATCCGCAGGCGAGGGCGGATCTTGGCGATCTTGGCGGTAATTTCGGGCTCGAAGCCGAACCGGTTGCATTTGACCTGGATCTGGTCCAGTACGGACTTGCGAAAGACCTTGTAGCAGACCTCCATGTCGGTCAGGTTGAGGTTGGTGAACATGTTCGAGAGCCAGGTCAGGAACTTGTTCCCCAGGGTGTGATAATAATAGAGGACGCGATGGG
This sequence comes from Tepidisphaeraceae bacterium, assembly GCA_036558265.1. Lineage (GTDB taxonomy): Bacteria > Planctomycetota > Phycisphaerae > Tepidisphaerales > Tepidisphaeraceae > RYN-433. The sequence continues at coordinate 16,259 of DATBFY010000690.1, read as the reverse complement.
GCTCGCCGATGAAGCGCGACCCATAGACCACGTCGGCCTTGTCGTCATGGATGGGCTGGATGAGCTTGACGTAGTCTTGCGGGTCGTATTCGAGGTCGGCATCCTGGATGAGGACGACCTCGCCCCTGGCGAGCTTAAAGCCGTCGCGCAGGGCGGCGCCCTTGCCCTCGTTGACGGGCTTGTGGACGATCTGGAAATCGCAATCCGGGCAGAGCCTGGGGAGCTCGTCGAGCTTGCCTTTGGTGTTGTCCTTTGAGCAATCGTTGACGCAGATGATCTCGCGCGTGACGCCAGCGGGCAGCGGCGCGTTGACGACCAGCCGCACCAGGTCCTGCACGGTGGCTTCCTCGTTGTAGACGGGGATCACGATTGACACTTTGGTCAGCACGTTGGTTTTCGGACGCAGGGGGCCGTCCTTAAAGAGCTGGTCCCGCGTCTGCTCTTCGGGGAGGGGCGGGGTGGTTGCGGATGCCTGCGTGTCCATGGTGGGCGAGTCGGTCATGGCAATCATCGGTTAAACGCTCCGGGAATGGATCGGCGCGCCAGGCTGAAACGCTCGCATCTGGCGCAAATTGAGACGGTAAAGACCCTTCTCGGATTATCGGCCGGTCCGCGGCGGTCCTGAAGATTTAGCGGCCTGTTCCACGGGGCGCCAGCGGATGGTATCCGCGGGGGGGTCACATCTCAAACGGCGAAAATTGCCGCGGTCCGGACCATTGACGCCGCGAACGCGGCGTGCGTTCCGGTCTTGCTATGGCACGATTCACCCAAGTGTGACGGTATCGCGGATCACGGTTCCGTCTTCCATGGTGACCATCCGACGGGCGCGTTCCGCGAAGGCGTTGTCGTGGGTGACCATGACGATGGTCTGCCCCCCTGCGGCGAGCTGGGCGAAGAGGTCGGCGACGATCTCGCTGTTCTTGCGGTCGAGGTTCCCGGTGGGCTCATCGGCCAGGACGACCGCGGGCTCGTTCGCCAGGGCGCGGGCGATGGCGACGCGCTGCTGTTCGCCGCCCGATAACCGGTTCGCCCGCCGCTTGAGCTTGTCCGCCAGGCCGAAGCGCTTGAGGAGCATGGCGGCGCGGTCCATGGCCTGCGACTTTGCGATCCGGTTGAGCTTGAGCATCGGCAGCGCGACGTTTTCCTGGGCGGTGAATTCCTTAAGCAGGTAGTGGAACTGGAAGACGAAGCCGATCTTCTCGTTGCGCACCAGCGCCAGGTCCGTGTCGTTGAGCGTGGCGGTGTCCTGGCCGTCGATCAGCACGCGGCTTGGCGGATCGAAGGGGGTGCCCGCGGCGTCGCGACGTGAGGGGCGATCGAGTCCGCCGAGGAGGTAGAGCAGCGTGCTCTTGCCCGACCCGCTGGCGCCGACGATCGAGACGTACTCGTTGCGGTGGACCGCGAGGTTGACGCCCTTGAGGACGTCGTTGGCGGCGTCACCGCTGCCCAGGACGCGATGGACGTTGCGGGCCTCGAGGAGGGCGGGGGCGGTCTTCGGACTCGGCCCGCGAGCGGGCCGGCTAAACGGCGCGGGGGTGGCCTGGGGCAGGTCAGTGGGCGCCACGGATCACCTCCACGGGGTCGTACTTGGCGGCGCGGCGGGCGGGATACATGGCAGCCAGGATCACGATCGCGATCGAGGCGCAGAAGGCCTGGATGTACATGCCGGCGTTCTCGCTCATCATCAGCCCCTCGGACTTGACCAGGCCTTCGACCTTGATCGGCAGGCGCCTCAATCCCTCGACGACGAGCTTCCCGCTGATCACGCCGGTGGTCGCGCCGATCAGCCCGATCACCAGGCCCTGGCAGATGTAGACCAGCGTGATGTCCGAGCGCGAGAAGCCGAACGATTTGAGGATCGCGATGTCGTTGACGCGTTCCAACACCGCCATGATCAGGATGTTGAGCACGCCGAACGCGGCGACGATCAGGAGCGCCCCCGTGATCACGTAGGTGATGACGGTCTGCACCTTGAAGATCTTGAGGAAGTTGGCGCTGGCCTCCTGCCAGGATTCGGTGCGGTAACCGCAGATGGATTCGATCTGTGCGGCGTAGGCCTCGGCCTGCGTGTAATCATCCGTGCGGAGGACGATGCGGTTGATCACGTTCTTCTTGTCCAGGAGGGTCTGGGCGCTGTTCACGAGCATGTACGCGCGCGAGTAGTCCACCGGGGTGACGCCGGTCTCGAAGATGCCGACGATCCGCGCGCTGGTTCGCCCGCCGGTGTTGCTGGTGAGTACTACCGTGTCATCGAGCTTGGCGCCCAGGACCTTCTGAAGGCCCGAGCCGATGACGACGCCGTCAGCGGTGGTGCGGAGGCGCTTGAAATCGCCCTCCTTGAGGTCGTCGCCGATCGTGGTGACCCGCTGCTGCTGCTCGGGCTCGATGCCGACGATCTGCATGTTGACGTGCTTGGTGCCGTAGGTGGCGATGGCCTCGCCGGTGACCTCGGGTGCCGCGGCGACGATGCCGGGCATTCGGCGCAACTGGGCGATCAGCCCGCTGGGGTTCTTGATCTGCTTGATGTTCTCGCGAGGCTTGGTTCGCTCGATCGCCAGGAGGGCGTCGGGGCTTCTGGTGAAGCGCTCGAGGATCTGCGTGTCGCGTTCGCGCGGCTCGTCGTGGACGGTGACGTGGCCGCTGGACTCCACCGTCTCGTAGATGAACTTGTCGGTGAAGCCGTTCATCATGGCGAGCATGGCGATGAACATGGTGACGGAGATGGTGACGCCGGCGATGCAGACCAGCGACTGGCGCTTGTGCGAGAAGAAGTAGCGGGTGGAGATGAACCAGCGCATCGCAATGGGCAATAAACAGTGGGCAGTCGGCGGTAAACGCTAGAAGCCGCCGCGGAAGATCTCGGTGTTGGGCTTGTTCAGGTCCGCCGCGACGCGCGGGTCGATGAACTGCGTGCGGACGGCCTGGCCGGGCTCCATCTTGCCGATCGGGCTGATCAGGACCAGCGCATCGGTCGGCACACCGCCCAGGACTTCGACGCGGGTGACGTTGCGCACGCCCGCCTGGGCGGGGATGCGGTCGATCCGGCCGTCGCGCACGACGTAGAACCAGTCGCCCTGGAGCGCCTGACGCGGCAGGATGGTCGCCTCGTCCTTGGACTGCTCGACGAAGGCCAGTTCGCCGGTCAGACCCGGGGCGAAGCGGGCGTAAAGATCCGGCCGCGTCGTGGCGGTCGGGGCGGTCGTCGTGCCGAAGGCGCGATGCTCGATCTCGACGTCCACCTCGAACGTCCGCCGCTGCGGGTCGGCCTTGGGATAGATCGTCTTCACGCGGCCGAGGAACTTGTCGTCCTCGAACGCGTAGAGCGTCATCTTGACGGTCTGCCCGACGTGAAGCTTGTTCTTGTCCTCCTCGTCCACGGCGGCGCGCATCACGAGCTTCTCGGGGCGGACGTCGGCCATGGTGAGGATGTCGTCGTTGATCGCGACGCGCGTCCGGTTGGGAACGGGCCAGTCCAGGATCACGCCGTCGATCGGGGCCTTGATCTCCTGCTGGTCGATGTTCCACTTGGCGATCCCGTAGGCGGACTGCGCCATCTCCAGGTCCTTCTGAAGCTCGAGGCGCTTGGTCGCCCGCTGGGCCTTGACGACCTCCAGCTCGCTCCAGACGGTCTTGATGCGGTCGAGCGCGCGTTCGATCTCGACGACCTGGGCGTTGTTCGATTCCGACAATTGCAACAATCGCTTATATTCGCGCTCGGCGATGTCGTGGATGGCGGTCAGCGCCTGCTCGCGCTTGTCGTATTCCTGCAGGACCGGCGAGGTCTTCTCGTCGGCGCGCTGCTGCTTTTCCTTCAGCTCGGCCTGGGCCTGCTTGAGCTTCTTCTCCAGGTCGTCGGAGACGACGCGTCCGAGGAGTTGGTCCTTGATGACGGCGACGCCCTTGTCGATGCCCGCTTCGAGGAAGAGGATTCCCGCAACGTTCGAGCGCACCGCGTATTCGCGCTCGGGCGCGACCGTCCCGGTTGCGTAAAACGCCTGCACGACCGGGCCGCGCACCGGACGGGTCACCTGCACGCGCGGCAGCGCCAGCGTCCGCGCCGCGTACGCGATGCCCGCGAGCAGGAGGATCGCCAGGCCGCTCCAGAGCAGCAGTGGCGTGCTGATTCGCGCGGGTCGTTTCATGGGTGAGTTGGGCATTATAGACCTCGACATTGTGATAATCTTCACAAATTTTGTGATATTCTTCACAATGTCAGAGGTCCTCAACCGTCCGCGGTGATATTGCCTCAATCCCTTATGCCAACGTCACTTGTCTTTTCCGCTTGACACCCCTTTGACACACTTCTACTTTTAGTTCAGCCCCCTGCTGGAACGGGCTCGAGGAGCGCCGTCGCGATGTCGGTTCAAATGGAACTGCACAAGATCATCATCAGTGAAATGCAGGACCAGCAGATCATCGTCCTCAAGGAAGTCGACGGCGAGCGCAAGTTTCCGATCGTGATTGGCAGCTCTGAGGCCTACGCGATCGATCGTCGCCTCAAGGGGATTCCCACGCCCCGGCCGCTGACCCATGACCTCTTAGCGAGCGTGATCGAGTCGATGGGGGGTCAGATCGACCGCATCGAGATCAACGATCTACAGGCCCACACGTTCTTCGCCCGCATCCATATCCGCCAGAACGGCAAGGTGTTAGAGGTCGACAGCCGGCCCAGCGATGCGATCGCCCTGGGTATCGCGACCGTCGTCCCCATCTTCGTTGCCGAACACGTCCTGGAAGAAGTCAGCCGCTGATTTGCTGGGCAGATTCTCCCGCGCGGCGCGGCATTGCACACGCAATAGGCAAGCACCTCCTGACCGGGTGGACGCCGGTCGGCGCTCGCCGTTGCCCAAAACCGCCCAAAACAGGGGATTCCGGAACAGTTCGGTGCCGGTGACGGCGATGGCACGAACCTTGTTCTAGGACTCGCAACGTGCGGCCCACACACGCATCTCGCAGGGCCGCGCGGCAAGTGCCACCGGGCTCGCGCCTTTCACAACACACCTGCTCCAGGAGTTCGACATGCAGATGATCGAAGCCGTGATCAAGCCGCACAAGCTTGACGCCGTCAAGACCGCCTTGGCCAAGCTGGGCATTCTCGGCGTCACCGCGGTCGAGTGCAAAGGATTCGGCCGCCAGATGGGGCATACCGAACGGTATCGCGGCGCCAAGATGGACGTGGGCTTCGTGCCCAAGGTTCTGCTCAAGATCTGCGTGAAGAGCGAGGAGTCGGCCAAGGCGGTCAGCGAGATCGTCGAGGCGGCGCGGACGGGAGAGGTGGGTGACGGGAAGATCTTCGTCTACCCGATCGCCGAGGTCGTCCGCATCCGCACGGGCGAGAAGAACGAACAGGCGCTGTGACGCGTTCGCGCGACACACTCGCGCGTGCGTGAACGAGAAACATTGATCTGGAATGCTCGGCCGGGCGTGGGCCCCAGGCCATTACGGAATTCATTGTCTTCGCCGCGACACCGCCGCCGATCCGCGCGGCGCGGCGAGCAGAGAGGAATGCGACCATGCTCCGCAATCTGTTGGCGTCCCGCCGGACGCTGCTCGGATGTCTGTTACTCGGAATGATTCTGTGGGGCGGGTCGTCCGCCTTCGCCGATCCGACCGCGCCTGTCGCGATCGACTCGAATACCGACAAGGTCAACAGCGGCGACACCGCCTGGATGCTGACCAGCGCCGCCCTGGTGCTGATGATGACCGGGCCGGGATTGGCGCTGTTTTACAGCGGCCTGGTGCGGCGCAAGAACGTCCTGGCGACGATGATGCAGAGCTTCATCCTGATGGCGATCGTTTCGGTCGTCTGGGCGATCGTCGGATTCAGCATCGCGTTCGACGCGGGCAACCCGTTCTTCGGCGGGTTGCACTTCGCGTTCATGAAGAACGTGTGGATGTTCCCGTCGGAGTACGCGCCGACCATCCCGTTCAGCACGTTCATGGTCTACCAGTGCATGTTCGCGGTGATCACGCCGGGCCTGATCTGCGGCGCCTACGCCGAGCGGATGAAGTTCAGCGCGATGCTCCTCTTCTCCGTGCTCTGGCTGCTGGTCGTCTACTGCCCGCTGGCGCACATGGTCTGGGGCAAGGGCGGCCTCTTTAACTTCGCCATGCAGCCGGGCGGAAGCCTGAAGTTCCCCGCGTTGGACTTCGCGGGCGGGACGGTCGTGCACATCTCGTCGGGCGTGTCGGCATTGATCTGCGCGTTGGTCATGGGCAAGCGCCGCGGTTACGGGAAGATCCCGATGGCGCCGCACAGCGTGGTGATCAGCGTGATCGGCGCGGCCCTGCTGTGGGTCGGCTGGTTCGGGTTCAACGGTGGCAGCGCGTTGTCGGCCGGCGGGGGCGCGAGCAGCGCGTTCGTCGCGACCCACTTCGCCGCCGCCGCCGCCGCACTGGGCTGGATGTTCGCCGAGTGGCTCAAGACCGGTAAGCCCACCGTGCTGGGCGCCATCTCGGGCGCGGTCGCGGGCCTGGTCGTGATCACCCCGGCGAGCGGGTTCGTCGGGCCGATGTCCGCCCTGATCATGGGCGCCGTCGGCGGCGTGGTCTGCTTCTTCGCGGCCACCAGCCTCAAGCACGCCCTGGGTTACGACGATTCGCTCGACGCGTTCGGCGTCCACGGCATCGGCGGGACGATCGGTGCCCTCTTGACCGGGTGCTTCGCCCAGCAGTTCTTCAACCCTTCGGTGCCGGATTCCGCCATGAACGGCATCTTCTTCGGCGGCAAGCAGCTCGGTAACCAGGCGGTGGCCACGGTGATCTCCTGGGTGCTGGCGATCGTCGGGTCGTTCATCCTGCTCAAGATCACGGACGTGGTCTGCGGCCTGCGGGTCAGCGAGTCCGAAGAGTTCGACGGACTGGACATCACGCAGCACGGCGAGCGCGGCTACAACCTGGAAGAGGAGTTCGGCGGCACCGTGCTGGACGGCGGGTCGAGCGGCTCACTGGGCAGCGCGATCACCGGTACGCAAACCAAGGTTTCGCACGCCTGAGACAGCGCGACCGTGTTGGGCAAAGGGACCGTCCACAAGCCTCGCAGGACGCACCATGCCCTCACGCCGCCGCCGTCAAGGTCTGATGCCCCCCGTTGGTTCCGCCGCAAGCCCGCATCACGGGCGCGGCGGGAACAACGGGGGGCGTTCGCTTTCCCCGCAGGACTGGTCCGCCTTTCTCCGCCGGATCGAACGCAAACGCAGCGACGATTTGCCCCCCCTGCCGGACGAATACTACGTCCGGGCAACCTGGGTCAGTTTTCGCATGGAAGGCCTGGACGTGGGCGCACAAGAGGTGCGCGAGGCACTGGCCCCGCCGGCCGCCGGCGAGCGCCCGGCGCTCCGCTCGCGGCAGGCGCAGCGTCTGCGGAACCACGCGGCCATCCTGCATCGGGTCGAGAACGACCTGCATGCAAACCTCCCGCTCGTCGCCGACGGGGTCGTCAGGTGGTACGTGGGGGTCAGCGCGGGACTCTCCATGACGGGACTGGATCAGCCCCGGTTGGCGCGGGTTGAAGAGGTGGTTCGGCGGGTCAACTCCCCCCAACTGCGCCTCCCCGCCGCGCTCCAGGAGATCGCGCAGACGCATGTGAGGCTACTCACCGACCCATTGGTCCCGGGGTTCAACGGGATCCTAAGCCGGCTGCTGATGCGGTATCACCTGGGGCGGTGCGGGCTGCCGCCGGTGGTGTTCGACCCGGCGATCGATGGTCCGGCGCGGGGGGCGGAGGCGATGGCCCGGCGGCTGGTCGAGCTGCTGGAGCAGAGTTACGACGAGTTGCTGCGGGGCGGGTAGCGCGCCGGTAGAATGCCGCACATCGTGGTCACCGGTCGGATCGAGATGCGACACGCAGACAGGCTTTCCAGGATGGCGGCGATCGCGCTGCTCCTACTTACTGCCGCCGCGCCCGTCGCCACCGCGCTGGACTCGGGCCGCTCGCTCACGCAGGCATTGCACCGGATCTGGCAGGTGCAACAGGGATTGCCGCGGGCGACGATTTATGCCGTCGGGCAGACGAGCGACGGTTACCTGTGGCTGGGCACCCAGACGGGGCTGGTCCGATTCGATGGGGTGCGCTTCGTGTCGATTCGGGAGGCGGCCCGTAGCGGTGGGGTCTCACTGGAAGGGTGCTGGATTTCAGACGTGACAGAAGACTCGCGGCACGCCCTGTGGGCGGCGACCGAGGGCTCGGGCGTGTTTCGACTTGGCGACGGCGACGCGAAACAATACACGCGGCAGGATGGCCTGCCGACCGACACCGTCCATCGTCTGTTTTTTGACTCGACCGGAACGTTGTGGGTGGGGACCGCGTCGGGCCTGGCCGTGTTGCGCGGCGAGCGGTTTGCGACAATCACCGACGGCGTTCCGGCGACCGCGATCCGCGCCATCGGCCAGTCGGGTGATCACACCCTCTGGGTTGGCGGAGACGGCGGGCTCTTCGTCAGTCCGGACGGCACGCATTTTTCTCGCAAGGAGATCGCGAGCCAGCCCGGATCGACCGTCAACGACCTGACTTGTCTGGCGGACGGGGCCGTCTGGATCGCGTCAGGCGCGGGGCTGATCGCCATCCACGGCGGCGACGTCCGCCGCTTCACCACGGTGAACGGCCTGCCGGACGATCGCGTCCTGTGCGTGGCAGCTGGCCGCGACGGCGGGTCGATCTGGGCGGGCACGCGCGATGGTTTTGCCCGTATCCGCGATGGCGAGGTCGAGAGCTTCCGATCGCGAGATGGACTTTCGCAGAGCACGGTCTACGCGCTAATCGAGGACCGCGAGGGGACGCTGTGGGTGGGCACGAAGCACGGGCTCAACCAGTTCCTTGACCGCAGGACCGTGCCGTTCACGGCCAGCGAGGGCCTGCCGAGCAACAACACCGGACCCGTGCTTGCGGCGAGCGCGCCCGAGGGCACCTGGGTGGGCACGCTGGATGCGGGACTGGCGCGCTTCGATGGCCGCCGGTTCAACCGGTTAACCAAGGCGCAGGGTCTGCCGAGCGACACCGTGCGGGCGCTGTCGGAAGGCGCGGCCGGCGAGTTGTGGGTCGGGACCAGCGCCGGCGCCGCACTGGTGCGGCACGACCGCGTCGAGCAGACGGTCGGCCTCGGTCAGGGCTTGCCGTCCGCGGACGTGCGCTGCCTTTATCGGGACCGGGGCGGGGCACTCTGGATTGGCACGTCGGCCGGGCTGGTGGAACTGCGCGACGGCCGCGCCGTGGAGGCGACCAGCGCCGCGGGACCCCTGCGCCAACCGATCCTGGCGATGACCGGGTTGCCCGACGGACGGCTCCTGGCCGCGGTCGGCGGCGGCGCGGGATTGTTCACCTGCGTCGACGGCCGGCTGCAACCCTACGGTCCGGGATCGGGCGATGCGCTGCCCCCCAATGACGTCGTGGCGTTCTATCGTGACGCGGACCAGAACACCTGGATCGGCACGCTGGGAGGCGGCCTGCTCCTGTTGGACGGGACCGGGCGTCTCACCCGCTACACCGTGCGCGACGGCCTCTTTGACGACGACGTCTACGGCATCGTGGCCGACGACCAGGACCGCCTGTGGATGGCGTGCAGCAAGGGGATCTTCTCGGTGCCGCGGACCGAGTTGATCCGGTTCGCCGGCGGTCAACTCAGGGCACTGGTGAGCGCGCCGTTCAGCCCGACGGACGCGCAGCGGACGATCGAGTGCAAGCCGCAGGTGCAACCGGTGGCGTGCCGGACGCCCGACGGGCGGTTGTGGTTCGCGACCGTGCGCGGGGTGATCGTCGTGGACCCGGCGCGGTCGCGTCCGAAGCTTTCGGCGCCCAACGCGGTCGTCGAGACGACGATCGTTGACGGAAAGAACGAGTCGGCGGACGACCTCCAGCGCCTCTCCGCCGGACCGCATAACTTCGAATTCCGCTACACCGGCCTGAGCCTCGTCGCGCCGAGTCGGATCACGTTCCGCTATAAGCTCGACGGCTTCGACCCCGACTGGGTGGACGCCGCGAATCGGCGCGAGGCGTTTTACACGAACCTGCCTCCCGGCTCGTACCGCTTCCAGGTGATGGCGACCAATGCCGACGGAACCGTGGGTGAGACCAGCACGCCCGTCGCGTTCACAGTGCCCGCGCATTACTACCAGCGGCCGTGGTTCATCCCGGCCTGCCTGCTGGCGCTGCTCGGGATCAGCGCGATGGCGTACCGCGCGCGGGTGCGCCGGATGCGCGAGCGGCTGGACACGATCCTCGTCGAGCGGGGCCGGATCGCCCGGGAGCTGCACGACACGCTCCTGCAGGGGTTCTCGGGGGTGACGATGGAAATGCAGGCCTTGTCGGCGCGCCTGCCGTCGGGATCGGACGAGCGCGAATCGCTGCACGAGATCATCCGCGACGCCGGAACGTGCATGCGGGAGGCGCGGCGGTCGGTCGCGGGACTGCGCGACGCGCCCGCGGGCGGGCAACGGCCTGATGGGGCCGGCGCGGACGATCTCGTCGGCGCCATCACCCGCGCGGCGACCCAGCTGACCGAGACGACGCGGATCCGCCTTAAGCTCGACCTGCGGCCGCCGCGCCAGGCGCCCGAGCCGGAAGTGCAGTACAACCTGGTGCGGATCGCGCAGGAGGCGGTCACCAACGCGGTGCGCCACGCCCGGCCGCGGTCGATCGAGGTGACGCTGGACGACGCCGAGGACCAGATGCGACTATCGATCAGGGACGATGGCAGCGGCTTCGATGCTCACGCCACCGCCTCGACTCCCGAGTCGGGCACCGCGGACAACGGTCACTGGGGTCTGATCGGGATGCGCGAGCGGGCCGCCCAGATCGGCGCGACGCTGACTCTCCAGAGCGCGCCGGGACGTGGGACCCTGGTGCGCGTTTCCCTCCCCCTCCCGGTACGATCCGCGAACCGGCACGCGACCGCCCAGCAAACCCCATGAGCACGCAACCCGACCCATCGCTGATCACCGTCCTGTGCGCCGACGACCACCCACTGGTCCGCAAGGGGATCGCGTCGATCCTGGAGAACGAATCCGACATCCGGTTGGTGGCGGAGGCCGACGACGGGTTACGCGCCGTCGAGTTGTTCCGCCAGCACCGGCCGGACGTGACGCTCATGGACCTGCGCATGCCGCGCGTTGACGGCATCGAGGCGGTTCGGCGCATCCGCGCCGAGTATCCCGACGCGAAGGTCATCGCGCTCACGAGCTATGACGGCGACCAGGAGATCTTCCGGGCGCTCGACGCGGGCGTGCGCGGATACCTGCTCAAGGAGATGGTTCACACCGAGGTGGTGCGGGCGATCCGCACGGTGGCGAGCGGTCAACGGCTGGTGCCGCCCGAGGTCGTGCAGCGGATGTCGGAGGGCTTTCCGCCTCACGCGGCGCTGACACCGCGCGAGGTGGAGGTGCTGTCGCTGGTCGCGGAGGGCCTGACGAACAAAGAGGTGGCGGCGCGGCTGGGCACGGCGGACGGGACGATCAAGATGCACGTGCAGAACATCCTGGAGAAGCTGGGGGCATCGGACCGTACCCACGCGGTGACGATCGGGTTGCGGCGGGGGATCATCCGGCTGGCACGCTGAGCGCGTCGGCAACTCGGCTATGCCGATCGGCATAGGGCCCTTCCCGCCGATACGCAGTCGCGTTAAACCTTGCCGATACGGTAGAAGTCGGCCATGCGCGCCGAGGTCTCGAATTCCGACGGCCTACCATCTCAGGTGAAGTTGGCCGTGCGTCCGTCGCAACCCGCCGAGCAGCGATCCGTCGCCGGGTTTCCGAAAGCGTCTCCTATGCCCCCTGACATCACACCCCAGTCCCGACGGCCTGCGGCACCGCCCGCGGCGCATCCCGCCGCGGCTCCTCCTGAGCCGTATCCGGCGACGCATCCGCAGCCGCTGCGGCCGGTGCTGCCGTATACCGAGCACCCCGAGCCGCGGGCCCGATCACACTGGTGGGTGTGGGTGATCATCATCGGCGTGTTGGGCGGGGGCGCGTTCCTGCTCTACCGGCACACTCATGCGACCGACTCGACCGAAGCGGGTGCGGCGGGGGGGCCCGGCGGACGGCGCGGTGGCGGCGGATTTGGACGCGGTGGGTTCGGCGGGGGCAACCGCGCCATGCCCGTCGTTGCCGTACCGGCGCGTCAGGGAGATCTGCCAATCTACCTGACCGGGCTGGGTACTGTCACGCCGTTGAACACGGTGACCGTACGCTCGCGCGTGGACGGACAAATTGACCAGGTGAACTTCGTGGAGGGGCAGATCATCAAGCAGGGCGAGCTGCTCGTGCAGATCGATCCTCGACCGTTCCAGGTACAGCTCGCCCAGGCCCAGGGACAACTCGCCAAGGACAGGGCGGCGCTCGAGAACGCAAAGGTCGAGCTGGAGCGGTACAAGCAGGCCGCGGACGCGATCCCCAAGCAGACCCTGGACACCCAGCAGGCGACGGTCGACCAGTTTGAGGCAGCCACGAAAATCGACCAGGGACAGATCGACAACGCCCAGCTCCAGCTCACCTACAGCAAGGTGACGGCGCCGATCAGCGGCCGCATCGGACTGCGGCTGGTCGACCAGGGAAACATCATCCACGCCAACGACGCGGGCGGACTGGCGGTGATCACGCAGCTCCAGCCGATCTCGGTGGTCTTCACCCTGTCACAGGACACGATCCCGCAGATCATGCGGCGTATGTCCGCGGCCGGGTCGGGGCTGGAAGTCGATGCCTTCGACCGCGACATCCGCGAGCGCCTGGCGACGGGCACGCTGTCGGCGATCGACAACCAGGTCGATCCCAACTCCGGCACGATCCGCCTGAAGGCGAGCTTTCCGAACACGGACAACTCGCTGTTCCCAAATCAGTTCGTCAACGCGCGCCTCCTGGTGGACACGCGGCGCGGCGCGATCCTGGCGCCCGTGGCTGCCGTGCAGCGCGGGCCGAACGATCAGCCCTACGTGTACGTGGTCAAGGCGGACGAGACGGTCGAGGTGCGCAACGTTGTCACCGGACCCAGCGAGGGGGACCTCATGGTGATCGAGAGCGGCCTGCAACCGGGCGAGGTGGTCGTGACCGACGGCGTGGATAAGCTCCAGCCCGGCGCGAAGGTGACGGTGCGCTCCCGCAACGCGACGACTCAGCCGGGTGGAACGACGCGTCCCGGGGCGACCACGCGCCCTGGTGGGGGCAACCGCCAGGGGCAGTATCGCGGCCAGGGGCAGAACCGTGGGCCCGGTCAGGGCGGTGGCAGCGGCGGTGGTGGTCAGCGCCGCGGCGGTGGAGGCGGAGCGCAATGACCCTCTCGCGACCGTTCATCATGCGGCCGGTCGCGACCGTCCTGCTCATGGTCGCGATCATCCTTGCAGGCCTGGTCGCGTACCGGCAGCTTCCGGTGTCGGCGCTGCCGCAGGTCGATTATCCGACGATCCAGGTGCTGACGTTCTATCCGGGCGCGGGGCCGGAGGTGATGGCGTCGTCGGTGACGGCGCCCCTGGAGCGGCAGTTCGGCCAAGTGCCCGGGCTGAACCAGATGACCTCGACCAGCTCGCAGGGAAGCTCGGTCATCACGCTGCAGTTCAGCCTGGATCTGAACATCGACATCGCGGAGCAGGAGGTGCAGGCGTCGATCAACGGGGCGGGGTCGTTCCTGCCGCGGGACCTGCCCAACCCGCCGATCTACAGCAAGACCAACCCCGCGGACACGCCGATCCTGACGCTCGCGCTGACCAGCACGACGCTGCCGCTGAACAAGGTGGAGGACCTCGCCGACACGCGCCTGGCGCAGAAGATCAGCCAGCTCCCGGGGGTGGGCCTGGTGAGCATCAGCGGCGGACAGAAGCCGGCGGTGCGCGTGCAGGCCAACCCGGCGGCGCTGTCGTCTCTTGGGCTCAACCTCGACGACCTGCGCACGGCGATCGCGGCGGCGAACGTGAACCAGGCCAAGGGGAACTTCGACGGTCCGCGCCTGGCGTACACGATCTCCGCCAACGATCAGCTCATGTCGAGCGACCAGTACCGCCCGCTGATCGTCGCCTATCGCAACGGCGCGCCGGTGAAGCTGAGCGACGTGGCGACGGTGGTGGACGGGTCGGAGAACATCCGCCAGGCCGCCTGGATGAACAAGACCCCGGCGGTGATCGTGAACATCCAGCGCCAGCCTGGGGCGAACATCATCGAGGTGGTGGATCGCATCAAACGGCTGTTGCCGCAGCTCAAGACCTCGCTGCCGTCGGCGGTGAACGTTGAGATCCTGACCGACCGCACGGTGACGATCCGCGCCAGTGTGTCGGACGTGCAGTTCGAGCTGATCCTCACGGTCGTGCTGGTCGTGCTGGTGATCTTCCTGTTCCTGCGCAACCTGGCGGCGACGGTGATCCCGTCGGTGGCGGTGCCCCTGTCGCTGATCGGCACGTTCGGCTTCATGTACCTGCTGGGGTACAGCCTGAACAACCTGACGCTGATGGCCTTGACCATCTCGACGGGCTTTGTCGTGGACGACGCAATCGTGATGATCGAGAACATTGCGCGCTACATCGAGGAGGGGGACAAACCGCTGGAAGCCGCGCTCAAAGGCGCGGGGCAAATCGGCTTCACCATCCTGTCGCTGACGGTCTCGCTGATCGCGGTGCTGATCCCGCTGCTGTTCATGGGGGACATCGTCGGGCGATTATTCCGCGAGTTCGCGGTGACGCTGAGCCTGACGATCGTGATGTCGGCGGTCGTTTCGCTGACGCTCACGCCGATGATGTGCGCGCGGCTGCTGCGCCATAAACCAGAGTCGGAACAGGGGTGGCTTTACCGGGTGTCCGAGCGGGCGTGGCAGGGCGTGATCCACTATTACGAGCGGTCACTGCGCGTCGTGCTGCGGCACCAGTACACGACGCTGCTGGTCGCGATCGCGACGCTGGTCGCGACGATCCTGCTCTACGTCTACGTGCCCAAGGGATTCTTCCCGGTGCAGGATACGGGGGTGATCATCGGCGTGTCGGAGGCGCCCCAGAGCATCTCGTTTGACGCCATGTCGCAGCGCCAGCAGGCGCTGGCGGACGTGATCCTCAAGGACCCTGCCGTCGAAAGCCTTTCGTCTTTCATCGGCGTGGACGGCACCAACGCCACGCCCAACAGCGGTCGCATCCAGATCAACTTAAAGCCTCTCGAGGAGCGCAAGATCTCCGCAAGCGACGTGATCCGGCGGCTTCAACCGAACCTGGCAAACGTCGAGGGGATGACGCTGTTCATGCAGCCAGTGCAGGACCTCACCGTCGAGGACCGCGTCGCTCGCACACAATACCAGTACAGCCTGGAGACGCCCGACGCCCGCGAATTGGGCGTCTGGTCCGACCGTTTCCTGGAAAAGCTGAGGGCGCTGCCGGAGCTGCGCGACGTCGCAGCCGACCGGCAGGACGCCGGCCTGCAGGTCAAGCTCGTGATCAACCGCGACACCGCCTCGCGCCTGGGCATCACGCTGCAGATGATCGACGACGCGCTGTACGACGCCTTCGGCCAGCGGCAGGCGTCCACGATGTTCACGCAGCTCAACCAGTATCACGTGATCCTGGAGGTCCGTCCCGAGTTTCGCGATCACCCCAGCGACTTGTCGAACATCTACATTCGCACGCCCAACGGCGGCACGGTGCCGATGAGCGCGTTCACGCGGGTGGAGGAGAGCAACGCGCCGCTGGCGATCAACCGCCAGGGGCAGTTCCCGGTCGTCACGGTGTCGTTCAACCTCGCGCCGGGCGTGTCGCTCGGAGAGGCGGTGAAGGCGATCGACGCGGCGCGGCAGCAGGTCGGGATGCCGCAGAGCATCGCCGCGCAGTTCCAGGGCACGGCACGGGCGTTCGAGGCATCGCTCACGAACGAGCCCCTCCTGATCCTGGCGGCACTGGTGACGGTCTACATCGTGCTGGGCGTCCTTTACGAGAGCTACATCCACCCGATCACGATCCTCTCCACGCTTCCGTCGGCGGGCGTGGGTGCGATCCTGGCGCTGCTGCTCTGCGGCGAAGAGCTGGGCGTGGTCAGCCTGATCGGCATCATCCTGCTCATCGGCATCGTCAAGAAGAACGCGATCATGATGATCGATTTCGCCCTGCAGCTCGAACGCGAACGTGGGCTGTCGACGCAGGAGTCGATCTTCCAGGCGTGCCTCCTGCGCTTCCGGCCGATCATGATGACGACCATGGCGGCTCTGGTCGGCACGCTGCCGATCGCGCTCGGGTGGGGTGCTGGCGCCGAGGCGCGCCGGCCGCTCGGACTAGCGGTGGTTGGCGGACTGCTGGTATCGCAGACCATGACGC
>DATBFY010000689.1:0-6086 GCA_036558265.1 Tepidisphaeraceae bacterium | reverse complement strand
AGTGGTCGAGAACTACGCCACCGAATTGGGCTCCTGGCCCGAGCTGATCGCCACCGGCGGCGACGCCACAAAACTGTTCGACGGCTGGGAACTCGTCCACGCGATCTCACCCGACCTGACCCTCTACGGCGCCGCGCTGGCGTATGCGAACCACCACATTAAACACGGCACCTGAGCCTGCAGCTCGAACGCGTGGAAGGACGCCCACGAACCGCGCTTATCTCCTCACCCCTCCCGGCATCGCCGCGATCGCCGTCGTGCGCCTGGTCGGCCCGGCCGTGCCCGACTTCCTTCGCTCCCACTTTTCCAAACCCACGCCGCCCGCGCGCTGCGTCCATGGACAACTGACGGGCGCCGACGGCGCCGTCCTCGATGACCCGGTCGTCGTCCTCCTTCCCGATCAAGAATCCGCCGACATCAGCTTGCACGGCGGCCGATGGGTGGTCCAATCCGTCCTTGACCTTGCGAAGAAGAAAGGATTTGAGGTGATCGAACCCGGCGCGCCCGACCAACCCGTGCCGCTCGACGCGGTCGAGGGAAACTCCCTCCTGGAACGGGAAGTGAACGCCCACCTCCCGCTGGCCCGGACCGAGCTGGGCGTGCGCGTCCTGCTCCACCAGGCCCGCGCCTGGGAGCCGCTCGTCCGGCGCGCGATCCCGGGGCCCGGCGAGGAGACTCACCTGGCCCGCTGGATGACCAAGGCCGAGGCGGTCAAGGGCGAGCTCCACGCCATCCTGGAGGACAAGAGCCTCTACTGGCTCCTGCACGCGCCGCGCGTCGCGATCATCGGGGCGCCCAACGTGGGCAAGTCTACGCTCGCCAACCGCCTGTTCGCCCAGCAGCGCGTCATCACCGCGGACCTCCCCGGCACCACCCGCGACTGGGTCGGCGAGATCGCCAACCTCGACGGCCTGGCCGTACTCCTCGTCGATACCCCCGGCATCCGCCAGACCACCGACGCGATCGAGGCCGAGGCCATCGCCCGCAGCGGCGAGCAGATCCAGGCCGCCGATCTGGTCGTGGTCGTCCTCGACGCCACACGCCCCCTCGAGGGCGAGCAGGCCGACGTCCTCGAAGCCTGGCCCGACGCCCTGCGCGTGGTCAACAAGACCGACACCCCGGCGCCCGCCTGGGACATCGCCCGCGTGGGCGGCGTGCGCACCGTCGGCACGACCGGCCAGGGCATCGACGAGCTGCGCCGCACGATCCGCTCGCGCTTCGGCATCGTCGCCGGCATGGACGAGAAGTGGCCCCGCTGGTGGACGCCGCGGCAGAAACAGATCCTCGAAGACGCCCTGGGGCGGGTGGAGCTCGTCGGACGGATCCTGAACGATTGATGCATTCTCGTCCCCTTTCCAATCCAAAGAAAAGCCCGCGGCACAAGGCCGCGGGCGGTCAATGACATCGTACTTTGCTTCGCGTTACTTCAGCTCGACCGTCCAGTACGCGTTATCCAAAAACTGCTTCCACGACGCGTAACGCTCGTCCGCCAGGCGGATGTTGATCACCGGGCTGCGCTTGGGCTTCACGGGCTTGGTGATCAGGTGCATGTGCGCCTGCTCGGGCGTGCGGCCGCCCTTTTTCACGTTGCACTTCAGGCAGCAGCAGACGATGTTGTCCCACGAGCTGCGCCCGCCCTGGCTCTTGGGCTTCACGTGGTCGAGCGACAGCTCGGTCGTCGGGAACTTCCGCCCGCAGTACTGGCAGCGGTTGGAATCCCGCGCGTAGATGTTCCGGCGGTTGAACTTCACGTCCTGCCGCGGGAGCTTCTCGTACACCAGCAGCCGGATGATCTTCGGCACCGCGATCTGGAACCGAACCGTGTGGATCCAGTCGAACCCGTCGGGCTCGAACTCGGCCTTGAGCGCCGAGACCTCCTGCCAGGACTCGAAGTTGAAGTTCTGCCAGCGGCTGTGACCCTTCTCGTCGGTGTCGATATGGACGACCTCGGCGAGCTCCTTGCAGAGCAGGGTGAAGGCGCGGCGGACGTTGACCACCCGGATGGCCTGGTAGAACTTGTTGAGGACCAGGACGTTGGCGGAGAGCGCGGGCGACAGGCAAAGGCCCGCGCCGGCGCCCAGCGTACCCCCGGGAGTCGAAGTTGACGGAGTCGTGGACATAAACCTCATCCGTTGCAACTTACGCTATTGCCCGCGTCGATCTGACTCCGAGAATTTCTGCCGGGAGCTGCCCCGCGAGAAGCGTGAGAGTTCAGAGACGCCCGAAGCGACTGCTGCTTGAAATTGTACTGGCGGCCGCGTCCGATATCCAGTGTGCCTACCGCGTGTCGTACCGCAAGATCTGGAGTACTCATGAGATCCGCCTCCCTTCTTTGCGTCGTCTGCGCCGCCCTGGTCACTTTAGCGGCCCCGGCCCACGCCGCCGACGCTCGGCAGCACGTGCATGCCTCGTTTCTCGCCGACGTCAAGACCGTCAAGCCCGGCGACGTGTTCGATGTCGGCATTTTTCTGCAAATTGATCCCGATTGGCACATTTATTGGGAAAATCCGGGAGATTCCGGCTCCCCCACCCGCGCCACAATCACCGCCCCGCCCGGTGTGGCCGTTGAGTCCATGCGCTATCCCCTCCCGGAAGAATTTACCCAGCCCGGCGATATTAAGGGATACGGCTACACGGACGAGGTGATGCTCATCGCACGCGTGAACGTGCCGCCGGACTGGCCCAGGGGAAAGCCGATCCAGTTGACCGCACAGGTCTCCTGGTTGAACTGCAAGGACGTCTGTATTCCGGGCAAGGCTGTCCTCGAGTTGACCGTGGAGACCGGCGACCAGAACGAGAATGCGAACTCGTCGCTGTTCGCAAAGTGGCACCCACGACTTCCGCTTCGGGTAAAGGACCGCACCGTCCCACTGACGGTGGACGGACCGGTGAACGATCTGAAGGTGAGGTGGAACGCGCCGGTAAAGGACGTGAAGGTGTTTCCGGTGCCCCCCGAAGGCGTCGACGTGGTGTCGCTCGACGTGTCGCACGCCGATACCACGACCACCATCAAGCCCGTGTTAAGACCCCTTGGCGGCGAGAAAAAACCCGGAGCGGCGCTGGGATTGTTGATCACCTACGAGGCTGAAAACGGTCAACGCCGGGGCGTGCGACTGAGTATCCCCTTGCAGTCCGGTGGGTGATCCGCCTCACATTGTGTGAGCGGGCGCATCGGATTGCGTTGACCCTTGGAGAGGATCGCGGGAGTGAACGTCGTCGGAAGGAACCAAAGGAGTACCCCCATGCGAAAGCTCTTCATGACTCTCGTGGCACTGGGCCTGATCGCGGTCTGGACAGTTAACAGCCAGGCCGATCAGGCGTCCCTTGGCCAACGCGCGCCGGCGTTCACGGCACAGGATCAACAGGGCAAGACCGTCAGCCTGTCCGATTTCGCCGGCAAGATCGTCGTCCTCGAGTGGATCAACCCGGACTGTCCCTTCGTCCAGCGGCACGCTCACGACCACACGATGAAGGACCTCGCCGCACGGTACAAGGACGTCATCTGGATCGGCGTGAACACGACCAAATCGGCCACCAACCCGATCGACGCCGACTGGGCAAAGCAGAACGGCCTCACGTATCCGATCCTGAACGACTCATCGTCGCAGATCGGGCAGGCCTATGGCGCCAAGACGACCCCGCACATGTTCGTGATCGACCGCAAGGGCAACCTGGTCTACCGCGGCGCGATCGATAACGATCCGGATGGAAAGAAAACCTCGGACAAGATCAATTACGTCCAACGCGCGCTGGACGAACTGCTCGCGGGTAAGCCCGTGAGCATCCCGGAAACCAAGTCGTACGGGTGCGCGGTGAAGTACCGGTAGTGTCCGACCCTACTTCTGCCGGCTCATGATCAGCAGCGCGATCGTCATCGTCTGAAGCACCAGCGCCACCTCCAGGCACGTGTGCAGCGACGACGCGTCCGCCTTCTTCAGGTACGCCAGGAAGAGCGTCGCCAGCGCCAGCACCTGGACGATGCCGGCCAACAGCTTCGAAACCGAGAAGTCCGCCTCGCCCTGCTCGTGCTGGCGGCGCAGTTCCATGAAGATCTGTTCGAGCAGAGCCTCGGTGCGCTCCGAGGGCGTGGCCGGCAGGTCGGGCGGCAGTTCCTCGTCTTCCACCCCGCGCCCAAGCCTTCTCAAGCCCGCCGGGCGTTCCTCCGCGTCCTCCCGAAACCGCGGCGGCGGGAGCGTGTCGGACGAGCGGGTCTTCCCCTCGGGCGGAACGTACCGCGAGCCGATCGCCACCTTCGGCACGCGCTTGCCCGGCGCGGCAGGTGCCGCGCCGGATTCCGCACCATTGGCCGAGCCCGCTTCTCCGGCTGGGCTTGCTGGGGTCGCAGCCGCGGCATTGGATGTCCGTGGTGCGGGCTCTGCCGCAACCTCCGCCGCATCCGCGACGACCGCCGTATCCGGCGAGGCGCTCGCCTCGACCGCGGCCGGCGCCGCAACGGCGGCAGGTGGTTCCGGATTCCGCTCGATGAACGCCACCGCTTCGGCCAGCGTGCCCGCGGTGAAATCGGGCTCGACCCGGGGCCGATCCTCGGCGGCGGGCGATTTGCTCAACGACGCGTCCGTGAACAGGATCGTCCGGCACCCGGTGGCCTTCCCGGCCTCAACGTCACGCCCCGCGTCCCCTATCACCCAGCTCCTGGCCAGGTCCAGCGCCAGCTTCTCGGTGGCGGAGTAGATCATGCCCGGCTTGGGCTTGCGGCGGTCGCTCTCGCGGGCGTACACGTCGATCGTGCCCGCCGGATGAAATGGGCAGAACTCGTGGCGGTCGATCACGGCGCCGGCGTTCTCCGCCAGCAGCAGCTCGGACATCCGCGCGTTCACCGCCTGCACGTCCTCTTCCGAAAACATCCCGCGCGCCACCCCGGACTGGTTCGAGAAGACCACCA
Source organism: Tepidisphaeraceae bacterium (assembly GCA_036558265.1). Taxonomy (GTDB): domain Bacteria; phylum Planctomycetota; class Phycisphaerae; order Tepidisphaerales; family Tepidisphaeraceae; genus RYN-433. The sequence continues at coordinate 1,183 of DATBFY010000689.1, read as the reverse complement.
CCGCGTACCCGAGTCGCCGCGCCTGCGCGATCGCCTCCGCCGCGCCGTTGACCAGCGCGACCTTCGCCGGGTCGCCCAGGTACCCATCACTGACGATGAGGGTGTTATCGCGGTCGAAGAAGACAGCCGGTCGCTTCATAGATCGGGCGATTATTGAGCAGGGGGATGGAACGTCAAGGCGATGGACCACTGCTCCGACCCGCGGCGCGACGCCAGCCGACCGCACGCGGCGGATGCATAAACCGGCAAAAACAGGGGGAATTTTGCTGACGCAAACCCGGGGCTCAAACTAGAATAAAAGGACGGCGACGCGCGCAGGACACACGGATGTGCATCCGGCCGTCAGCTCCCGCGCGGGTCGCGCCTCGCCGCGAAAACCTCTTGCCCCGGAGGATCACGTCATGGACCTGCAATCCTACCTCGATCGGTTCAACGTCCGCTATCACGTGACCGAACACCCGGTCGCATATACGGCCCAGGCGCTGGCCGAGGCCGAGCACGTCTCGGGGTACCAGGTGATCAAGCCCGTCCTGATCGAGTGTGACGGGCAGATGATCCTCTGCGCCGTGCCCGCCTGCGGGCGCGTCGACCTCGAGGCCCTGCGCGACAACCTCGACGCCGATTACGTGCGCCTGGCCAGCGAGGACGCCCTCAAGGAGGTCTTCCGCGGCTGCGAGGTCGGCGCCGAACCCCCGATCGGCGCCCTCTTCGGCCTCCCCACCATCGCCGATGAATCGCTCCTCGGACAGCGCAAGGTCACCTTCCAGGCCGGTAACCACCACGAGGCTGTCACCATGTCGATGGACGACTACCGCCGCCTCGCCCAACCCGGCATCGGCCGCTTCGCCATCGGCGCGTAGCGTTCATCGAGCGGCGGCCACGGTCACTTCCGCGACCTCGGACGGGCAGTTGACCCGCAGCGGCAGGCTGGCATAGCCCATTCCTCGGGAGACGATGTACCACGTCTCGCCCAGCCGGTGAATCCCACTGGCGTAACGGCGGGGCATGCGGTCATGGGTGATGATCGGGATGCCCCCCGGCAGGCAGATCTGCCCCCCGTGCGTGTGTCCTGCGAGAAAAAAGTCCGCCGCCAAGGGTTTGGCTCGGTGGAACTGGTCCGGATAGTGGCTCATCACGATCCGGAGCGTCCCAGGCTCCCTGGGAGGTTGTCGGGAGACGAATT
>DATBFY010000688.1:0-9643 GCA_036558265.1 Tepidisphaeraceae bacterium | reverse complement strand
CACGCCCTTGCTCTCCTCGGTCGTGAGCAGCGACGCCAGCCGGATCTTCGCCAGAAAGTCCGCCGTCGACGCCGTCATCTTCTTGTCGCAATCCTTGGGGATCACGTCCTCGAACGGCGGAAACTGCCCCTCCACCAGGCTGCTGGTCAACGTCGCGCTGGACGTGTGGACCAGGATCTGGTTCTCCTTGATCTGGAATCCGACCGCCTCCTCCGGGTCGTCCACCAGCTTGTCGATCAGCGTCAGCGCCTTGGCGGGCACGATCGCCTTGGCGCCGTCCTTGCCCAGGTTGTCGCTCACGAGGTCCCCCTTGGCCATCGCCAGGCGCCGGCCGTCCGTCGCCACCAGGTTGATCTTCTTCGCCTTGGCGTTCACCAGCACCCCGTTGAACGCGTAGCGCGAGCTTTCCTTGGCGGCCGCGAACAACGTCTGGCCGATGAGCTGCTTGAGGTGCCCGCCGGCGATCTGGAACTGCGGCTCGCCCTCGAAATCCGGCACCGGCGGAAACTCCGCCACGTTCTGCGTAAAGATCTTAAAATTCGAATCCTGCCCCTTGATGATCGCGTTGTCGCCGGCGATCTCGATCGACAGCGTGTCGTCCACGCTCTCGCGGACGATATCCCGCATCTTGTCGGCCGGCACCAGTGCCTCGCCCGGCTCATCGATCTGCACCTGGTGGTCGAGGTATCGGATAGCCACCTCCAGGTCTGTCGCGGCGACCGTCAGGCTCTTCTCCAGCGCCGACAGCTTCACGCACTGGAGGGAGGGCTTGGGCGTGCGGGAAGCCACCACCGTCCCCGCCACGGACAGCGCCTCCAGGAGTGCCCCTCGGTTGCAGATCACTTTCATGACTTACGCCTTTCCTTCCGGATGCTCCTTTATGCGGCCCGCCCGCGCGGCAAATTCGCGGGGTGCCTAATGTACAGCCATTGCTTCATTATCAAAAGACTCAAGATCGTAATAGGGGTGGTGGTGCTTGGCGCATTGTGGATAACTCCAGCGCAAATCAAGCAAACTATTGCGCCGTATAAGCTTACCTGCAAGATTATCGGACTCTGCGTGTTGACAACGTGTTAGTGAACATGACGCGCCCCCTCGCGGGCCGCGGCGCCCGCGGCAGACCGGGCGGATAAGATCAGCCGGCTGTCGTTTGAACGCCAATTACTTATCGGACTTGCGCCAGGTCGGACCACCTTATCCACCCCCGGTCCCAACCGGATGTTGCGACGTCGGGAAACGACTACGGATGAACCCGCTCAGGCCGCTGATTTATCTCTGGACCTCACCGACCACGGCCGTGGGTTTGCTCGTCACCTTCCCGACCCTGCTGACCGGCGGCAAGGCCCGCTGGCACGATGGAGTGCTCGAAGTCTACGGCGGCTTCGCATCCTTCTTCCTCCGCAGACTCGTCCCCCTGCCCGGCGGCGCCAGCGCGATGACCCTGGGCCACGTCGTCATCGCCCGCGACCCCGACGCCCACACCCGCACTCGCGCCCACGAACGCATTCACGTCCGCCAGTGCGAACGCTGGGGCCCGTTCTTTATCCCCGCCTATCTCCAGACTTCGCTGATCCTCAAGCTCCGCGGCAAGGACGCCTACCACGACAATTTCTTCGAGCGCGAGGCGTACGAGAACAGTTGATCATCAAGCCGTTTCGGTCGCCTTTTCGCCCAACTCGATGTACGCCCGCCGCACGATCACCAGGAAATAGTTCAGCCACGGCCCCAGGTCGTGCTTTCCTTCGTGCCAGGCCTGTGAGCTCAATCGAAGGTTCTCGTAATACTCGTCGCGCGTCTCCTCGATCAGTCGCTCCAGGCTGATGAATCGTCCGACCTCGTAATCGGCATGATAGAGCGCCAGCAGCGTCAACAGGCGCGCCACGCGTCCGTTCCCATCACGGAACGGGTGAACACACAGGAAATCCAGCGCGAGCGCCGCGATCGCCACCAGCGGCGGGACTCTTCGCTGATCCACGGCATCCACGTACCAGCGGCACAACTCCGCCATCGCCTCCGGTGTCTCGCGCGCCGAGGTCGGCGTGAATCGGACGCGCGGCGGACCGCCTCCCCCCTCGCTCGGAAACTCCACGATCTCGTTATCCCGCTGTTTCCACTGCCCGGCGTCCCCGGCGCCCTCTTGAGCGATCGCGTGCAGGCGAAGGATCACCTCCGGCGTGACCGGCAACTGCCGGGCCTCGCTGTGGATCAGATCCAGCGCCCGCCGATACCCCTGCACCTCTTCCTCCGATCGATTCCGCGGCCGCGCGCCCTCCAGCACCAGTGGCACCAGCCGATCCGGCTCGACCTCCACGCCCTCGATCCGATTCGACGATTCCGCGCTCTGCACGATCGCCGACTCGCGCAGCCGATCGACCCGCTCGGGCGCGCCCGCCAACACTACCTCCTGCCGCCCCTTCGCCTCGGCGATGTCCGTCAACAGCCACACCGTCGCTCCCCCGAGCGCCGTATTCTCCAGACGATGGTTGCGGAAGGACATCATTTGTACATCTCCGCGACGGCCGATTGGAACGGATCCACCAGCCCCGCGGCCTTGCGTAGAAACTCAGCGATGCGTTCGGCTTCAGTCCGATCAGGCGTGACGAGAATCCCCTCCATTTCTTTCCCGTGCCGCCGAATCCAAATCAGGGGTGAATGAGAAACTGTATAGATCGCGTAGAGCCCGTCCCGGCTCAGGCGTTTGGCCCGCGCGCCCTCGTCGAGGTTCGCGATGCTCAATTCCGTCGCTGTCAACTCAATCACGATTGGGCGATCAAGCCGTGCCATCCACAGCCAGGCGAGAGCAAAAGTCACCGCATAGAGTGAACCGGCCCCGGGAATCAGCGCGAGTAACCACACGGGTGCCGCCCATGCAATGAACGCGCCGACCGCCAATATGTAAACGAACGTTTCACCAAACAGCTCCGCGACACACTTGGCAGCAGCATTCGCTCTCCGCCCGGGACGGTGAATGACGACCGAGGCGCGCTCGGCGTCGCGTGTGAAAAGAACCCGTGATTGCATCTCCCGCGTCGCGTAAGACAGGTGCGCTGGCGCGGGCGCTCCGTTGTCCATGCTTCTGTCACTCCCCCGGAATATACGAGATCACCCCCTCGAACGGACTGCTCGCCGTCGCGTAACGCTTCTTGGGGATCCGCCCGCTCTGGTACGCCAGGCGTCCTGACTCCAGCGCCAGCCGCATCGCCCGGGCCATTTTCACCGGGTCTTTCGCGTGCGCCACGCCGGTATTGAGCAGCACCCCGTCCGCCCCCAGCTCCATCGCGATTGTCACGTCGCTTGCCGTCCCGACGCCGGCATCGACGATTACCGGATAATGCGGGTCGCCTTCTTTCAAGAGCTCCAAGCACAGCGAGACGTTCAGCGGATTGAGCACGCCCTGCCCGCTGCCGATCGGCGAGCCGGCCGGCATCACGCTCGCCGCTCCCGCCTCCTTGATCCGCACGGCCGACCGCGGGTCGTCGCTGGTATACGCCAGTACCGTGAACCCTTCCTTGACCAGTTCGCGCGTCGCCTCGATCGTGCCGACCGGATCGGGCAGCAGCGTCTTCTTGTCGCCCAGGACTTCCAGCTTCACCCACCCGGCGCCTTTGTTGCCCTGCTTTTCGAGCAGATCCCGCCCCAGCATCGCCACTCGGATCGCGTCGTCGGCCGAAAAACACCCGGCCGTGTTCGGCAGGATCACGTAGCGATCCAGGTCCAGGAACTCCAGCAGCGACCGTCCTTCCTTGTCCACCAGCCGTTCCCGCCGGACCGCCACCGTCACCACCTGGCACCCGCTGGCATCCAGCGCATCCCGCATCAGGTCGTATGACGCGTACTTGCCCGTACCGACGAACAGGCGATTGCGAACCTCGAACGCGCCGATGCGAAATTGATCCATCACATTTGCCATGACATCACCCTCCCCCCACGAACGTCACGATTTCCACCTGATCCCCCTCCTTCAACGACGTTTCGTCGTACCGCTCCCCGCGCAAGAGCCGCCGGTTCAACTCGATCGCCACCTTCTCCGGCGTGAGGTTATAGCGCGCGATCAGCGCGCGGATCGTCTCCCCCTGCGGCACCTCGCGCGCCTCGCCATTGACGGTCACGACCATGACTCGATTATAGGGAGAATCTCATGGTCACTGAAGTGACCAAGCCGCGGCGCTACTGCACGTCCCGCGCCGTCCCCTGCGCCACGCCCTTTTTCATCGCTTCGCGGTAGATCGGCTTGACCGGTTCCCAGTCCACCGTCGGGTTGCCGCTGACGTCCAGGGTGACGTGGTACAGGCGCTCGGGCATGGCCTTGAAGTAGACCGCCTTGCCCCCGGCCGTCGCCACGCCCTTCTCGGCCCGGTAGGCCTTGTCATCCACCAGCCGCCAGAAGTTCTGCCACAGCTCGCGCTCGAACTCGGTGACCCGCGCGACCTTCGCGGGGTCGCCGCGATACACGTCCGGGATCTTGCCGGGCTCGTCGATCGCCAGCCCCTGGGCGGGTGTCTGATCCTGCCCGAAGATCTTCGTGAAGAGCATGATCCCCCGCCCGCGCAGCGCATCGCCCTTTTCGACAAATCCCTGCTCGAACCGGATCGACAGCCCCGCCACCCACACCTCATCTCCCTTGACCGTGAACGACTTGGCCGGCAGCGGGCTGCCGTCCCGCGCCTGCTCGACGAACAGGAGCGTCGTCTCCACCCCCAGCCCGTCGGCGGTCCTCTTCTGATCCGTGACGATCATCTCCGCCACCCGCCGCTCGTCGGTCAGTCGCTGCACGATGTCCTGGAGCTGCCGCTTCTCGGCCTCCAGGCGCTGGATCTGCACCGCCGGCGAGAACGGGTTGTGATAGTACCAATACCCCACCGACCCCGCGGCGACGAGGATCGCGAGCACCAGGATTCGGTATGTGGCGCGCATCATGCGATACTCATCTTATCGGTCGATCGGAAGCAACGGCTCAACATAACGGGCAACGTCGGCATTGCCGTCATCCTGAAGGATCTGGCCCCGAAGGGCAGCAATCGTTCACTCGGGCAAGATCCTTCGGTCGTTTGAAACTCCCTCAGGATGACGCTCGCGCGCGATTCATGCCTGCTATTGACCCCCGCCCGGTGCCGTGCCCAACGTACCTGTCGGACGCGCGATCTCTTCCTGCTTCCGCAGGTCCGGATTGGTCCAGATCTTCTCCAGCGTCGCCTTGTCGCTCGGCAGCACCACGATCCTGGCCGCCTCGCTCACCGAGCCCAGGTACTTGCCCTCGGGGCTCATGTAGTGGATCGTCGGCGAGCCCTCCAGGCGGATCCGGTCGGTGATCGGGATCGCCCGCACCGTCTGGCCCGCCAGCTTCACCTCTTTCTCGTATCCCACGTCCACGTAACGCAGGATCACCTCGTGCTGGTCGCTCACGTAACTCTGGAACAGGTAGGTCACCGGGCGGTTGAGCGGCAACAGCCGCGGCATCATCGACCCGATCGCCTGCGGGATGTACCACGGCGAGGGCGTGTGCGTCTCCGGCAGGTTGTTCGCGTTCCGGCCCATCGCCAGCCGCTCGACCCGTAGCGCATACGTCTCGACCTCGCGCATGCGCGGGTTCCTGGGGTCGTCGTTCGCGTTGCGGTCCTTGGCCCCGGCAGCTCCACCGCCCGCCTCGTTATCGACCACGCGCCGGATCTTGATCTCCGAATTGCCGAATTCCCGCGTCTGCCGTTTTTCCTCGGCGGGCTTGCCCTTCTGCAACACGGTATTCACGATGTGCGCCCAGTCCTCGTGCTTGCGGTCAAGCGAGCTGAACATCTGCGAGCCGACGTCGATCTGGTTCCCGTCGGCAATCGTCCGCGACCGCACGCTCACCAGCACGCCGTCAAAACCGCGCCCGGTCGTCTTGGCGTCCTTGGCCTCGATCGCCTCTTCCGCCACGTAGCTGTACCCGATGTCCTTGCCGTCGCGGATGATCCGCAGCCACTGCTCGGGCACCACCGCCTGGCGGATCCGCCGCCCGCCCTTGTCCGCCCAGTCCGCAAACAGCGCCCGAGTGCGGTAGAGCCGGTTGACCTGATCCGTCTTGATCCACGAGCGGTCCAGGAGCTGGATGGTGTCGAGCATCGCCTTGAACGTCTCGGCCGACAGACGCTCGTCGGGGTCGTCCTCGGGCTTGCCTTCCTTGGCCGCCGGCGTGGTCAGATTGAACACGTAATACAACTGCTCGTCCGCCTGGAAGATCGCCTGCTGGCGCAGGAACCGCTCGTTGCCCACGCTCAGCCGCACCGCGATGACCCCCACCCCGTTCTCCCCGACGTTGATGATGTCCCGCCGCATCACCTGCGCCGCCGGGTGCTCCTTGAGAATGTCCTGCACCGTGTAATCGAGCAGGCCGATCCGCTCGCCGTTCTTGTCGCGGGTGGTCTGCAATGGCATCTCGCGCGTCAGACGGGCGCGGGTCACCTTCAAAAGCCAGTGCTTCTCCTCGTTGACGTACTCGACCACGTTGTCGGGGTCGCTCTTGACGATCGGCTTGCAATTGGCCGGCGGACGGAACGAGACCCCCGCCGTCTGGCTTTCGAACATCGGGCCGAGCAGCTCGTTCGCCCTCTGTTGTTGTTGATCCAGTCCCAACTTGTCGGTGAGTCCCGGGATAGGGGTGGGTCGCTCGTCACCGGCGCGGGCTGCCGGGGCCGTTGGAGCCGCGGGTCGGCGGTCCTGGCCCGCCGACCAGGTTCCCACCGATGCCAGAATCAAAGCCGCCCACAGCAGCCGCCGCGCCGTCGTTCGCATGGTGATCCTCATCGCAAGGTGTATATCGTCCGGCGGATCGCCCCCCCGTGACCTTCCGGGACGAACTTCCACGAACAACCGAGGGACGGCCATTGTGTCCGCGGGCCCCTTCAACTGCAAACCGCTGCCCCCGCCATTTCCCCGCAATTAGACCGCCTGTCTGTCATCAACCCCACTGTTTTCAGCAGAAATGGCCTGTGGCCGACATGTGTCAGTCACGGCTGCCCGCGTACATCGACCTAATCTGCGACGAAGGCGCGACGCGGATGAATACGATGGAGGATAGAGGATGGACGATGGAAGGTGCCGGCGGGCCGTGATCTTCTCCATCCTCTATCTTCCATCGTCCATCCTCGTATTCACAGATCGATAATCGCCAACCCACTCCCCCTGACATACGCCAGCGTCTCCGCCCCCGGCGCATCACTCGCCCGGCTGATCCAGCGACCCCCGTCGTCCGTCACGCTCGTCAGGCTCCAGGTCGATCCGAACCCCCGCGCCCGGCAGACCATGTCCGCCCCCTTGTTGTAGTACAGGATGTCCGCCACCCCCGTGTCGGCCTCGATCGTCAGGGTCGAGTACAGCCCCACCGTCCTCTTGGTCGCCAGCGACTGGGTCGTCCACCGCGAGCCGTTAAAGAGCGCGTACTTCAGATCCGCGTTGTACGCGTCGTAATAACTCATCGCCGGGCGGCTGGTCTTGGGGTTGAACGCCAGCGAGATATACCCCCCACCGATCTTCGTCGAGCTGTCCGCCACCGCGACCGCCCAACCGCTCCTGGTTTGTTCGGCGTACTTGAACCACCCGTGGCCGGTGTCCTCGTACGCCACCGCCCACCGCCCGGTCGCCGGGTTTAGCGCCAGGCTCGAGTACCGCCCCACGTCGCCCGCCGAATCGATCGTGCTGATCACCCATGCGCCGGCGTTCAGGTACGCGAACTTGAGGTCCGCCCCCGTCTTGTAGTAGTACGTGATGATCGGCCGATCGCTCGCGTCGTACCGCAGCGACGGGTAGTACCCCGTGGTAAATGCCGCATCCACCGTCACCACGTCCCACGACGACCCGTTGAAGTGCGCGTACTTCAGATCCGCGTTGTTCGCATCGTAATACGCGATTCCAGCATGGCCGAGCGAATCCAGCGCCAGCGACACGAACTGTCCCGCGTACAACCCCGGATCGACCGTCACCACCTTGTCCCACACGCCCGCCGAATCCCGCTCGGCGTACTTCAGGTTCCGCGCGGCCTCGTCGTAATAGGCCAGGTGAAGCCGCCCCGACGCGTCGTACGCCATCCCGTTGCTCGACCCGTTGCTCCCCGGCACGATAACGCTCGCCGCCGACACCGAGACGCCGTACGTCCCGTCCAGGGTGTTCGCTGACGAAACGCGGATCAGGTACCGTCCCGCCGATAACTGCTTCGACAGCGTTCCGTCGCCATTGAACGACGCGACGAAATTGTCGTTGGTGTCCAGCAACTGCCCCGCCGGCATCGCCGACGAGCCGCCGTAATCGATCGACAGCTCCGTGTCCCGCGCCGAGTCGATCGTGAAGCTGTAGTAATCGTCCGAGCCCCCCAGCAGCACCATGTCCGCCACCGAGCCTTGCCCGCTCGCGTCCAGCGGGATCGGCGTCGCCGTCGCGATCGAGTGATTGTCCGCCCCGTCGTCCTGCGCCTGCACCAGGTCGAACCCGTACGTCCCCGCCAGCCCCGTCCCCTGCGCGTTCACGCGAAGGTAATACGTCCCCGCGCCAAGGCGGATCTCGTCATTGGCCGACAGATGCTTGATCACCGTCCCGCTGCCGTCCACCAGGTCCACGCTGGGCCCCGCAAACGAGCCGCTGGTCGTCAGCGACCAGTCGATGTCCGCCTGCGCTCCCAGCGTGAAGCGGAACCAGTCGGTGTCGTTCGCCAGCAGCTTCAGGCCCGAGACCGAGACCGTATCCCCCGAGAAGCTCACCGTCTTTGCCGCCGACATGACGTCGTTCGCCTCGAACGCGTCATCCTGGCCCCCCGCCGACGACATCTGGTACGCCCGCGCGATCGCCGCATTGATGTTGATCCGCGGCCAGGTCAGGTTCGTCGCCGCATCAAAAATCGGTCGGCCCGTGTCGGCCACGATCGACATGATTTGCGCCGTCGTGATCGTCGGATCGACCTGCTTCAGGAGCGCCGCCATCCCCGCCAGCCACGGCGCCGCGAAGCTCGTCCCGCTCGCCGGGAAGATCTGCCGCGTCTGCTCCAGGGGGTTCCAATAGACAATCGGCACGTTCACGCCCGGCGCCAGCAGGTCCATATCCGCGCTGCGCTCGGTCGCCTGCGCCTTACCAGCGTCCCAGATCGCGTCGTTCGAATCCACCGCCCCCACCGCGTAGACGTTCGGGTCGATCCCCGGATACTCGATCCCCGGCACGCCGTTCTGCAAGCCGTCGTTCCCGCTCGACGCGACCAGCATCACCCCCATCTGGTTGAGCTGCGCCAGCTCGTCCCAGATCAGCGACGTGTCCGACAGGTCGGTCGGGCTCGTGTAGTGCCCGGTCCCGAACGACATGTTCACCGCGACGATGTTGTACTCGTCCCGGTGCGCGATGATCCATTGCAACGCCTGCTCGACGTGCGGCTGCTCCTTTCCCCAGCCCAGCGTCCCGGTATCCACACGCAGCGCGATCAGGTCCGCCCCGGGCGCAACGCCCTGGTACTTCGCCCCGCCGTACACGTACCCGGTGGACGCCGCGATGCTCGACACCGCCGTCCCGTGCCCGTCGCTGTCGAACGGGTTGCTGTCGTTATCGACAAAGTCATATCCAGCCACCACCTTGTGCCCCGCCCCGAATCCCCCGCCCAAGGCCGGATCGTTGTAGTTGATCCCCGAATCCA
>DATBFY010000687.1:0-6005 GCA_036558265.1 Tepidisphaeraceae bacterium | reverse complement strand
ATGTGAAATTGGCGGTCTGTCGGGGGCTTGGCGCGTGGCGGGTTGGCGAGTCGGTCCAGGGATCGGGCGAGGGGCATTTCAGACTGAACCGCTGCCTAACTAATGGGCGGTTGGACTCGGTTGATTCGCGAAACCGGGCGGAGCGGTCAAGCGGGCGGGTGGCGGTCCTGATCTCACGGGTTAACGATGGGCATGCTGCGGGTGAGCTCGACGATGCGGGTATGCACGTCGGAGACTTGGGCGGGGACGTGGCTTTGGCCGGATACGGTTTTGTCGCCGTAGCGGATCGAGACCTGTCCGCCGTCCGCGACGCCGCCGTAGGGCGTTTGTGAGAGGGAATCCCACGTGGCGAAGAGGCGGGCCAGCTCGAGGATCTGGTCCTGGTTCAGCCGGCCCTGGCGAACCTCGACGCGCTGGTTTTTCGGGTCGATGTCGTTGGGCCCGAAGCTCTTGTTCTGGATTTGGACGCTGCGGAGGAGGCCGTCGGGCGTGATGGTGGTGTGGACGTCGAGCCGGGCGAGGTAGATGGTGTAATGGAGGTCGATGGGTTGCAGGGTCGGGCGCGTTGTCACGGGGCGTGTGGTGTCGCGCGTGGCGGGGCCGGTCGCGGGGCGCGCGGGGTAATTTGCCGCGGTTGGGTTGCGCGTGCAGCCGACCAACAGTGCGGCGGAGATGGCGAGGGTGGTATAGTTCACCTGCGCACACGTTTGACGTCGTGCGCCGACGGAGGTTTCGAGGCTGTGACGATCGACGTGCGAGAACTGCTGCCGCGGGATAAGCGTGACCTGGAGCGCGCGCGGGCGGTGGTGTTGCTCGGGTATCCGGCGGTGGCGCCGGTCCTGCCGGAGCTGCTCGAATGGTTGCAGGATTGCAATTGGCCGGTGGCGGGTCCGATCGGGGATCTTCTCGCGAGCTTGTCCGAGCAGGTGGCGCCGCTGGTCTGGGACGTGCTTCGTGGGGCGGACGACATCTGGAAGTATTGGTGCATCGTGCGTCTGGTCAGCAAAATGCCCGCGCGCGTTGCGGAGCAGTTCCGGGCGGAGTTGACGCGGCTGGCGGAGCGGCCGACGGACGGGGAGCGGGCGGGGGAACTGGGAGAGGTTGCGCGGGACGCGTTGATGGAACTGTGGGGAAGTCGCGGCGCATAGCGGCTTCGTGGGAAGGCGCTGGGCAAGCCCAGCCGCTAGAATCGGGTGGTCATTGAGTGGTCTTATGTGATGGGTCGCCATGGCGAATCAAACAATACGAGTCACATTTACGGATGACGACGCGGCGTGGCGGCGATGGGCGGCGTTTGGCGACGGGTTGAGTGAAATGGTCGCGCGCGTGGCGCGGAAGCGGGAGGGGGCGACGTACGTGCTGCTCTTTCGCGAATTGTCGGAAGCGGATGCGGAGCGGGTCGAGGCGTGGTGCGCGCGGCAATCCGAGGTTGTGGGCGTCGATCGGATTGCGGAAGCGGTGTTCTGGTCGGCGCGGTCGGATTCAATTTAGAGCGCGGTGTTTGGATGTGCGGGCGGTGTGATTCGACGGTGCGAAACCGCAAGCGACGTTGGGGGCGGCGCCGTGGTGGGACGGGCATTTGATTGACGACGAGACTGTCAGACGATGTCTCGTTTTCAGGGGAGCGACTGTGGATGCCAGGGACTTTGGGGTTCGACTCGAGTACCGCGTTTCTCGCGAGATCGATGGACAGCGCGGAGGAGTGGCGGGGGCTTTGGTGTGATGGGTTTATTCCTGAGCAGTTCGAGAGTGTCGATGGGCGGATGGCGATGAGCGGGCGCGTGTGGATGGGATGGGGCGACGGGCGTCAGGAGTCGTGGCGGTTCGTGCTTTTCGTTGCGGCGGGGCTGACGGAGGACAGGGATGTTGACTGGGCGGGGATGCTGCCGGGGGATGACGTGACCGGGTGGTTGTGGATCGATCGGCCGCGGCGGGTGATGAGGATCGATCCGAGGGCGGCGCGGGCGGATGCAATGCGGGGAGCGGGATGATCTGCCGTTGCGCGCCAGACAAGGGAATGTCCGCCCCACCGCCGACGGGGACGCATTCCGGGTCGATGGGGCCTTCTGTCGCCCCTACCGGGCTTTATATATGTCGTTGATATTAATTCCCATGGCTTACGCCATGGGCTATTTTCTTTCGCCGCTCCGCGGCTGGGGGGTTCCGCACAGCGGAACCTACGGTTCGGAGTTGTCGTGGTCGTTAGAGGGTGGGGGTTTCTGGAAGAGGTCGATCAGGGCGAGCGTGATGATCAGGGCGGCGAGGAAGAGCCAGAAGGCGTTGTCGGCGGTGACGCGGCCATGGGCCTGGCGGAGCTCGAAGAGGATGAGGAGCAGGCCGGCGAGGCAGGCGAGGATGGGCCAGTAGCGGCGGAGGGGGGACATGGGTGTGCGCGCCGGCGATTATCGGGGGGGAGGCGGCGGTGGGGCAAGGAGGGTCGACGGGTGGAATGGCGCGCTGGTAGAGATCCCTTTGGATCGGAAATTCGTTTTCAGGGCGGACGAGAATACTTGCCCGCCCTGAAATATGTCTCCGCGACCCACAGGGAGCTTTCATCCTGCCCCTTTCGCAACGCATCGCCTACAATCGCGTTACTTAGATCTGACGGAGATCCCCGTGAATCGACCCACGCTCGTTAGCGTTTCCCTGTGTCTGTGCATGGCCGGCGCACTCTTGCTCCGACCCTCCGTCGGCCGCGCCGCCGACCCCGCCCCCCTTCCCGCCTTCCAGGGCGGCGGCCCCTTGCACGGCGTCGCCCCCGACCCCATCGCGCCCCCGCCCTACCAGCTCCGCTGGCAATACAAGGCCGGGGACGACGAGAAACGCGCCTCGATCGAGAACAATCCCACCATCGCCGGCGACACCGCCTACGTCGCCGACTCGGCCGGCACCCTCCACGCCATCAATCTCGCCGACGGCAAGGCCCGCTGGACCTACAAGACCGAAGGCGGCTTCGCCACCACACCGCTGGTCCTCAACGGCAAGATCTACCTCGGCGACCTCGACGGCTTCCTCCACTGCATCGCCGCCGACAAGGGCACAAAGCTCTGGACCTTCGACAGCCAGGGCAGCATCCACTCGTCGGCGAACGTCTCGCCCGACGGAAAGACGATCGTCTTCGGCAACGACAACGCCGACGTCTTCGCCGTCGATGCCGACACCGGCCACAAGGTGTGGGAAGGCAGGGGCGGCGATCGGATCAACGCCTGCCCGGCCGTCGGTTACGACGCCGCCTTCTTCACCGGCTGCGACGCGCGGCTGCTCGCGCTCAATCTGAAGGACGGCACCGAGCGCTTCGCCGTCGAGCTGGGGGGCCTGGCGCCCGGGTCGCCTGCGCTGCTGGAGGATCGCATCATCGCCGCCACCGGCGAAGGCGCCGTGCTCGCCTGGACGCCCGATGGCAAGAAGCAGCTCTGGAAGTACGATGACGTGGACCAGCAGCAGGCGATGTTCTACAGCTCGCCCGCGGTCGCCGACGGCATCGTCGTCCTCGGCTGCCGCGACCGTCTCGTCCACGCCATCGACGTCAAGACCGGCAAGCGCGCCTGGGCCTTCAAGACCCGCGGCGAAGTGGACGCCACCGCCGTCATCAGCGCCGGCCGCGTCTACGTCCCGAGCAAGGACAAGAAGCTCTACGTGCTGGATTTGAAGACCGGCGCCAAGCTCTGGGAGTTCACGGCCGGACGAGGCGTCACCGCAGGCCCGGCCATCGCCAGTAACGTCATCGTCTTCGGCGACACGGCGGGGAACGTGTATTGCCTGGAACAGAAGAAGTAACGCCGAAAACGAGGATGGAGGATGGAGGATGGAAAGACCAGCCGCTCCATCTTCTATCCTTGATCCTCTATCCTCGTCTTGACGTGAATTAGCTCTTCCGTCACACTACATGCCGTCCGGGTGGGAATCCCTCATCTCTCTGCTCAAAGGAGCCCCGTCATGCGGCCATTCGCTGCTGCGCGCCTGCCCGGTCTGTTCGCGGTAATCGCTTTATCCCTGATCGCGCCGTTTACCCTCGCCCAACAGGCCGCCGCGGCCAAGGCAAACGAACCGATCCCCGCCACCTCCGCCGTGCTGATCGTCGAGCCCCCCGCCGGCTCCCCCGCTGCCACGTCCGACGCCCTGCTCCAGCGCCGCATCTACACGCACGTCGCCACGATCGCCAGCGAGCAACACCTCCGCCACCTCTTCGCCAACCCCCAGTCCGAGATCCGCAAGACCCAGTGGTTCCAGACCAACGCCGACCCGCGCGAGCGCGCCGCCTGGCTCCGCGACCACCTCCACGTCACCGCCGTCCCCAACACCTCCCTCATCGCGCTGAGCCTGATGGACGTGCAGGACGCGAAGGAACGCCAGGTCATCCTGACCGAGATCTGCAACGCCTACCTGAATGGCGAGCGCACGCTCCGCACGGACGCGATGATGGACCGCACCCAGATGCTGAACACGGTCCGCATTAAAGTCGAGGCCCGCTTGAAGGACCTCCGCAACGAGATGCACGAAAGGCAGGTCAAGATGAACGTGGATGGGGGCGGGGTCGGTCGCATGAGCGTTAAAGAATTGGAGCTCTCGAAGCTCGTGTCCGAGCAGATCGAGGCCCTGCTCGCCGCGGGGAAGGCCCGCGCGCTCCACGAAGCCGCGAAGGCGGCGGTGGATCATGGTCAGGATCCCCTGGGGACCCAGGAGCTCATGCAGAGGATCTCCCCCTTCTTGCGCAACGACCAGGAGCAACTCCAGCAAGTCGAAACCGAGTTACCACTCCTCGCGGCCAAGGTCGGAACCGAACACGCGCAGTACAAGGAGGTTGCCAAACGGCGAGACGTCCTGCAGGAGCGCTATCAGAAACGAAGCGAAGAGGCGCGCGTCAAGGCGCGCGAGATGATCCTCGAACAGATGCAACAGGACGCCGGCATCGCCCAGGCGCGCGCCGATAGCCTCAACAAGCGCGTCGAAAACCTCAAGATGGACCTGGGCGAGCTGAGCAATTCCCTGCTCGTCCTCAGCCACCTCCAGGAGGAAGACAAGGCCCTGACCGAGCAGCTCCGGAACCTCAGGCGGCAGATCGAGAGCATCGTGGCCGAACAGTCCAGCACCGCGCTAACCGACATCCACTGGCACCTGATGCCCGAGGCCCTGCCCTTACCTTGACTTTTGTAGGGTGGGCTTCACCCACCAATTCGCGCCGCAGACGTTCAATCCCACGCGTGTTCCACCTCGCGCTTCGCACCCTTGCCCGGCGCGAACACCCCCGGTGCGCACGGTCGCGGCGTTTCGATCACGTCGGGGTGCCCGTGTCGTTCACCACCGCCGCCAAAACGCTTCGCCACATACCGCCCGAGCGCCTTCCCTAGCGCCAACCCCGCCTGGTTGTCGAAATCCCAGTGGATCCCGCCGTAAATCCGGCTGATTCCCGCCTCCGCCGCCGCGTCCGACAATCGGGTGAACGTCCGCGTCACCCCCGGCATCGCGTCGCTCGTGCTCGTGAACGTGATCCGGTCCGTCCCGAAGAAACCCGCCAGCGCCGCTGCCGCCGCCGCGCTGAACGTGCTGTGACCCGACACGTATGACGGGAACGGCGGCGTGACGATCAGCGGCGTCCAGTTCGGGTCCGCCTGCGTCGCCGGGTTGCCGTCGTCGGCCGCGTTGCGGATCGCCGTCACCGGCCGGACGTAGTTGTAGGTGAACTTCGCGTCCCACGCCGCGATCCCCGCGTCCGCCAGCGCCGCGTCCAGCATCGCCAGCATCCGCGCATTTTCCGCAAGCGTGTTGTGCCGCGCGGCGCCGATCTCCTGGGCGATCACGTTCCAATGCCCGGGCGGCGTCGCCGTCCCCGCCCCATCCGCCCAGAACAATGCAATTTGCGTCTGGTCCGCGGTCCGCGTGGTGCTGTCGCTCGCCCCGATCGCCTGCAACCGCGCGAAATCGTCCGTAAACTGCTTGCTCGTGATCTTGGGCGGCGCGGGAGGCTTGAACTGATCCCCGCGCTTGATCACGAACGGCGTCACGTC
>DATBFY010000686.1:0-4456 GCA_036558265.1 Tepidisphaeraceae bacterium | reverse complement strand
CAGGCCAACGGGCGGCTGCAGCAGGATCGCACGCCGTTGCCGACGCAGCTCGGGATGGACGACGTGCTGCAACTGACGGTCAGGGTGCCGGTGGCGGCCAGCGCCCGGTACTGGCGGGAGTTTCAGCAGGTCGCCGTCTTGGCGTCGATGAGCCGCGGGCAGGCAGCGGCCAGGGCCGCCGCGCGTGCGGCGGGCAAAGCGCCGCCACCCAACGGGCCGTCACAGCGGCGAGGGGCGAACCATCGGAAAGGTCCAAAGCCATGAGTGTGGTGAACGAATATGAGCCGGTAGCGGCCGCGATCATCGAGGCCCAGGAGGCAGGCGCATACCGGGACACGTCGCCGCTCGAAAAGGATGGCCGCCCGATCGTCGGACCGGTCCCACTGGAGCGGATGCTCGCCGCCAAAGGGGTGGCGCGAATCGAGGTCCCGCAGCTCACGCGTGCCGCCGCCGCGGCAGAGTTCCAGAAGTGGGGATTGGACCGTCTCGACTTTTTGAGCGACCCGACGCCGCTGGCAGGACTCCTGTTCGTCACGGCCGGCGGCGGATGCGTCTTGGTCCGCCAGGATGACCCGCTGCCCCGCCGTCGGTTCTCGGCAGCTCACGAACTGGGCCATTTCCTCATGCACATGCGGCCCGAATGGCTGGACGACGAGCCGGACGCGCTGACCGACGACTTGCCGGAAGCCGTCATCGAGGGGGCCCTTCTCGGCAACGCCGGAGATGAGGCCCTGACGGCGGTGCGCGAGCGCGAGGCCAACCGCTTCGCGGCCGAACTGCTGATGCCAGCGGCAGTGTGTCGGGGCCTTTATCAGTTCTACACAAATCGGTTCGGCGAGACGCCACGGTTCATCGAAGGCCATATCGCCGGCGATCTGCTTGTGAGCCGCCAGGCGGTCCGCTACAGGCTGAGAGACCTGGGCCTGACGGAAGTGGCGTAACGTCAGTGGGACTTGCTGCAAGATGGTGCGGAGGGAAGGAGTTCAATTGAGCCTGCAGTTTCTCCAAAACTACCAAGGCCGACGGATGCGGGCCTACCCGAACCAGCCCCTCATGGAGGTGCCCGGCGACACCACGACCGACGACGCCGATAACGCGGCCGGATCGCCATGTATCGACCACGGGCTCGAATATGACGCGGCGACGTGGAAAGCCGTCGATGTCCGAGACGCCGACGTGAACCTGGATGACGTCCCGCGGCGCTTCGTGGACGGGAGCAACGTTCACGAGGCGGTTGCGTGGCTTCGAGATCCCATCGGTTATCCCGTGCCGGTAGTGTTGGCGGAACTCGGCGGCGTCTGCATCCGCGCGGACGGGCGGGAGCTGAAGCGCGAGTTCGCGATAGTCGAGCGGGCGGTCTCGATGACAATCGATCCCTTCCCATGGAATGAGGTCGAAGGGTTTGCCGCCGCGCTTTTTGAACAGGGCCTAAGGCTGATCGCGGCCCGCCCGCCCGATGACGAGGACGGCCGGCCCACTATGACCTTCGACTTCGAACGCATGCGCGAGCAGACCCGCGTCAGCGTCCTGCATGAAATGTCCTGCCTTGAGGAGGTCGCCTGGGGACACGACCGCGAGGTGCCCACGATCGTCGACGGCCGCGTGGGCAGGTTCCACCGCTGCGGCTTGAGCCAGTACGACGTGATCGGCGTCATCAAGCAGCAGCGCGCCGACTACCTCCACGCCGAGGGCTGGCGCGTCCTATACGAACTTCAGCCGGGGCACCGAACGCCCGCCTTTGTCCTGCCGAGCAAGCATTTGGAGGTCGTGTCCTGGTACCTGAAGCTGGACGGCGCCGACGGCGAACTCCCCAACTGGGGAATCGTGCGCGTGGAGATCCCCCGGGCGCGCTTCGCGATCCGTGGCGACGACTTCGCCTACGTCGATAGCCTCTCCCGCTGCATCTTGGAAATGCGGTGCCGCCGGTCGAGCTACGCGCGCGGGCCGGTGTCCCTGGACCCGATCGTGCGCGCGGAGCAAAGCCTCAGATCGCTGTTCAGCTCGATCCCGGCGCTGGCGACGCACTTTTATCGAATGACAGGACTGTAACGGTTTGACCTGACGGAGATAGCATGAGTAACGGCGAGATCATTTTGGGTGGACTCACCAACGTCGATGCACGCTTGTCCGCTGATGGGGCGATTGCTATCGCCGACGCCAGCAGCAACGGTGCGCCCACGCTCCCATCCGGCATCATCGGGAAGGTAGCCTCGCCCCCGCGGCACGAGGCGACCAGCGAGGAGTTTTGCTTCTGGGTCTCCCCCAACGTGTTGGTTGAAAAGACGCAGATCGTCCGCACCGACTCGACCGTCGCGGGCCGCGAGATCCGTTTCTACGGACTGGTCAAGGAGGTCTACCGCGAGAGCCGCCAGGCCCGCATCGCCGAGGAATACGACCGGTGCGACGGCGACGTGGCCTACGAGCCGCCCTACGAGTCGCGCGGCGTCACCTACGCCGTCGTCAGCATCCTCCGCACCGAGCCGTCGGTGCTGGCGCCCCCGATGGAAGGGAGCCTGGTGCACCTGGGCGGCGAGCCCGAGGCGCGCAAGGCGTACAACGCCGACGAGATCGAACACCCGATGGCGATCGGGCTGGTGCGCAACGGCGGCGAGCGATTCGCCGGCGCCGGCGCGATAGACCTCGATTATCTGCTGGGGGCGAACGGCGGGCACCTCAACGTCACGGGCGTGGCCGGCCGCGGGACCAAGAGCAGCTTCCTGCTCCACGTCAACTACCTGCTGCTTCACGAAGCGCGACGGCAACAGCGCGATCAGCCGTCGGACCCACGGCGGCTGCGCATCGTCCCGATTATCTTGAACGTCAAGAACTTCGACCTGTTCCACATCGACCGCCGCCACCGCAAGTTTGACCCGGCCCTGCACGGGCCGGAGTGGCGCCAACTGAAGGTCGACAACCCCGGCCCCTTTGCCAATGTCCGCTTCTTCGCGCCGCAGATGCCGGGCGACGGCATGAACCCCAGGGATACCGGCCGCCCGCGCGCCGACGTGCGGGCGTACAGTTGGAGTCTGGCCGACGTCATCGAGCGCGGCCTGCTGTCGTACCTGTTCGCCGAGGAGGACGTGCGCGACGTCAACTTCGGCGCGCTGGTTCTGGACCTGGAGCAATGGTTGACGCTGGAACGGCCGGGGCGAAACGGGGAAAGCACACGACAGCTGAGAGACATCGACCGCCCCCAGACCGTTGACGAACTGCTCGATCAGTTCCGGGCATGGGCGGAGGACCCGGATTCCAAGCCCTTCAACAAGGCGCACCACGATTCCACGTGGAAGAAGGTCCACCGACGCCTTCGCAAGCTCGTCCTGGAAGGCGACGGCGTCTTGCGGCGGCGACAACACCGGGGCAACCCCCTAACGCTGACGGCACACGACACGCAAGACCCGTCGGTCGTGGACCTGTCGTCGCTGGCGGCGGTGCCGTCCTTGCAGCGGTTCGTCGTCGCAACGATTTTCCGCCAGCTCGTGGACGACCGCACCGGCTCGGCCGCGCAGCCGGGGTTGGTCTACCTCGTCACCCTTGATGAACTCAACCGCTTCGCCCCGCGGGGGAGCAACGACCCGATCACGCAATTGATCGAGCAGGTCGCGGCCGAGATGCGCAGCCAGGGAATCATTCTTCTGGGCGCGCAGCAGCAGGCGTCTCAGGTGTCCCCGCGCGTGGTGGAGAACGCCGCCCTGCGCGCCCTGGGGAAGACCGGGCCGGTTGAGCTGGGCGACTCGGTCTGGCGGTTCCTCAACGACTCGGCCCGCCGCAAGGCCGGGCAACTGCTGCCCGAGGAGAAGCTGCTGATCCAGGATAGCTTTCGCGAGCCGATGTTGGTCAAGATCCCGTTCCCGGCCTGGGCCCTACGCGGCGAGGACGCGATGGATGAACAGGCGGCAAGCGACGACGCGCCGAGCGCCGCCACGGCCTTGGACAATCCGTGAGCAATGAGAAGAAAGCCGACGTAACACTTCCATGCTCCGTGCAAGAAGTGTGAGAGGCAGGAACCGTCTACCATGAGGATCGCGCACACGGCAGACTGGCACATGGGCAAGCGATTGGGGTTCGTCGATCGCACCGAGGATCTCAAGCGCGCCATCCGTAAGATCGCTCAGATCTGCACGGACGAAAAGATTGACGTCCTGCTGGTCTGCGGCGACTTGTTCGACGGCAGCACGAGGACGGAACTGATCCGCGACTGGATCGAGTTCGTCAACGCCACCTTCAACCCGTTCCTCTGCGCCGGCGGCACCATCCTCGCCCTGACCGGCAATCACGACAACGAACACCTGTGCCAACTGCTGCGCCAGGCCATGGCGCTGGCAGTCCCTGCGGCCAACAAACCCGGCGGGCTCCTCCAGCCCGGCCGGCTCTACCTGTTCCCCGGCCCGACCTTCTTCCGCATCGACGACGCCAGCAACCACGAAGTCCAATTCATCGTCATGCCTTCGCCCAC
>DATBFY010000685.1:0-7146 GCA_036558265.1 Tepidisphaeraceae bacterium | reverse complement strand
GGGGTGGTCGAGGTTGGTGGTGGGAGGGACGACGCCGCGGTCGATCGCCAGGGCCGAGATGACGAGCTCGACGCCCCCCGAGGCGCCGAGCAGGTGGCCGAGCTGGCTCTTGGTGCTGGAAATTTGGAGCCGGCCGGTGTGGGCGCCGAAGACCTGCTTCATGGCGCGGGTCTCGGCCAGGTCGCCCAGCGGGGTGCTGGTGCCGTGGGCGTTGATGTAATCGACGGCGTCGGGGGCGAGGGCGGCGTCCTTGAAGGCGAGCCTCATGGCCATGGCGGCGCCGCTGCCGTCCTCGGGGGGGGCGGTGATGTGGTGTCCGTCGCCGGACATGCCGTAGCCGACCAGCTCGCAGTAGATGCGCGCGCCGCGATTCTTCGCGTGCTCGTAGTCTTCGAGGATGACGATGCCGCAGCCCTCGGCCATGACGAAGCCGTCGCGGTCCTTGTCCCAGGGCCGGCTGGCGCGGGAGGGCTCGTCGTTGCGGGTCGAGAGGGCCCGGGCGGCGCAGAAGCTGGCCATGCCCAGCTCGCACAGGGCGGCCTCGGAGCCCCCGGCGATCATGACATCCGCCAGGTCATGCTGGATGAATCGCGCCGCGTCGCCGATCGCGTTGGAGCCGGTGGCGCAGGCGGTGGCGACGGCGGTGTTGGGGCCGTGGATGCGGAAGACGATCGAGACGTTGCCGCTGGCGGCATTGACCATCAGGCGCGGCACGGTGAACGGGGAGACGCGCGAGACGCCGCGGCTGATCAGGACCTTGTTCTGTTCCTCGAGCGTTTCGATGCCGCCGATGCCGCTGCCGATGATCACGCCGCAGCGGTAGCGGTCCTCCTGGTCGAAGTTGATTCCGGCGTCCTTGACGGCGGAAACCGATGCCGCGATGCCGAACTGTCCGAAGCGGTCGAGGCGCCGCGCCTCCTTGACCTCGACGCCGTACTTGGTGACGTCGAAATAGGCGCACTCCCCGCCGAAGCGCGTGGGATACTTGGAGCAGTCCCAGCGGGTGATCGGACCGATGCCGGACTTGCCGGCGCACAGGTCGTCCCACACGGGGTCGACGTGCTCGCCCAGGGAGGTGATCCAGCCCAGGCCGGTGATGACGACGCGTCTCTTCATTGGGGGGAGAGTCGTTCGTTGCTGGTTGTCAGTTGCCAGTTAAGAGGACGCTGTGCGCCCACTGACAACTGACAACTAACAACAGACAACTCTTACTTGTTCGAATGTTCCTTGATGTAATCGATGGCCTGGCCGACGGTCTGGATCTTCTCGGCCTCCTCATCGGGAATCGAGAGCTCGAACTCGTCCTCGAACTCCATGACCAGTTCGACGGTGTCGAGCGAGTCGGCGTTGAGGTCGTTGATGAAGTGGGTCTCGCGCGTGATCTCGCTCTTGTCCACGCCCATCTGCTCGGACACGATCTCGATGACCTTCTGTTCGGTTTCGTCCATTGTTCTCTGCTGCCTCTTGGCGGATTCCCGTTCCCAAACCATCGCGCGGGCCCCGCGGCCCGGATGGTTGGGTGACTATAGCGGTGGGAGGTTCTTTTGCAACGCTCATCGCGGAGCCGCCACCAACCACCGCATTTGTTACCAAATACTAACTTACATCCTCTCGTCCCGCAAGGCAACTACATGACCATGCCGCCGTCCACGACCAGGACCTGGCCGGTGACGTAACTGCTGTCCGGGCCGGCGAGGAACGACACGACCGATGCGATCTCCTGGGGCTGACCGAACCGCTTGAGCGGGATGACCTCCTTGACCTTCTCCTTGATCTGGTCGTTGAGGGCATCCGTCATGTCGGTGGTGATGAACCCGGGGGCGACGACGTTGCAGGTGATGTTCTTCCCGGCGAGCTCCTTGGCGACCGACTTCGACAGGCCGATCAGGCCGGCCTTGCTCGCCGCGTAGTTCGCCTGCCCGGCGTTGCCCGCGACGCCGCTGACGCTGCTGATGTTGATGATGCGGCCACCCTTGGAGCGCATCATGGGCCGGGCGGCGGTGCGGATCGCGACGAAGGCGCTCTTGAGGTTCGTGTCGATCACGCTGTCGAAGTCCTCATCGTCCATGCGGAGGATCAGGCCGTCGCGCGTGATGCCGGCATTGTTCACGAGCACGTCGAGCCGGCCGTGAGCGTCGGCAACCCTTTCGACCGCGGCGGCGAGGGCCTTGGGGTCGGCGATGTCAACCGCCATCGGGTCGGCCGAGCCGCCGGCCGCCTTGATCTCGCCGCAGACCGCCTCGAGCTTGTCGAGCGAGCGTGCGACGGCGACCACGTGCAGGCCGTCGCGCGCCAGGCGCTGCACGATCGCCGCGCCGATGCCGCGGGAGCCGCCGGTCACAAAGGCTACTTTCTTCTCGTTCATGCGATTGGTCCTGAGTCCTGAGTCCTGCGTCCTGAGTCCCGCGAGTCAGGCCTTGGCGGCGGTCGCGAGCGCCTCGGCCGTGTTGAAAGATTCGACGGCCAGGCGACGGTTGATCCGCTTGAGCATGCCGGCGAGTGTCCGCTGCGGCGCGAGCTCGACCCAGCGGGACGAGCCGCCCTCACCGGCGAGCATTGCCTGCATCGTCTGCTCCCAGCGGACCGGCCGCACGATCTGCTCGACCAGGAGCCGCTTGATCGAGGCGGCGTCGGCGTGCGGCGCCGCGGTCACGTTGGCGTAGACGGTTTGCCTCGGCGTCGCGAACGACACCCGCTCGAGCTCGGCGGCCATGCGGTCGGCGGCGGGCTGCATCAGCGGGCTGTGAAACGCGCCGGCGACCTTGAGCGCGACGGTCTTGAGGCCCTTGGATTCGCCGAGCTTGACCACCCGCTCGCACGCGGCCGCCGCGCCGGAGATCACGATCTGCCCGGGGGCGTTGAAGTTGGCCGGCACGAGCACGTCGCCCTGTGCAGCCTCCTCGCAAAGCTGATTGACCGCGGCCTCGTCGGCGCCCAGCACCGCGACCATGCCACTGCGAACGGCGACGGCGGCCTCCTGCATGTAGCGCCCGCGGGCGGCGACCAGGCGCAGACCGTCCTCAAAACCGAACACGCCGCCCAGGTGTAGCCCCGTGTACTCACCTAGGGACAGCCCGGCCCAGGCGGTCACCGCATTTGGATCAATGACCTCGGCCGCGACGGCGGCGTGGTAACAGGCGACGCTCGTGGCAAAGATCGCCGGCTGACTGATGTCGGTCTGGTTGAGGCGGTCTTCCGGCCCGTTGAAGCAGAGGCTCGCCAGATCGAAACCGAGGACCTGGTTGGCGCGTTCGAAGATTCGGCGCGCCGGTTCGGACTGTTCGAAGTAGTCCTTGCCCATCCCGACCTGCTGGGCGCCTTGTCCGGGGCAGAGGATGTAAGTTTGTTGAGACATCGAGTGTTCGTGGCACGGGCGGCTCGCCCGTGAATTGAAGACATGGGCGAGCCGCCCATGCCACGGGATTCAGATCTTCACCACGGCGTTCGCCCACGTCAGGCCCGCGCCGAAGGCGACGAAGATGACGTTCGATCCCGCCGGCAGCTTTCCGGCGCGGCGGGCCTCGTCCAGCGCGATCGGGATCGACGCCGCCGACGTGTTGCCGTAGCGGTCGATGTTGACGTGGGCCTTTTCCGGGCCCATCGCCAGCTTCTCCATGGCCGAATCGATGATCCGCTGGTTCACCTGGTGCGGGACGATGAGGGTGACGTCGTCCTTCGAAAGCTCGCAGACGCGCATCGCGTCCTCGATCAGCTCGCCGAACTTCGTCACCGCGAACTTGTACACCTCGCGCCCGCGGATCTTCATGTATTGGTCCCGCGCCGCGATCATCTCCCTTGAGATCGGGTGGCGGCTGCCGGGCATGCACTTCATGACGTCGGCGCCGCTTCCGTCAGCGTGGAGGCCGGAGTAGACCACGCCCCGGGTCGGATCGTTGGATCGCCGGAGGATGACCGCGCCGGCGCCGTCGCCGAAGAGGATGCAGCTCGAGCGGTCGGTGTAGTCGGTGACTCGGCTGAGCGTCTCGGCGCCGATGACCAGCACCGTCTTGTACTGCCCGGCCTTGATGAAATTCGCGCCGGTCGTCAGGGCATAGATGAACCCGCTGCACGCCGCCGACAGGTCAAAGGCCGGCGTCGAGTTCAAACCCAGCGCCGCCGCGACAAAGCATGCCGTGGACGGGAAGACCATCTCCGGCGTGATCGTCGCGCAGATGATCAGGTCCAGATCCTTGGGCTCCAGCCCCGCGTCATCGAGCGCCTTGCGCGCGGCGGCGGTGGCAAACGTGGCGGTGCTCTCGCCTTCGCCGGCGATCCGCCGCTCCTTGATCCCCGTGCGCTGGGTGATCCACTCGTCATTGGTCTCGACCATCTTCGAGAGGTCGTCGTTGGTCAGGCGCTTGTCCGGCAGGGCGCTACCCGTGCCGGCGAGGATGGCTCCAAATGGGGTGGGCATTGCTTGCGTGGTCGATTGCCTTTTCTTCTCGTCGTTTCCCCGGCGTGTGTTCACGCCGGGCTAAATGGCCGCCCGCGTCCCCGCCCCGCGCGCGGGTCTGTAATCAACGTTCGTCCGACGGGATGCTCTTCTGGATGCTCTGGACGATCTTGTCGTTGATGCCGCTTTTGTGCAACTGCTTGCCGACGCGAATCGCATTTTTGATCGCCCGCGCATCGCTGCGGCCATGGCAGATCAGGCAGTACCCCGCCACGCCCAACAGCGGCGCGCCGCCGTACTCGCGCCAGTCGTGCTTCTGGTGCAGCTTCTTCATCACCGGCGCCAGCTTATCCAGGAGGTCCGGGTCATTTTCCTGGATTTCCGAGACGATCGTCTGGAACAGCCCCTCCGCCATCCCCTCCGTGAACTTCAGCACGATGTTCCCGACGAACCCGTCGCACACCACCACGTCCACCACGCCCTTGAAGAGGTCGCGGCCCTCGACGTTTCCGATGAAATTGATCAGCGGCTCGTCGCGCATCAGCTTGCGCGATTCCTTGACGACCGCCGTGCCCTTGGCATCCTCCTCGCCGATCGACAGCAAACCCACACGCGGGTTGGACAGGCTGCACACTGCCTCGCCGTACGCCGCCGCCATGATCGCGTATTGTTGCAGGTGCCGCGGCTGCGGCGCGATGTTCGCCCCCACGTCGCAGATCACGACCGGCCCGTGAAACGTCGGCATCACCACGGCGATCCCCGGACGCGACACGCCCGGCAACGTCCGCATCCGCAACTGCGCCGCCGCCACGCACGCACCGGTGTTCCCAGCCGAGATCACCACGTCCGCCTCGCCCTTGGCGGCCAGCTTGCACATCACGCTGATCGAGCTGTCCGGCTTGGCGCGGATCGCCTCGACCGGCGAGTCGTCCATCGCGATGACCTGCGTCGTCGGCACGATGCGGAACAGTTCGCGCTGATCTGACGGCAGGCCCGATGATTCCAGGCCTTCCCGGCTGACCCGTTCGTCCCCGACCAGAAGAATGCTGTCGGTGGGATCCAGCAGCGACGCGGCGTCCCAGCAGCCCTTGAGGATGGCTGCGGGGGCGTGATCCCCTCCCATGACATCGACCGCGGCGCGCACCGGAAAGCTGCTCCTTCCTTAGAGGACGGACCTTATTCCTGTTCCTGCTCGACCGGCAGCGCCAGCTTCGGGTTCACAAAGCCGCAATTGTCGCACGCCGCGTGGGGCAGCTTGGCGTTGCCGCACTGCGGGCAGCGGACGTAGTGGATCGGCTTCAACGCGTGATGCGACCGGCGCTTGCGCTTACGCATCTTGCTGATTCGTTGGACGGGTTGCATGACGGACTCCTGCCTGACAAAACGCGCGCCTCGGTTGGATACACCGCCGGCAGCCCGGTGGGTTGAGCCGGCCCTAAGTCCAAGAGGGATAAAAAGCAACGGCGGGTTATCGACCCGCCGCGCTCCTGTAGGGCCAAGTAGTTTAGGGGAGAATGAAGGGGTGTCAAGGGAAGCGGTCCAGCCCCGCGGGCCGCAAACTGCGCGGTATCAGCAATGCCGCTTAGACCGGCGAGCAAGCGCTCCGCCAAGCATCGTGATGACCACCCCCGCCGTGGTTGGTTCCGGTATGGCGGATGTCGTGGTGACGACAAATGGTGTCAGCGCTTCGTCGTGCGCATGCAGGAACAGCCGGTCATTCCCAGATGGACCGGCTTCGGTCAGGTCGAACCAGAGCATGAAGGACGAGGCACCCGCGATCGGCAAGTTGATCGTGTTGTATGTCTCCGTCGGCAAGCCGATTAGACTGTCGAGCGTAACCGGGTTCGATGAAACATTGGACTGGACGAACTCATCAATTCGGCTGGTTGGCGAATTGATCGCCATGGCGAGACGGGCCTTCACGGTGCCGCCGGTAAAGGTCTCACCCGGGGCAGCGGCAAAGGTGTATGCCACCCGAGCCGTTGATGCGTCGGACTGATTGTAGTAGTACGCAAACGGGTTCGCGGGGCCGGGTGGAGCGAAAATTTCGTACTTCGCGCCGGTGACGGTCGCGTTCGGATCGGGGCCGACGAGTGAGTCGTAGCTATACGTTCCACCACCAGCGGGAAACGTGATCGTCGCCGCGACCGCTGGCTCACACAGCAGCGCGCAAACGAGTGTGACCAGTATAATCCATCGAGAGATCCTGATTGCCCCGTTCATCGCCCACCGTCCCTTCAACGTCTTTTGAAATTGCTGAGTTCATTTGAACGGGATCCGGGGAGTGCGTCAAGCGCAATCCGCCCGCGCCGATAGTTACCTTTTTAAAGCCGTCATCACAAAGACACGCGCGGCGCTCAGGGCATCGGGGAGCTTCGACGGATCCTTCCCCCCCGCCTGGGCCATCTGCGGCCGTCCGCCGCCACCCCCGCCGGCCACCTTGGCTGTCTCGCGCACCCAGTCGCCCGCCTTGAGCCCCTTGGCGACCAGGTCGTCACTGACCGCGGCGATGAACGTCACCTTTTCACCGTTCGCGCTCGCCAGCAGCACCGCGACGCTGCCCGCCTTCTTCTTGAGGCTATCGATCGCGGCGCGAAGCTGATCATCGGTCGCGCCGGCGATCTCACCCACGACCAGCTTGCCGGCACCCAGATCGGCCGCCTCAGCCAGCAGTTTGCCGGCGGCCTCGACCGCATCCACGCCGGCGCCCCCCTGCTTTTGCTGCGTCTTCTCCCAGGCTCTGAACTTGGCCT
>DATBFY010000684.1:0-11730 GCA_036558265.1 Tepidisphaeraceae bacterium | reverse complement strand
AGGAGCGGGTGGAGCTGCGAGATGTCGGCGCCGTAGTCGGGCGTCTTCCAGTGCTTGCCGAACGTCAGGTCCTTGTCCCAGGGCAGCACGCGCCAGCGGCCGTCGCCGTCGATGTCTTTGTAGAGGAGGAAGTTCTTCTGAATGTGGTCGCTGTCGTTGATGATCGTGGTGGCGGCCATGTAATTGATGAAGCTCGGGAGGTCCAGGTTCTGAAGGATGAACCGGTCGCGCGCCGGGCCCGGCCGCTGATGGATGCCGTCGAAGAATGCGCGCAGGTCCGATTGGTCCTCCCAGCGTCGGGTGCGTTTCTTGTAGGCCTTGAGGTCGTTCATCTGCGGGTGCAGGTAGGTGGCCTTGTAAAGCGGGCCGTTGCCCGCCAGCCCCTGACGCCGCAGATAGTCGGGTCCGGGCTCTTCGACGAAGTACGCCAGGCCTTCGAGTCGGCCGTTGTGCTCCAGGCGCACCGGGAAGGTGGCGCAGTAGAACGATCCGGCGTCTCGGTAGGTTTCGAACGCGAGCGTCGGACGCAGCAGCGTCTCGTCCAGCGAGCTGCGATAATTGACGTTGATCTTGCCGACCGGGCGCTCACCCTCGCGCCAGACGAACTGGTGCTTTGGATTGGCGTGGAAGCGGTAGCCGCGCGTGGTCGCGGCGCCGCGGCGGCGCACGCGGACGTTGTCGTAGAACCGGCCCAGGAAATAGACGCTGACGCGGCCGGCCTCGTCGGATTGCGCCCGCTGCGCCTCGGGGGCGAACCAGCGGAAGACGGGAACCGACCTGCGCGGCGCGTCCGGATCGGCGATGACCGTGCCCAGGTACTGCGGCGCATCGGTCGCGACGAACGCGGGGAAGCGCGACGTGTGGCCACCGCCGCCATCCGCCGCCGTGACGTACCAGCGGATCATCTCCCCTGTCTCGGCCTTGCCGGCGGGAATGGAGGCGGCGTAAACGCCGTCGCCCGCGGCCGCGTCGCCGTGCGCGCCGTCGTCGAACATCGGCGCCTCGACCTCGTCGCCGAACATGACGCGGTAGTGGAGCACCAGCGCCGCGCCCCGCCCGGCCCGGACGATCACGGTGACCGCATCGCCGGGACGCGGCTGAGCCGGCGTGTGCCGTACGTCCTGAATCGCCGGACCCAGTCGCACGGCGGGGCGGTTCATCTTGCCCGGCGTGGGTTTGGCAAGGTAAGTGGGCGCAACCGGCTCACCATCCGCCGCGCGGGGAATCCCGAACGAAATATCCGCGCGCTGCGGCGGATAGCCCCCGCCGAAATCGTGCGCCACCGATCCATCCGGCCGAGTCAGGGCCAGGTATCCGCCCGAGGCCTTGAGCTTGAAACTGGCGTGGAGCTCGCCGCCCTCCGAGCTGTTTCGTTTCGACGCGAAGACGACCACATATCGTCCCGCCGAGATTCTCACACCCGCTGGAAAAGTCCAAAGCCTGGGCGATTTGCGATCGTTCGTCAGGTGCCAGCCGGCAAGGTCGATCGCCTGGTCAGTCGGGTTGTAGATCTCGATCCAGTCCGGGTGGTCTCCGTAACGGTCGCGCAAGCCGGCCTCATTGGCGGCCATGAACTCGCTGATGATCGGCCCCGACGCTCCCACCGGCGAGCCAGACGGATGCTCATCAGCACCGAGCGATTGCGCGAGGAGCGCAACGCCGAGCAACACCGCTACGATTGGACACCGCGTCATTTCCCACCCACCGTAAACTCCACCGGCGCCGACCAGTGACTCCATCGCCCGGTCGTGTCCCTCATGCGCACGCGCACCCGATACGTGTGCCCCGGCTTGACCGCGCTCGCCGGCACGCTCACCTCGCCCGGCCGCTTCGCCTCACTTTGCCACAGCGCGTTGATCTCGTACGCGTGAGGCGTGCGCGGGTCGCGCTTGACCTTGTCCGCCGGGATGACCTCCGCCAGCCGCCACGCCACCGCCGCGCACTCCGCCCGGCCTCGATACGACTCGGTCGAGAACCGCAATCCGTTCGCGGGATACCCGGTTTCCCCCCCGTAACTCGCCGTCGGCGTCTCCGGAATGCGCGGGTCATTGGTCAGGTACGTGTCGATCCACTGCGAGCGCTCGATCACGTACTGCTTCATCAACTGCAGCATCCCCGCGAAGTCACGGGTCGGCGTCGCCTGGTAGAACTTCCCCTGTCCGGCGTGGCGATGATCGGTCACCCTCGGGTGATAGTCCCACTTGCGACGGTCGGCCTCCAGGATGCCTGAATTGGCATGTGCTGGATCCCACACCAGCGCCGCCACCTCGTCGACCAGCGGATCGATCTGGTCGGGGTTGAAGAGAAGATCGCGCACCTCTCGCAATCGGTTCTGATATTCGACGAGGAACGGCCGGCGGTTCAAGAGCCGCGAGTTGAACGGCTCCTCCCCGTCCCCGTGCATCGTGTCCGCCCAGGTGAGATCCGCGTCCCACGGCAGCACCTGCCACAGGCCCGTCTTGGGGTTGCGGTAATAGCTGTAATTCTTCCCCTCGTAAATGTCATAGTGGTGCACGCACTCGATGATCGAGCGATAGCTGTAGTACGACTCCAGGTTCAGGTTCTGCCGCCACCACTGCTCGCCCGGCCGACCGCTCGTGTAAGCCTCGAGGAACGCATCGAGATCCGATCGGTCCTCCGGCTGCCCCGCGCCGTGATGGTTCAACTCCCCCGTGAACCCCCGCACCATCTTGTACAGGTTCCCGTCTGGCAGATCGTGCGTCTTGAGGAACCGCCCGTCCTCGTTCTCGATCGCCTGGTAGAGTCCCCAGAAATCGCCGTGGTATTGATCCGCTGGCGATTCGTCCGCCTCGTCGATGATGCGGAAGTGTACCCAGTGCAGGTACGGCGCGGGCACGCCAACCATGTTCCACAACCGGAAGTTGACCGCCTCGTACATCCCCTGTTCCCCGCGATGCCCGTAATAACCGAGCTGAAAACACGACCGCAGGTTCAGCTTGTTCCACCCCACCGGATACGGCCGCCCCAGGTCATCCGTGAGCCGCATGTGCTCGCCCGGCGGCAGGTCGATCTTCCACATGTTCTTCCCCAGGGCGTACCGCCAGATCCCGCCCCGCGCGCGGTACCGCACGTGGTCGTACACCCGCCCGTTGGCGACCAGCGTCCCCGTGTACTTGTACTCGTTCCCCGGCGTCTGCTCGTTCCACGTCGCGTTCTCGATCGACCGCTTCTTGCCCAGCAGGTGATACACCTGCACCCGCCCCAGGATCTCCGGGCTGAACGTCATCGCCTCCGACAGCCGCGTGTTGCGGCTCCGCGGGTTGATCGCCCCGCGCCACGCCGGCAGGCCGTCGTACACGAAGTAACCGTAATTCGACGCCCACCCCGCTTTGGCGGGTGACGCCGCCGTCGCCGGCGTCGCCGGGATCATCGGAGAGATCTGACTCTTACCCGCCTCATCCACCGCCGTGATCCGGTACCGCACCAGCCGCCGATGCTTCTGCAAATCCCCCGGCAGGTCGGCCGTGTACGCGACGTAACCCTTGTCGATCGCGCCGCGCTTCATCTCGACGGCGGTCCAGTTCCGCGCGTACTCCGGGTCCGCCAGCTCGACGTAGGCCCCGGGCTCGACCAACTGGTACCGCAGGGTGACCTGGCTCATCCGCGGCGACACCATCGCCATCACCGTGACCGGTTGCCCGCTTTTGGGCTGCTCGGGCGTGTGGACGACCTTATGGCACCACGGCTGGCTCGACGCTTGGGGTGTGGCCGGCGTTCCCGCCTGCTCCTGGGCTGCCCGCAGTGGTGCGGCCGGCGTCCTCCCCTGCTCCTGGGCCAATAGCCGGTCGGGACGACCGCACCACAAAAGCAAACCGCACAGGCCACACAGGCCACCGAGCGTCACCGACCAGCACCGCGACATGAGCCTTCCCTTCGCGAAGTTAAAACCGCGGATCAGACGCAAATCCTTCGACGCCAGCACGCGCGCACAGTTCCTCCGCACAAGGATAGACGGACAGCCGTGCATCGTTCCCACATTCTGCCAGAAAGTCAGATGAGAAGCGTCCGCCGGCCGAGCCAACAAATCACCGGGCCTCGCGCATCGCGCGAGGCCCGGGTCTCAATCAACTCTGTTCCCGCGCGGCAACGCCGCGCGCGATGAGCGTCACTTCAGCAGCTTCTTCGGATTCTTCCCAAGCACGTCGCCGACCGCCGCCGACTTCGCGGCCTTCGACGAAAGCTGCGTCTTGGGCGCGAACGGGCTCGCCGGCTTGCTCGTCGCCACCGGCTTGGGCGCGGGCTTCGGGGCCGGCTTCGCCGCACTCGTGCCCAGGATCGACGCCTGTAGCGCCTTGGCCGTAACCGTCGCCGCGCCGACCGGCTGCGCCGCCGACAGCAGGTAGTTCTGCGCCAACCCCACCAGGTCGTTGAAATCAACGTTGCCGTCGTAGGTGAAGTCACCCTGCGACCAGGTGCGGTTGCCGTCGGCCACCAGGTAGTTCTGCGCCAGCGGCACCAGGTCGTTGAAATCGACCGTCCCGTCCAGGTTGGCGTCGCCGTTGCGCGTGTACTTGACGGTCACGACCCCGGCGGCGTCGCCGTAGCCCAGGGAGCGCGTTCCGCCCGTAGCCGCGGCGTCCGAACTGGAGATCGCGCCGCTCTTCAACAGCCCGCGGATCGCCGGTCCCACCGTCGGACCGGTGTAGTGAACCTTCAGCGAGTTGTTCGTCAGGTCCAGCTTGCCGGTCCCGGTGATGCTCAGCCCCTGCACGTCCAGCGTCGCCCCGTTCAACGTCGCGCTGTGGTTGACCGTCACCGTCTGCCCGGCGCCGATCGTCAGCGTCCCGGGGATCGTGAAGCTCCCGTTGAGCTTCAACACGTTCGGAAGGGCGTTGCCGCCGATCACCAGCGTGTCCGACCCGCCGTTGCCGTTGATCGTCAGGCCGCCCGGGTCGCTGATCAGCAACTGGGCGCTGTTGGCGCCCATCGTCACGTCGATGTGCTGGTTATCGGCATTCCGCGACAACGTGATCGCGTCGTCGCCCGTGCTGCCCGTGACGATGAACGACTGCCCGATCGCCGAGACCACCGCGCTCCACGGTCCGACCGCGTCGAAGTTGGCGCCGCGGACGCGGTAGAAGTACGTGGTCCCCGGTGCGGCCGTCGTGTCGTTGAACGCGCCCGCGTTCATGCCGGCGCTGCCGACGTTCGTCCACTTCGTGTTGTCCGGGTTGTTCGGGTTCCCCGCATCCGCAACCGTCCGCTGAACCTGGAACCACAGCTCGCTCAGCGACTGGTCCGTCCACGTCAACCCGACGCCCGCGCCGAACGTCGGCGCGCCGCCGGTCACGTTCCCCGCCGCCGACACCGCCGGGTTCTGCGTGATCACGCCGCTCGCGCTCACCGACTGCTGGTACGGCATGTCCATCACCGACAACAGCCCGCCGCTCGAACCCTCCACGCCCGACGGGATCGTCCCCAGCGTCGGGTTCCCGGGCTCCGCCCACAGCATGTGGATACCCGCGTTGCCCGTGATCTCGTCGTGGATCAGCACGAAGTTGTAGTCCGTGTTCGCCGCCAGCGTCAGCGGCACGAGCTGCGCGCCGTTCTGACTCACCAGCACGCCGTTCACGTAAATCACCGCGTCGTCGTCGGCCGTGGTCGAGAACGTGTACGCCCCCGCCGCGTCGGTGCGGATCTTGCCCGTCCACACCGTGCTGAAGCTGTCGAAGTGCACGCGCGGCAGGGTCGGGTAGGGGGTCGAGTCCGGCGACGACGCGAAGTAGTCGATGTCCACCGAGCCCGGGAACGTGAACTCGGTCGGCTTGTAGTTCACCGCGAAGTTCTTCGGATCCTGGTCGCGGACCAGCTCGCCGTTGTAATACCGCCCCTGCACCCCGCTGTCCTGCGCCGTGCCCGTCGGAATCGTCACGTTCAGCACGGCGCTGGGTGTGCCCGTGTGGTCGTAGTTCCAACCCACCACCCGGTACCGGTACGACTGCCCCGGAACGCCCGTCACGTCCTCGATCGAGACCGCCGTCGGGATGGGGCTCCCGTCCCCCGCCTGTTGCGTGCCCGACGGGTCGATCTGGTTCACCACCTGCCACGACAGCCCGCCGTCGTCGCTCCTCTGCAACTGGTACTGCACCACCGCGTTGCCGTCGGAGTTGAACGTGAACGCCACCCGGTGCGTGTCCGGGTTGGGCGACACGTTCGTGTCCAGCGCGAATCCCGTCGGCGCCGCCGGCGTGCTCATGATCGGCGACAGGCTGGCATTGGGAATCACCACCGGCGTGGTGTTGCCTCCCGACGACATCGACGGCGTCACCCACTTCAGGTGCGCCCCCGCCCCCCCGCCGCCCGAGTTCGTCTGGAACAACGCGAAGTTGTACTTCTGCCCGGCCTGCAGCGTGATCGGCGTGAGCACCGTCGCGTCCCGCTCGCCGTGCCCACCCGGATCCTGGCTGACCAGGACGCCGTCCACGAACAGGTAACCGTCGTCGTCCGTGTTGCTGACGATTTGATAAAAGCCGGTCTCGGGCGCCGTGATCTGCCCGGTGAAGATGCTCGACGCCCGTCCGCCGTTGGTGATCAGCGTATTGGGCGTCGCCGCCCAGTGGAAATCCACCGTCGCACCGACGGCGCTCACCAGCGGGCTTCCGCCCCAGAACGTCTGGTTGTAGAAGTGTCCCTGCACCCCCGTGGTACCCACGATCGCGGTCACCGAGACCGGCCCGGTCTCGACGCTCGTCCCACCGCCGGCCGCGTTGAACGCGTTGAACACCACGAGCTTGTAATAATACGTGTGCCCGACCACCAGCGCGTCGGGGTCCGTGAACGTGCCCGTCCCACCCGTGCCCGCGATCGCGCCGAGCTGCTTCACCGGCGCGTAGGGTCCGCCCGCGCTCTCGCTCCGCAGAATCGTGTAGCTGAACTCGTTGTCCGCCTGGTCCTTCCACGTCAGCGTGGCACTGCCATTGAACGTCGCCGCCAGGTTCGTCGCCGCGGCGGGCGCATGATCGGCCGGCGGGAGCAGCCCGACGATGTCGTTCCCGCTGATCACCGAACTGTAAAGCCGCAGATCGTCCAATTGCCCCGTGAAGTACGTGTAGGTCGCGTTCTGCGAACCGTCCGCGTTCGAGCCCGTCGTCGCGCCGATCCGGTCGAACAGCGCCCCCTTGTTCCCCGTGTCGCTGATCGCCGTCGTGTCCAGACGCCCGTCGATGTAGATCTTGACCTCGCCCGAACCGGCGTCGCGGCTCATCGCCACCAGGTGCCAGTTTCCGTCGTTGACCGCGACACCGCTCGTGACTACCGGCGCGGTCCCCACCGCCACCGTGATGTGCCCCGACCCATCGATCGCCCCCCAGTTCAGGCTGATCGGCGCAGAACCGATCGTCGTCCCCATCACCGCGCCCGTCCCGGTCGCCGTCGTGTTGAGCCAATACGAGATCGAGGCATTACCGCCCACCACGTCCTGCAGGCCGCTCGACGCCAGCACGTAGTTGGTGCCGGCGGCGTCAAAGGCCAGCGCCGAATCTCCGTTCGGGCCCGGCACAAATGTCGGACCGTTCAACGTCCCGTTTTTGCCGCCCGGCGTCCCCGAGTCTGCCACCGTCGTCCCGGCATTCTCATTGAACGTGTAGCGGTCCACCGGCGCGGCGATCGGGATCGACACCGGCGCGGTCGTCGTCGCGTAACCGGAGAATGATCCGCCCTGGAATGAGTTGAACGCCCGCACCCGGTAGAAGAACTTCGCCCCGCTGTACGCGCTGCTGGGATCCGTGAACGAACCCTGCTGGCCCGTGCCGCTCACCGCGCCCGTCGAGCCGACCTGCACCCACTTGCTGTTGTCCGGCTGGGTGGGGTTGTTGGGATCGGCGGGCGTCCGCTCGAACGCGTAGCTCAACTCGTTGTTCGCATTGTCGGTCCATGTGACCTTCGCCAGGCCGTTGTTCAGCGCCACCGTGGCGTTGGTCGGATTCGCCGGCGGTGTCGTGGCGACCGGCAACAACGCCTGCACCTCCGCGGCGCTCAGGGCGTGGTCGAACACCCGAACGTCGTCCAGCGCGCCGTTGAAGACGTTGTATCCCTCGATCCCCAGACCCAACTGGTTATCGTTCGTCGTGTCCGCCGCCGCGCCGATCACGTTGTAGTGCGTTTGCAGCGGATACGTGATGTGACCGTTGTTGACGGGAACGACCGGGCCGGTGGTCGCGCCGTCCACGTAGACCTGCACGGCATTCGTCGTATTGTTCCGCGTCATCACGATCAGGTGCCACGCCCCGTCGTTGATCGGCGTGGCGCTCAGCACACCGCCCGAGTCGCCCAGCGCAACGCCGATCCGGCCGCTCTTATCGAGATAGCCCCAACGGATGTCATCGGTCAGGCCGTTACCTTCCGACCCCGTGATCGACGGCGCCGCCCAACTGTTGTTGTCACCGGTCGCCGTCGTCTTGACCCACGCCGCAAGCGACGAACTGCCGTTCAGCACGGAAGACAGATCGGCTACCGGAGTCGGATTGTCGGGGTTCACGTTGTTCGAAAGCTGGACCAGACCCTCCTGAAACGGTCCGTTCGGCGGGTTGATGGGCCTCGTGATCACGGCGCCCGTGACCGTGTGCCGGTAATACGGGTCGCCGCCCTGCGCCGGGTTCGCGAAGTTGGAGATGTTCAACGCCCAGTCGCCGGGGTTGCCGGACGGCCCGGGAACCCATTGCGGCGCCTTGTCGCCGACCAGCGTCCCGTTGTTCTTCGGGTTCGCTCCGTTCTGCCCCGTGTCCGAAACCGTGGTGGCCCCAGGCCCCTCGTCGAACTTGAATTCGAACACCGGCGTGCTCCCGCTGAGCAGCACTCGACCCTCCAGCGCCTCCGCCGTCATCGACACGCTTTGGTGCACCGCTGCCGACCCGCGCAACTTGCCGCGACGCCCGCCAGCGACATGACTCCGTACCGCAACCGCCAACGCACGCAAGCTTCTTCGATGCGACATGGAATGCTCCTCCGAGGTTTTTCCGACTAACCGAGCCCTGATCGGCAGAGAAATGACCCAACCGGCGTGATCGCGCGCGCCTGCTTCCGGCAAAACCCCCGCGGCGCACCTTCACAGCCGTGACATCCGATTTGAGGCAGAGATGAAAGCCTCCGACTACGCAGATTAAGTAGCCCCGGCGACAACGTCAACAAAATTTTATCGGTCCTGCGTCAACGTTACGCAAACCCCCGTCACGGTTTATGGATTGTTTCCCACGTGTGACAAAGGCCACCTCCCCCGCCCATTTGTCCAAACGTTTGCTCAACCCCGCACACTCCGCCGGTCCGACATTTCCCGCCGCAACTTACCTGCCCCCTTCGTTCGGCCGAAGAATCCCCGGGGAGAATTGCCCCGCGAAGGGAAGACGTTGTATGCGCGCGCTGATCGTGGACGACGACGACATCTGCCTCGACATGCTCCAGGGCGTCCTCGACCAGATGGGATACCAGGTCGACCGCGCCGCCGACGGCGCCCAGGCCCTCGCCAAGCTCCGTGCCGACCAGCTCCAGCTCGTCATCACCGACTGGAGCATGCCCCGCATGAACGGCATCGAGCTTTGCCAGGCCATCCGCAAGGACGAGTTCGACCGCTACATCTACGTCATCATGCTGACCAGCCACCAGGGCGGTCAGGAGAAGATCGAGGGTCTTCACGCCGGCGCTGATGCGTTCCTGGTCAAGCCACTCAACCCCGCCGAGCTGATCGTCAGTCTCAAGACCGCCGACCGCATCCTCAGCCTCGAGACCCGCGACCTGGCGATGTTCGCCCTCGCCAAGCTCGCCGAGAGCCGCGATCCCGAGACCGGCGCCCACATCGAGCGCGTGCAGAGCTACGCGCGGCTCCTGGCGCAGTACCTCTCGACCACCGAGGCGTATCACAACGTCATCGACGCCGAGTACGTGCGCCTGATCTTCCAGACCTCGCCGCTGCACGACATCGGCAAGGTCGGCATCCCCGACAGCGTCCTGCTCAAGCCCGGCAAGCTGACCGAGGAGGAGTTCGCGATCATGCGGACCCACGCCAGCCTCGGTGCCCAGACGCTGGACGCCTCGCTCAAGCGGTTCCCCAACATCCGCTTCCTCCAGATGGCCAGGGACATCGCCCAGTCGCACCACGAGTGGTGGGATGGCAGCGGATACCCGTCGGGCCTCTCGCGGGAGCAGATCCCGCTGGCGGCCCGCATCGTCGCCCTCGCCGACGTCTACGACGCCCTGACCAGCCGGCGCGTTTACCGCGAGGCCATGAGCCACCACCAGGCCCGGTCGAGCATCCTGCGCGAGCGCGGCACCCACTTCGACCCCGACGTCGTGGACGCGTTCGTCCGCACCGAGAAGCAGTTCATCGCGATTCGCGAGCGGTTCAAGGACGATGCCCGCGAGCTGGTGTCCACGCCCGCCGCCGCCCCGAGCCCGTCCAAGGCGCAAGCTTCAGAGCAACAATTACTTAAGGCGCTGGTCGTGGACGATGACCCGCTGGTGCGCGAGCTGCTGGTCAACTTCCTCAACGCCCAGGGGATCGAGTCGGCCCAGGCCGCCAACGGCGTCGAGGCGATGGCGATCATTCAGACCAGCCAACCCCGCCTCCTGATCGTGGACTGGGAGATGCCGCAGATGGACGGCCTGGAGCTGTGTCGGCAGGTGCGGGCCCGGCGGTCGGCGCAGCACGTGCATTTCATCATGCTCACCATCCACTCCCAGAAGGACCGGCTCTGCAAGGCCTTCGACGTGGGCGTGGACGACTTCCTCGCCAAGCCCTTCCAGGAGGGCGAGCTGCTGGCCCGCCTGCACACGGGCCTGCGCGCCCTGGCCATCCACGACGAATTGATGCGGCGGAGCGACGGCTCGCAGCAGCTCAACGAGCAGTTGATGAACCTCAACCGCCGATTGCAGACCCTTGCGATCACCGACGATTTGACCGGGTTGTTCAACCGCCGGCAGGCCATGCTGCGCCTCGAGGAACACTGGGCGATGTGCGACCGGTACGGCAAGGCGCTGTCGGTGCTGACGATCGACATCGACCACTTCAAGCGGGTCAACGACACCTACGGTCACGGAGCGGGCGATAGCATACTCCGAGGGGTAGCCGACGCATTGCGAGAGTGCGTAAGGACCACCGACATCGTCTGCCGCCTGGGCGGCGAAGAGTTTTTGGTGATCCTGCCCTCGCAGACGGCGCAGGAGGCGGAGGTGTGCGCCCAGCGCTCCCGGCAGGCGGTCGCGGCGCGGGTTTTCGATTGTGATGGCCGACACCTGCGGGTGACGGTGAGCGTGGGGATCAGCACGCGGCGGGCCGACATGCCGCAGTGCGCGGACCTCTTGAAGGAGGCGGACGAGGCGCTGTACGCGGCGAAACAGGCGGGGCGTGATGCGGTGCGTTTCGCGCGGGGCGCGGGCGGTTCGGCGACGGCGGCGTGAGGGGGACGCGGAGAGGAGATCTGGGTTCGTTTTGCGCAGGGGGCAGCGCGGTGCTAAGCGGGGCGGTTTGACGGGGATTTTTTTCCAGGATCGGAAGTTTTCGGAGATTTTCGGAAGTCGTGCGGGCGGGGTCGCTGCGCGACACGGCGGGGAATTCCGCTCGCTGAAGCGAGCCCTGCGTTGAGGGGTGTCGGGGGTCATGAGCGCGCGTCCTTCACCTATTGGGGCGGGAGTGCGCGCCGGTGACGCGCGGGGCGCGATCAAAGTTGCGAACGAGGGGGTTTTGCTGGGGTTCTCGCGCGAAGATTTTCTGGTTTTGGG
>DATBFY010000683.1:0-4646 GCA_036558265.1 Tepidisphaeraceae bacterium | reverse complement strand
AGCCGCCGTGGTCGTCATCTACGCCGGTCTCTACGAGCTGACGCCGCTGCGGATGCCGGCCGATCAGTGGTGGACCTAGGTCCTCCTCTTTCTTGCCGACGACCTCGCCTACTACTGGTTCCACCGCATCCACCACGAGGTGCGGGTCTTCTGGGCGAGCCACGTCGTCCACCACTCCTCGCAGCACTACAACCTCTCGACCGCGCTGCGCCAGACCTGGACCCCGATGACCGCGCTGCCCTTCTGGGCGCCGTTGGCGCTGCTGGGCTTCGCCCCGTGGATGATCCTCACCCAGCAGGCGGTCAGTCTGATCTACCAGTTCTGGATCCACACCGAGCGCGTGGGGAAGCTGCCCGCGGCATTCGAGCTCTTCTTCAACACGCCCTCGCACCACCGCGTCCACCACGGGGCCAACGACATCTACCTCGACCGCAACTACGGCGGCATCCTGATCATCTGGGACCGTCTCTTCGGCACCTTCCAGGGCGAGACCGAGCGGCCCCGCTACGGCCTCACCCGGAACATCCGCACCTTCCGCCCAACCCGGGTCGCCTTCCACGAGTT
Source organism: Tepidisphaeraceae bacterium (assembly GCA_036558265.1). GTDB lineage: Bacteria > Planctomycetota > Phycisphaerae > Tepidisphaerales > Tepidisphaeraceae > RYN-433. Next base: position 4,082 of record DATBFY010000683.1, on the reverse strand, counting down.
CATCGACCTGGCGCGCGATGTGCGCGGCGCCGCGAGCTGGCGCGAGCGGTTCGGCTATGTCTTCCGGGGCCCTGGCTGGTCGCCCGACGGAAGCGGTGGCGGCACGCGCGGGTAGGACCAGTGGCGCCAGGCGGCTGCCGCCGGTTCCGGCGTTTCCGGGAATCGGGCAGCGGGTAGCTGGGCAGCCATGACTCCAAGTTCGATAGTCGTAATCCTGATTGGGATCGTGCTGGCGCTGCTCGTCAACTATGTGCTCGGGATCATCGTGATCCTGATCGGGCTGGCGATGCTGCTGATGCCCATGCTCAGCGGCACCAGGCGTCGCGTCTAGCCCGCCTCAGCCACAATCGAAGCCGATGGCTTCGTGGAAGCTGCCGGTGATCGTCGCCGCCATAGCGGTGCCGGTCGTCGCGGCTTTCGGGCTGGGTGGCGGTGGTGCCGGGGTCGCGGTCGGTGCGCTGGCTGCGGTGGCTATCGTCGTGGTCGCGGTGCGCCAGCGCCCACGCGGGCCGATCGGCCAGCCCATGCGCGATGGCCGCCACCGGGTGCTCCTCATCGTCACCAGTCCAATCGAAGCACCCGCGGCTGTGCAGGAGATCGCCGCAGCCGCTGGGCTTGGCAGCAGCAAGGAGGATGCCGAGGTTCTCGTTCTGGCTCCCGCCCGGATTGGCTTCCTCGATCGCTGGGCGTCCGACGTCGAGGGGGCGCGCCAGGCGGCGCAGCGGAACCTGGTTGCCACCGTGGCGGCGCTGGCCAAGGCCGGGATTGCCGCCGAGGCGCGGGTCGGCGACGAGGACATAGTGCAGGCGGCGGAGGACCAGCTGCAGAGCTTTGCTGCGAGCACAGTCGTCCTGGCTGGCTCGGGTGAGCCGGAGGTGGAGGCGGCGGCTGAGCTGCGCGCTCGCCTGCGGGCGGAGTTCAGCCAGGTCTCGCTCGCGAACAGCTGACTCTCAGCAGGCGTGGGGGTGTGCGGCGCTCCTCACGACCTGGAAGGCGCTGCCCGGTATCCGCTTCAGCTGGTTCAGGTTCTCGTCGTCCCAGCGCCGGTCGCTGCTGCCGCTGAAGAACCAGTTGGACCCGTTGTCGGCGACGATCATGCCGTAGCGCTTCAGCGCTTCGGCGATCGTCCTCGCTGGACCGCTGAAGCCGCCGAGGCCGTAGCCGCGCTTGAGCCGCAATCGCGTTCCCATCGCCGGGGCGTTGGGGTTGGCGGTGTCGCCGGCGCAGTGGGAGGCGGGGTGGACCCAGGCGTCGCGGGTGCTGTCGAAGGTGACACGGATGGCGTGGTCGAGGTGCCCGCTCGCGGCCTCCTCGTAGCGGACCAAGCCGGGGAAGATGGGCAGCCCGGCGGCGTCCGCCGAGGTCCACGAGTCGGGCCGCAGGGCATTCGAGCGCAGGTCCCAGACGGCGCCAGAGCCGGCGTTCCAGTGCGGACTGCCCGCCCGCTGGAAGAACGCCCGGTAGAGCTCGTAGAGCGTGCAGCTGGCGCTGTCGACGACGAGAACGTGCCGGTCGCCGTCGCTGCCCTGGCCGCCCTCGACCGGGGCGCTGCGCGGGACCGGAAATGGTCCCCGGTCGCTCTCGCTGCCGTAGTCGGTGTAATGGACCGGGAGGTTGGGCTGGCGTGCGCTGACCACGGAATAGGGGAACCCGTAGGCCCGGGGCGAGCCGAAATCGGGGTGGAGGTGGTCGCCGCCGTGGGCGTTGATGTAGGCGATGGTCGCCGCCGAGCGGGGGGCGACCGGTGCCCGTGAGATGTCCTGGTTCCAGGCCGCCTGGTTGGGCAGGGAGGGGGCCGTGGGGGCAAGTGACGGCGGCGGATCGGGGAAGACGGAGCAGCTGCCCAGATCGGGGTACGGCCCGAGGGCGCGGGCCGGTGCCGCCTCCCAGGCAGCGGCCACCGCCAGCACGACGGCGACAGCCGCGGCCAGACGTGCCGGGAGTTGAGTACCCATATCGGCCCCAAATCCCCGGCACGTCTGGCGACTCATGAGGGCGGCGTGCCGTCCCGCACGCGCAGGTGGCCGACCTCCAGCTCCTCGACCTCGAGCCGCCCGATCGACGCCCGCTTGATCCACAGCCGTCCGACACTCAGCCGGCCGATGGCAAAACCGCCGACTGCAGCTGCGCCCACCGCAAGGGCCCCGATCGCGACGGCGCCCCGGGCATGCGCGCCGGCAGCGGTGGCCGCCCGCGCCTCCGGCCGGAAGAATGCGATCCCGCGTCGCTGGGCCACGTCGCCAACCGTAGCGTGGTTAGCCTGCGCCGATGAGCCCCGCCCGTCCACGCCTGCTCGTGATCCAACATGTGTCCTGGGAGACGCCGCACCGGATCCTCGATGCCTGCGGCGCCCTCGACCTGCGCGTGGTCGAGCCGCTGCGAGGCGGAGCGCTGCCTGGCCACGCCGAGGTCTCCGGGGCCCTCGTCATGGGTGGGCCGATGAACGTAGATGATGTCCGCCGCTATCCGGGGCTTGCCGCAGAGCGCGACTGGCTGGCCGAGGCGGTACAGGCAGAGATGCCGGTCCTCGGCATCTGCCTCGGTGCCCAGCTGCTCGCGCGCGCACTCGGGGCCGAGGTGAGGGCGGGGGAGGAGCCGGAGGTTGGATTTGCCCCCGTGGAGGTCCACGACCCCGCCGACCCGGTCATCGGAGCGCTGGCACCACGAACGCCGGTCCTCCACTGGCACGGGGACGTTCCCAGCCTGCCCGATGGGGCCGTGCATCTCGCCTCCTCGGCCAGGACCGAGGTGCAGGCATTTCGCCGGGGACGTGCGTGGGGAGTGCTCTTCCACCCAGAGGCCGATGCCGCCCTGCTCGACACCTGGCTGGAGGAGCCAGAGATGGCAGGCGAGGCAAGAAGATCCATCGGCCCAGAGGCACCAGCCGAGCTGCGTCGCCAGGCGCTCGCGGCAGAGAATGAGCTGGTCATGCGCTCGACGCCTGGTTTCCAGGCATTCGCCTCCCTGGTCGCATCCCACCGCCCCGCCTGAGCGCACCTCGAACCCCCCAGCCAGCACGCTAGATTGAGAGCGACGCGGTGGACGTAGCTCAGCTGGTAGAGCTCCTGGTTGTGGTCCAGGCGGTCGCCGGTTCGAATCCGGTCGTCCACCCTAGATTGATAGGCGCCGATTGCTCTCGATTCCGCTCGCTTGCCGGATCAGGTTGGTTGTGTCTTGCGAGAGATGGACGGCGCCTAACGGGAGGCGGGTGGGCCCCTTGACCCTCCCGCCTCCCGCCTAGAAGGCCGGGAAGGTTGCCCCCGGTGGATCGTGGGAGTGATCCCCGGAGATGAAACCACGCAATCCCGACCCTCGTAGAACCTACGGTCGCCGGGGCGTCTTTCACAACGCCTACAGGCACCAATCAGCGCCAGTCCTGTGTCCTATGGTGCCTTTACCGGGTTGGTGGGTGATTCGAATGCAGCAAGTCCAACCGTCGTCAAAATGGGCTTGTCATGTGACATGGAGAGACGGGCTTCGGCTGCATCCCACTCTTTGAAGATCAGCGCGAACAGGCCGTCAACAGCGGCGGTGACTTTTTCCCAACCCTCCTGGTCGAGGCGGAGGAGTGACCAACTGTAGTGATTGTCCAGGCGAGCCTCGAACGTGCCAGCGATAATGGCCTCCTTCACTTTCTCGGCAAGATGCCTGAAGGTCATCCAGCTATAAGTTGGCTTTATAGAGGGCGGAACTTCGGCCCAGCTTTCGTTGTCGAAGATTGCCGGGCCAGTCGCCTTGTAGAAAAGCTCGACTGCTGACCGCCGCCGCCCTCCCGTTTTCTGGTTGACCTGCTTCAACCAGCCGGCGTTCTCCATCTTCTTAAAGCGGCGACGGATGCTTTCGACGGTATCGCCGCCAAATTCTCGATGAAACTGCATCGCGCTTATCTCTCGCAGGTTTGCCTCGGCAATGATTCTCAGACACAGTTCATCGGCGAAAGCTTTGGAAACGCGAAGCGTGAAGGGAGTCGGGCAGTCCCTGCTGACCTGGGCAAGCCGGGGCAGCGGTTGCTTGCTGTCTGGACCATGCGAGAGCGCTGGAGATTCAAATGCAGTGAGGGCTACGGTGGCCAGCATTGGCCG
>DATBFY010000682.1:0-6653 GCA_036558265.1 Tepidisphaeraceae bacterium | reverse complement strand
GGCCGTGGACCCGGGCAGCCCGTTTCCGTTCATCTCCAACCTGTCCACGTCGCTGGCGGTCGTCCTGCATCACCCGGACCGGGGCGAGAACCTGTTCGCGCGCGTCAAGGTGCCCGAGGTGCTGCCCAAGTGGATCCAGGTGGGATCGGCGGGGCCGGGCGTGCTCCGCTACGTCAGCCTGTGCGAGCTGATCCGCCAGCACCTGTGCGACCTGTTCCCGGACATGGGGATTGCGGACGTGATGGCGTTCCGGTTGACGCGCAACGCGGACGTCGAACGGGACGAGGAGGACGCCGACGACCTGCGCGAGCTGATGCGCGCCGAGCTCAAGCAGCGGCGGTTCGAGCGCGCGGTGAGGCTTGAACACGGGCCGGAGCCCAACCCCTGGATCCTCGAGTTCCTGATGAACGAGCTGGAGTTGTCGCCCGAGGACGTCTACGAGCTGCCCGGCCAACTGGACTACGACGACTTGCGCGCCGTGGCGGAATTGAACGTCCCGCGCCTGCGCTACCCCCCGTGGACGCCCGTCACGCCGCCGCGCCTCACGGACGAGGACACGGACATCTTCTCGATCGTGCGCAGCGGCGGTGGCGACCTGCTGGTCCACCATCCCTACGAGAGCTTCACCGCCAGCGTCGAGCGCTTCATCAGCACCGCGGCGGCCGATCCCAAGGTGCTGGCGATCAAGATGACGCTCTACCGTACCAGCGATGCCAGCCCGTTCGTGAACGCGCTCACGCGGGCGGCGGAGGGGGGCAAGCAGGTGGCCTGCCTGATCGAGCTCAAGGCCCGCTTCGACGAGGCGCGCAACATCGGGATCGCCAGCGCCCTGGAGAAATCGGGCGTGCACGTCCTGTACGGGATCGTCGGGCTCAAGACGCACTGCAAGGCGGCGCTGGTCGTGCGGGAGGAGGCCGACGGGATCCGCTGCTACGCCCACGTCGGCACGGGAAACTACCACGCGCAGACCGCGCGGGTTTACACGGACCTGGGGCTGATCACGTGCGATGCCGCGATCACCCGGGACGTGGTCGAACTGTTCCACTACCTGACCGGGCGGTCGCTGCAGCGCCGCTACCGGCGGCTCCTGGTCGCGCCGGTGAACATGCGGCAGCGTGTGCTGGAGCTGATCAACCGCGAGGCCGCGCACGCCGCGGCGGGCCGGCCGGCGCGGATCATCGCCAAGGTCAACGCCTTGGAAGACGAGAAGGTCGGCGAGGCGCTCTACGACGCCTCCCGCGCGGGCGTGCAGGTCGACCTGATCGTGCGGGGGTTCTGCACCCTGCGGCCGGGCGTGAAGGGGATGAGCCAGACGATCCGCGTGAGGTCGATCGTCGGCCGGTTCCTCGAGCACTCGCGGATCTTCCATTACCGCAACGGCGCCGACGACCCGGTGGACGGGGAGTTCTTCATCGGGTCGGCGGACTGGATGCACCGCAACCTGCTCGGACGCGTGGAGGCGGTCGTGCCCATCGACCGTCGGCCCAACCGCGAGCGGCTGTGGCAGGTGCTGCAGGTCATGCTGGACGATCGCCGCCAGGCGTGGGAGATGCGCCCCGACGGCACCTACCAGCGCCCGACCGACACCAACGGCAGTGCAGGCCCCGGCACCCACGAGAGCCTCATGACTCTGACCCGCACTGAGGCGGTGATCAGCCCGGAAGAGCTCTGCCTGCTGCGGTAGGCAGATCGATCTCCCGCCCGCGCGCGGGCGGGGGGCAGGCGGGGACCGTCGGAGAATCCTCGAAGCGGCCACCCAAAAGGGGCCTCATTTCTGAGGCCCCGTGGCTGCGCGCGTTCTACGGGCGGCGGTTCCCGCGGTTCAGCTCAGCAGTTCGTTCGGGTTCCGATCCGCCGCGACATCGCCGGGAGCGCTGAAGAACCAGTCGCGCCCGCCCGCCCCCACCAGGAAATCGGATTGTGCGTCATCGATCACCTTGTCGGCAAACACCGGCTTAAGCCTGGCGGTGCGGGATTCGAAGCTCCCCCGCCCGGACCAGGTGTCGAGGGCGAGGTTCATGATGGCCGGGTCCAGGTTGAGCGAGCCACCGATCAGGATGTTCTCGCCGATGCCACCGGTCAGCAGATCGTGGCCCGCGCCGCCGATCAGGATCGAGGCGCCGCTGCCGATCGCGAACAACGCGTCGTCGCCGAGGTTGCCACCCAGGATGGCCGGTGACCGCACGTCCGCTCCGATCGAGAGCACGTCGTCGCCCGCGTGACCGTCGAGCTTGATCGAATCGACCTTCCCGGCGTTGAACGTGCCCAGGGTCTTGCCGTTGACGGACGCCGTGAGCACGTTCCTCCTGCTGGTGACGGCGATCTGATCGTCGTTGACGGTGCCGGTGACGCTCAGGATCCCGTTCTGGACGCTCGCGGTGGCGGCGTTGGTGTTGATCAACAGGAGCTGACCGCCCTCGACCAGTTCGGGGTCGGAGTTGGCGTAGTGCGCCTGCACGTCGATCAGGTAATACCCGTTGCCGAAGATGTGCGAGACGTCGACGACGCCCGAACTCTCCTCGTCCTGCGTCCCCTGGACGCCGGACATGTACGGGTCGGCATCGGCGGCGGACTGGACGCCCGGCGTCGTCGGGTCGGTGTCCAGGAAGAACCGCGAGTCGTGCTGCGCGATCCGGATGAGATCGCCGGTGGACGCGTCGTGCTGGTAGACGCCGCCGAGGTACGCGTTGTTGCCCACGTCTTCGAGGACGATCGCGTCCCCGTTGGAGTTGACGGTGATGTTGTCGAACATCTCGCCGGGTTTCGAAGCGGGCGAGTCCTGGGCGATCTCGATCCGACCGCCGCGCTCGGGGTGGGTGATGTCGTCGAAGGTGAGCTTCCAGAGGCGCGTGTCGCCGCCGAAGACGTCGGTGGTCACGAAGTAGTAGACGTTCTTATTCGATGGGTCCCAGGCGCCGTCCTCGGGTCGGCGGAACTGGGTCACGCCGGCGGTAATCGAGTCGGCCTGAAGCAGCACGTCATCCTCGGCCGACACGTCGCCGAGGCTGGCCAGCTCGAACCGGTCGCCCGAGGCGACGGCGGACTCGTTGGCAGCGTAATGCCCGGGCGTCCCGACCTTCAGTCCGTTGAGGATCCCGCCGGTCAGACCGGCCTTGTCGATGACGCTGCCTGTGGCCCGCTTGTGGCCGACGTAGAAATAGACCTCGCTCGGCGGCTCCTGCGTGCCCGCCCCGGCGCCTTCGGACGTGAACAGCCGGTTGGCATCATCCTGGGCGGCGACGACGGTCAGGTCCTGGGCGAACGGGCTGGCGACAACGTTCTCGAACGAAAGGTTGCCCATACCGGCCAGTTCATAGCTGTTTCCGGCCAACGGGCCCGACACGATATGGGCCCAGGCTGACCCTTTCGTGTTCTCCTCGCCGTTGGCGAAGATCCGTTCGGTCGTGCCCAGGCCCGTCTTCGGATTGAAATAGGCCGACTGTGCCGCCAGATCGGCGGAGCAGAACCGGTTGAACGCCTTGGTGGCGGCGACGTAGGCCAAAGTGCCGGGGTCGTACTGGAACACCTGCTGGATCAGATCCCCGCCTGAGATGACGCGGCCGGTGGCCTTGTCGAATACCCACCTGGAGACGAACGCGCCGGCCGAACCATGGGCGCGAACCACGCCCAGGGGCGCGCCCGTGGTGCGATCCGTGCCGATCTCGTGGTTCATCAGCACGGTGAACGTCCCGTCGCCGTTGTCGTACGCGCCCAGGCCGTCCGGAATGCCGGCCATCCGGTACCCGCCGACCGAGTCCCCCGTGGTCAGCAGCGGTTTGATCTCGACGCCCGGCACGAGCGGGACCAGGTAGGCGGGGACCGTCGTCGACATGAGCCGGCGTTCTTCGAGGCCTTCGAGGACGACGCCGCCCGTTAATCTTGTTGTCTGCGACCGTCGCGATATCCGTAAAACGTGGGTAGCACATTTTCCCATCGAGTTCTCCTTCACGGGTGGGGGGGATGCTCACGCGAGCTCCCGTAAGCCTTGAGGGAGACTAGAAACGACTCGTTGCCGTTTGGTTGACGCCCCTTGAGAAGTCGGTGATCGCCGGGATAAGCCTTCGTAGACTTTCGTTGCGATTCGCGCTAGCTCGCCGCCGCCGCGTCATCCGCGCCCGCCTAACCGTTGTCGCGCGTGGCTGCCCCACCGGCTGGTCGGGTCCTGCCGAAGGTAAGCCCGCCAGTGCGGGAGTGCCTCGTCGCTGCGGCCCATCTCGTCGAGCGTGTCCGCGAGGTTGTAATGGGCCCGGGCGTCCTCGGGATCAGCCTCCAGCGCTTTGCGGAACGCGACGACCGCGTCGTCCGCCTTGCCCAGTTCCACCAGCAGCGTGCCCAGGTTGTTCCACGCATCGGCGAAGGACGGGTCAGCCTCCACGGCCTGGCTGTAACGCTCCAGCGCCTGCGGCTTGTTCCCCAGTGCCCGCAGCACGTTCGCCAGGTTCAGACAGGTCTGCGCATCCGGCCCACCGGTCATCAGGGCCTGCCGGTATGAAGCGGCGGATTCTTCAAGAAACCCTTCTCGCTCCTGTTCCAGGCCTTGTGCGAGCCAGTCCGTCGCCGTGCGGGGGCCGGGGGCGATCCGCAGCGGGGACACGGGTCCGGCCGGTGCGTCACCGGTGAACTCGAAGTGGAGCTGGCCGTCGGGCTCGGATAAGTCCCCTTCCTCCAGTCGCACAAGCAATTTTCCGCTATTCTCCAGGGCGGCCAGTTGTTCCAGCGGCTGCTCCAGTTGGGGCATGAACTTGCGCAAGAGTGACAGGCTCCGGCGGATCTTTTCGGTGCCCAGACCGGCGGCGGTCAGGTCGCACAGGGTGCGGGCGGCGGCGAGCTGGCGGAAGTCGAAATGCCACACCCCGTGCTCGGTCTTCGTGGGCACGATCAACCCGGCCTTGACCCAGGACCGAACCCGCTCACGGGAGACGCCCAGGAGCTCGGTCAATCTGGCAGTGGTAAACAGTTGCTGTTCGGCTTGATCCTGCTCCTTGGGGCAGGTCTTTTCCAGACCCAGGCCTGTGACCAGGTCCCGCTCGCCGATCACGATGACCCCTTGCGATTTGGCGCGGCGGTCGAGTTCTTCCAGGACGGCGAGGCGGCTGTCCTTCGCCCCGGCCAAGGTCATCGGCCATAGACCCGCGCCGATCACCGCGAGCGTGCAGTCATCGAGCGTGCCTGGCGACGCCCCGTGATTGACGAGCAGTTGCTCGAACGACTCGGCGTCCATGCATGCGAGGGTCCCGGCGCAGAAAACGCGGGCGGCGCGCAGGGGCGGGTTAGGCATGGTCGTAGACCTCCACGACGGCTGGGGCCCGCAGTTGACCCCCGGCGGTGCGTTCCATGCACCGCACGGCACAGTATAACCCCGGCTCGACCCACCGTGACCCCTGCCGGTACTTCCCCGGCGCCACGACCGGATCATCACGCAGGTGCGACCATAAATAGTTGTTGATCTTCTGCCGACGCCGCTGGTCGAATCCGCTTCCAACCTTCCCGACACACCGAACCTGGCCCTCGACCTCGCAGGCGATGACCAGGGCGCCAAAGTCATCGTTCCCCTCGGGGACAAAGCCGATCACGACGCAGTGGACGACCTGCAGTCGTTTGACCTTGATCCACGCATCCGTGCGTTTGCCCGGGAGGTAGGGGCTGGACAGGCGCTTGGCGACCATGCCTTCCAGGCATTCGAGGCAGGCCCGCTCGAAGTAGGCCTTGCCCGAGCCGACGACTCCCGACGAGAGCACGATCCGCGGGTCTTGGACCAACTTGATCGTCTCGGCCAGGATCGCCCGGCGCTCCTGGAAGGTGAGCTTCATCACCGGCTCATACGCGCGATAGAGCTGGTCGAAGACCATGTAGGTCGCGGGGCGAGATCTGGCGGATTGTGCCGCGCGGCTGGACGGGGAGTGCTCGCGGGACTGGATGGCGGAGAAGTCGGGCTTGCCGTCGGGGCCGAGCACGACGACCTCGCCGTCGAGCACCGTGCCGGCGGGCAATCGGCCGATCGGCTCGGCCAGCTCGGGGTAGCGGGCGGTCAGGTCGATCCTGCGGCGGTTGAGCAGGCGGTAGCGGTGATCGTCATCGACGAACAGGAGGGCCCGGATTCCGTCCCACTTGATCTCGAAGAGGTACTCGTCGGAATCGAACGCCTCCCCGGGCGTTGCGAGCATGGGCGCGATGAAGGCGGGCAGGGAGCGGTTGGACGCCGCGGCGACGGTCGGGCTTCCCGCAGGAATGACGGTTTTCGTTGGGAGGATCCGCGGTTTGGACATCTCTATACGGCCTCTTTACCGGCCTGGCCTTCCTCGTCGGCCGGATGGGCGCTGGGGGCGTCGAGCAGTCCGGGCCGCCGGTCCGCGACGGGATGCGATTCGTCGATCACGCCGATGCGGCTGGCGGTGACGAACTCGCGCCAGGCGTCGATCGCCTGACCGGCTGCGGCTGGGGCGCTGGTGCCCTGGCCGATCGCAGTCGCGCGGCCGTCTTCGATGCGGCAGGCCCAGCCGGCGGGTTCGCTGATCCCGCCGGCCACCTTCTTCCACCTGCGGGTCAGGCCGAAGTTGGCGCCGGGGGGCAGTGCTGATTCGAGCAGTTGCTGGGCCTGGGCCTCCTGGGGTGCGGTCCAGTAGGTGACCTTGACCGAGGGTGAACTGAGGCGA
>DATBFY010000681.1:0-13147 GCA_036558265.1 Tepidisphaeraceae bacterium | reverse complement strand
GGCGGCGTTCGTGCCCGTCCCCCTGAGCACGGCCCCGCAGACGGCGCTTAAGTGAAGGAGACCAACCGAGATGGACCCAAACCAACCGGCCGGCGCGCGACCCGTACGTTCCGCTGTGCGGAACATCCTTCTGCCCCTGGCGGTGACGCTGTTGATCCTGGTTGCGCTCTCGCCCGGTGAAACCTCGCCTTCCGCGGCCGCGCCAAAGATCGTCTCGCTTCAACTGCTCCCGCCCTCCCTCACGCTCAATGACGCCCGCGATGTCCAGCGCGTCCTGGTGCTCGGCCAGACTGATTCGGGCCAGCGCGTAGACGTGACGACGTCCGCCTCGTTCCGCCCCGTCGGCGACGTCGTCTCTGTGGCGCCCAGTGGCGCGGTCAAACCCCGCGCAGCCGGCCAGACGAACGTCCTTATTACCGCCGGCGGACTCGAGACCAAGCTCCCGGTCACCGTCACCAGCGCCGCCATCAAGGAAGTCGGCTTCGTCCGCGACGTCGAGCCGATCATGGCCAGGGTCGGCTGCAACGCCGGCACCTGCCACGGCGCCGCCAAGGGCAAGGAAGGTTTCAAGCTTTCCCTCCGCGGCTACGACCCGGATTACGACTACGAGGCCCTGATCGCGGATCTCTCAGGCCGCCGCTTCGACCGCGTGAATCCCGCCAACAGCCTCATGCTGCTTAAGCCCGCCGGTGGCGCGCCCCATGAGGGCGGCAAGGTCCTGCGCACCGATTCGGAATATTACGCGATCCTCAAGCAGTGGATCGCCGAGGGAACCAAGTCGCAGTCGCTCTCCGCTCGCGCGACCTCGATCGAAGTCATCCCGGGCACGATCCACCTGGCGATGCCCGGCGACTCGCACCACATCCTCGTCCGCGCCCACTACGCCGACGGCTCGGTGCGTGACGTGACCGACGAGGCTGTCATCTCCTCCAACAACACCGAGGTGCTGGAGGTCAAGGACAACGCGATGAAGGCCCTCCGCCGCGGCGAGGCGGCGATCCTCGTCCGCTACGAGGGCAACTACGCCACCCGCCAGGTCTTCATCATGGGCGACCGCACCGGCTACGCCTGGCAGGACGTGCCCGAGTACAACTTCATCGACGCCCACGCCAAGGTGAAGTGGCAGCAGATGAAGATCCGCCCGTCGGACCTGTGCACCGATGCCGACTTCATCCGCCGCGCCTCGCTCGACCTGACCGGCCAGCCTCCCTCCCCCGAGCGCGTCAAGGCCTTCCTCGCCGATCCGACCGATAGCCGCGCCAAGCGCGAAAAGCTCGTCGATGAGCTCCTTGCCTCCGACGCCTTCGTCGAGTTCTGGACCAACAAGTGGTGCGACCTCCTCCAGGCCAACTCCAAGACGCTGGGGACCAAGTCGCTCTGGATGTTCCGCGGCTGGGTGCGCGACCAGATCGCCACCGACGTCCCGTACGACCAGTTCGTACGCGACCTGCTGCTCGCCAAAGGCAGCAGTTACCGCAACCCCGAGGTGAACTACTACCGCGCCCTGCAAACCCCCGAAAAGACGCAGGAGAAGACGACCGAGGACATCACCCAGACCTTCCTTGGCGTCCGCTTCAACTGCAACCATTGCCACGACCACCCCTTCGAGCGCTGGACCCAGAAGCAGTACTACAACTTCGCCAGCTACTTCGCGGCCCTGTCGTTCAAGAAAGGCACGCTTCCCGAGGAGACGATCGTTTACGAGAACCCCGCGGGCGGCGTGCAACTGCACCCCAAGACCAAGACGCCTGTTGACCCGATGGTTCCCTACGGCTCGGCCGAGGACTTCCGCAAGGCGGCCGATCGCCGCGAGCCCATGGTCAACTGGCTCACCAGCACGGAAAACCCATACTTCGCCAAGTCGATGGCCAACCGCGTCTGGAGCTACTTCTTCGGCATCGGCATCATCGACCCCGTGGACGACATCCGCGCCGGCAACCCCCCCAGCAATGCCGAACTCCTGGACGCGCTCACCAAGGACTTCGTCGCCAGCAAGCTCGACGTCCGCCACCTGATGCGCACGATCGCCACGAGCCGTACCTATCAGCTCGCCGTCGCGTCCAACAAGTGGAACGAGGACGACAAGATCAACTTCTCCCACGCCCGCCCGCGCCGCCTCTCGGCCGAGCAACTGGTTGACGCCGTCGCCATGGCCACCGGCTACCGCCCCCAGATCAAGGGCATGCCCGTCGGTACCCGCGCGGTCGAGGCCCCCGACGGCATCGTCGAAGGGATGGACGTCTTGGGCCTCTTCGGCCGCCCCAAACGCACCAGCGCCTGCGAGTGCGAGCGCACCAGCAACTTCTCTCTCACGCACGCGATCAATCTTGTGAACGGCTCGACGATCGGCCAGGCCGTCGCCGAGCCCAACGGTCGAATCGCCCAACTCGCCGGATCGATCCCCGACGACCCCCATCTCGCCGACGCGCTCTACCTGGCAATCCTCTGCCGCCACGCGACCGACCCCGAAAAATCGCAAGTGCAGTTTGGCCAGGGCCCAGCGCGCATCGCCAACGCCCAGGACCTGGCCTGGGCCCTGATGAACAGCCCCGCGTTTTTGTACAATCGCTAATCGCGTTTAGCCGGCCCGCTTGCGGGCCGCGTCCCTCGATCCGAGGTAACAACATGCTCTCCATTCCCGGCAAACCCGGCAGCACGTGTGACGGCTTCTCCAGACGCGAACTCCTCCGCGTCGGCGGCGCCGGCCTCTTCGGCCTGAGTCTCGGCCAGCTCCTCCAGCTCCAGGCCGCCCAAGCCCAGGACAAGGCCGGCAAACCCGCCGTTAAGGGCGGCAAAGATTCGGCAAAATCCGGCTTTGGACGCGCCAACAACGTCATCCTCATCTTCCTCCAGGGCGGTCCCAGTCATCTCGACATCTGGGACCCCAAGCCTGAGGCCCCCGCCGAGATTCGCGGCGAGTTCAAGCCCATAAAGACCGCTGTGGACGGTATTTACCTCTCCGAGGTCATGCCCAAGCTCGCCAAACAGATGGACAAGGCGACGCTGATCCGCTCGCTCAACTACACCCCCGCCGGCCTCTTCAACCACACCGCGGCCATCTATCAGATGATGACGGGGTACACGCCTGACCGCGTTTCTCCTTCTGGTCAGCTCGAACCTCCCGCTCCCAATGACTTTCCGTGCGCCGGGTGCAACATCGCCAAGATGAAGCCCATCGAAGGGGCGATGCTCCCCTTCGTCATGCTGCCGCGCCCGCTGCAGGAATCCAACGTCGTCGGCAAGGGGGGCACCGCCGGCTTCCTGGGCGCGGCCTACGACCCCTATTACATGTACCAGGACCCTGCGGGCAAAGTGAAGCTCGATGACCTGGCGCTGCGCGCCGACGTCACCAAGGAGCGCATGCAGCACCGGGCGAACCTGCTGAAAAAGGTGGATGCCGCCATGCCGGACATCGAGAAGGCCGTCGCCGGCAGTGCGCTGGACACCTATTACCAGAAGGCGCTCGACCTGGTGATTTCCGGCAAGGCCCGCAACGCCTTCGACCTCGAACAGGAATCGAAGGAGACGCGCGAGAAGTACGGCACGCACACGTTCGGCCAGTCGCTGCTGATGGCCCGCCGCCTGATCGAGGCCGGCAGTCGCATCGTTCAGGTCAACTGGCCCGCCGTCGCCAACGGCAACCCCACCGTGGACGCCTGGGACACGCACGCCGCCAACTTCGGCCCCTTGAAGAACCTCCACTGTCCCAAGCTCGACAGCGGCCTGTCGTCCCTGCTCGAAGACATGGACGCCCGCGGCATGCTCTCCGAGACGCTGGTCGTGGCGATCGGCGAGTTTGGCCGCGCCCCGCGGCTGGGCGTCTCCACCAGCGGCAACTCCAACAGCAAGGACGGCCGCGACCACTGGCCCTACTGCTACACGTGCCTGGTTGCCGGCGCGGGCGTCACCCGCGGCAGCGTCTACGGCTCCTCCGACGCCACCGGCTCAGCCCCGAAGGACAAGCCGGTCCACCCCGTCCAGATGCTGGCGACCATCTACCACGCTCTGGGCATCGACCCCGGCACGATCGTCTACAACCACCTGAACCAGCCCCGGGAACTGGTCAAGGCCGACCCGGTGTACGAATTGTTCGGTTGAAACGCCCCGGGCGTGAGGGATCTTCCAAAAGCTTCGTAGCACGGGCGACCCGCCCGTGTTTCTTCTGGATGGGATGAATGACCAGACGTACTTTTCAGAATCCGGTCGTTGAACACTGTCACGGGCGGGGCGCCCGTGCTACGGGCTTGCTGTTCTTTCTGGTTCTCTTCGCAAGCCGCGCCACGCCCGCCCAACCCGTCCCCACCCTGCGCTCGGTCACCCCCGACGTCGTCCAACGGGGCCATACCGCCAACCTCACCCTCACCGGCGACCACATCGCCGACGCCTCGCAGGTCCTGATCGCCGGCCACTCCGGCCTCTTCGCCACCATCCACCACCCCACTCCCGCCACCAAGCCCTCGAACGACCTGACGATCGACATCACCGCCAGCCCCGACGCCCCACCGGGCCCGCGTCAGCTTCGCCTGGTCACCCCCAATGGCGTCACGCGCCCGCTGATCCTCCTGGTGGACGACCTCGCCCCCATCGTCGAGCGCGAGCCCAACAACTCCCCAGGCGAAGCCCAGCCCGTCACCCTCCCCGCCATCATCACCGGCAAGATCCAGGCCGACCTCGACATCGACTGTTTCGCCATCGACGCGACGAAAGGCCAGCGCCTGATCTTCGACGTCCACGCGTTCCGCGCCGGATCGAAGCTCGACGCCTCGCTCACCCTGCTCGATACCGCCGGCCGCCGCGTTGCTCACGACGAGGATACCAACGGCTTGGACCCGCTGGTCGACTACACCGTCCCCGCCACCGGTCGCTACACCCTGCGCATCCAGGACCTCCAGTACAAAGGCGGGCCCGACTTCACCTACAAAATCCGCGGCGGCCAGATCCCTTATGTAGATGCGGTCTTTCCCCTGGGCGGGCAGCGCGGGCAGCAGGTCTCGGTCGAGCTGCGCGGCCGGAACCTCGCGGGCATGAAGAAGATGAGCATGGCCCTCGACCCCGGTGACCTCGCCCCCACGCGCGACCTCGCCGCCCCCACCCCCGCGGGCCTTGCCAACCCCATCCCCTTCGCCGTCTCCGATCTGCCCGACATGACCGAGGATGCGGCGACCACATCGTCCGCCCCCCTCACCCCGCCGCTGGTCATCAACGGTTGCATCGCCAAGGCCAACCAGACCGACACCTTCAAGTTCAAGTCCCCCGCCGCCGGCCCGCTCGTGCTCCAGGTCGTCGCCGCGCGCTTCGGCTCGCGGCTCGACGCCCTGTTGACCCTCATGGACGAGAAGAGCGCGATCCTGGCGCGCAACGACGACACCGCCGCCCCCGCCGCCACCGACCCCCGCATCCAGTTCAACGCCGAGAAGGACAAGCTCTACCAGGTCAGCGTGCGCGACCTGACCGACCACGGCGGCGACGCCTACGGTTATCGCCTCTCGATCGCCCCGCCCAAGGCGCCCAGGCCCGACTTCGCCGTCACCCTCCACGCCACCGAGCCGCTTCGCCTCAACCGCGGCGGTCGCACGCTCGTCCGAGCGGAAGTCACCCGCACCGGCGGCTTCGCCGGTGACGTGACCGTCTCCCTTTGGCCGCTCCCCCCCGGCGTCACCTGCCGCCCACTTCGCACCAGCGCCACCCAGCCCAGCAGCGGCGTCTTCACCCTCGCCGCCGCCAACGACGCCCCCACCGGCTTCCATCCGCTCAGCGTCGTCGCCACCGGCGCGATCGGCGACGAGGTTGTCACGAAAACCGCCTCTTCCGACCCCGCCATCAAGGTCGTGCCCCAAGCCTACCTTACCATCCATGACGCCGCCCCGATCGCCGTCGCGCGCATCGGCCCGCCATCGATGGAGACCGATCCCAAGGCTCGCGCCGCCAAAATCGCCGCGCTCGAAAAGACCCTCAACACCTCCACGCCCCAGCTCGCAGAGGCTCAGGCCAAGTGGGAAAAGACCTTCGACCCAGCCCGCGCCTGGGAGATCGCCGACGTCATCGAGGCCCGTGCCAGCAGCAGCATCCCCCTCCAGGTCCAGCCCGACGGCTCGATCCTCGCCAAAGACCGTGTCCCGAGCGTGGACAAGTACACCGTCCTGGCGAAGGTCGCCCAGGGCAGCATCCGCGCCATCCGCCTCGAGGCCATCGCCACCAGCGACACGATCGGCCCCGGCCGCGCCCCCAACGGCAACTTCGTCCTGACCGCCTTCCGCGCGGCGGCCCTGCCCGCCGGCTCGCGCGATCCCGGCGCCGGCAAGCCGATCGAGTTCGCCTCCGCCACCGCCGACTTCAACCAAGCCGGCTTCGACGTCGCCGACACGCTCGCTCCCGGCAAGCCCGACGGCGGCTGGGCCATCGTCCCCGAGACGGGCAAGACCCACGTCGCCACCTACCGCCTCAAGTCGCCCGCCTTGCCCGGCGGCGACACGACGCTGGCCTTCACGCTCGACCACTCGTCCAAGTTCACCCAGCACATCATCGGCCGCTTCCGATTGCTGGTGACCTCCGCCGGGAAACCCGATGACAGCATGCGCATTCCCTCGGCGCTGCTGGCCGTCCTCAAGACCACCGCCGACAAGCGCACCAAGGAACAGAGCGACAGCCTTGCCGCCTTCTACCGCACGATCGCCCCCGAGCTGTTAAAGACCCGCCAGGAGCTGGCCGCGCTCAAGACGAGCGGCGCCCCGTTTCCCCCGGTCGTGTCCGTCGGCGGCGCCGCCAAGCTCGACGTCCTGCTCGACCGCCCCGAGGGATTCGCCGGCGACGTCAGCCTCAGTTTCGAAGGCTACTCCACGGGCCTCGATGATAAGACCAAAGAACCCCAACCCTTCACGAAGAACTTCGACTTCACGCCCGTGACGCTCAAACCCGCGCAATCCCCTGCCGCCGTTTTAGAATTCCGCCCCAAGCCCACCGCCGAAAAGGGCACGCGCGAGGCCGTCCTCCGCGCCGAAACGACAGTCAACGGCGCCAAGTACATCACCTACAGCGCCCCCTTCCCGATCACGGTGAAGTAACGGTTCGGAGTGCGGACGAAGTCACCCAATCCTGTGGCTGTCGAATGCCCGGCCTCACGCCAGGAACGATCAGGGCGCTCCCTGTCCATCGTCCTTTTGAAGCTGCCAGGATTCGTCGAAAAGGCCGGCCTCTGGGATGGCGCCGGGGAGCTTGTCGTTGGCGGGCGTGGTCAGGTCGATGACGGCGTAATCGGGTAGCTTGGCGATCTGGCGGCTGTTGGTCTTGTGGTCGGCCTCGCGGAAGGTGAAGCCGCTGTTGAGGACGACGTAGCGCTTGGGGTTGAGCGGGTTGGGATAGATCAGGACCAGGGCGTGATGGTCGGCGGGGTAGGACTTCTCACCGAGGGTGATGGATTGGTTGGTCCAGCGGATGGGGAGCTTGTCGGCGATCTTCTTGAGCGTAGCGTTGGACGAGGGGTCGCCGAAGAGGACCAGGTTGTTGTTCTGGATATCGGCGATGGAAAGGTCGGTGTCGTTCTTGATCGGCGCTTCGCCGCGGAAGATCTTGCGCCACTGGTCGGTGGCGTGGTTCAGCTCGTGAGTGGCCCATTGGCCGACCTTGTCATTGAGCGGCTGGCCGGTGGGCTTGACGATGAGGAAGGCGTCGAGGAAGGCGTCGTCGATCGGGCCTTGAAGACAGTGATACTTATGTGAGTGCTGAGTGCTGAGTGCAGAGTCCTGAGTGAGAGCGTTCCAGGCGCCGTTAACCTTTGCGAAAGAGGAGGTGGCGGGAAGCTTGGCGCCGTCGATCGTGACCGAAGAGACGTTGGGCAGCTTGATCGTCAGGGCGGCGACGTTCGTCGTAGTCAGCGTGACCGCGCCCGAATCATCGACCTTGCCATCGATACGGGCGCGGGACCAGTGGTGGTCCAGGGCGTCGATGGTCAGCCAGTGCATTCGGTTGTAACGTGTTGTCCAGGTTTCGAAATGGAGCTCTTTCGGGAGGGGATTTCGGCCCTTGGCGGCGTAGGCGTCGAGGCGCGCTGCGAGCTCTTTCTTGGCGGTCTTCTCGTAGGCGTGGGCGGTGTTCGGGCCGTAGATGCGTTCGAGTTTGAGGCCGAGTTTTTCCATGGCCTGCTGCATCAAATCGCCGGACTGCTGCTGAGGGTCCTTCTCGCCCGCGTAAGCGATCAGGGGGAGCATCGAGAGGTTGAGCGCGTAGTCCGGGCAATCGTAAAGGTGCATCAGTTTTTTCTGATACCACGGCAGGGCATCCCACTCGCCGTTCTTGTCCATCTTCTGGTAGGCGCGGGTCTCGCAGAAGCCCGCGCCCGGCGACGCGGCGGCCCAGAGGTCGGGGTAATGAACCGCGATGTGCCAGCAGGCGGCGCCGCCCATCGAGAAGCCGGTCACGAGCACCCGGTTCTCGTCGATCGCGTAGTCGCGCTTCATCTGGTCGAGGATCTCCAGCGTGTCGATCTCGCCGGCGAACTTGTTGGCGCAGCAATAGCGGCCGTAGGGATAGACGGTGAAATGATCGGGGCCGGTGGCCGTGGGGGCGTCGCCGCCCTTGCCGGAGATGAAATTGAGCTCCGTGAGGTTTTCGCTGCGGCCGTGGAAGAAGAAGTCGAGACGGTAGTGATCGGGATCGTTCTTCTTGTGCGCGTATCCCTTGGGCGGGACGACGATGTACGGCTGAATCGAGCCGTCGATCCTGGAGACGTAGGCGCGGACGCCGCCGGTCGAGAGCCAAGGGGCCTGGTTTTGGCGGAGCTGGCGGGCGCGTTCCATGCCTTTCGCGAGGGCCGCGTGGGCCCTCTTGACGTCGATCAGCTCATGATAGCGGAGCGGCCAATCGACGGCCTTGTGATAGATTTGCACGTCCGGGAGGAGGGCGAGAAGGTCGGGCTTGTTGACCAGCTCTTTCTCGAGAAGGTGGATGACGTTCTCGAGCTGGGTGACGCCCTCCTCGAGCTGCGCGCGGTCGGCTGCGGGGATCCCATTGCCGGGAGGCGGGATGCTCGCGGCCAATGCGGGGTTCACTGCAAAGACGCAGAGGACGCAGAGAAGGATGTGGAATGAGTTTGAGGGGCGAGCGTGCATGTTGGTGATATCGAGCTGGTGGACGAAGGTTGATGACCCGTGAAGAGGTGATACGTGAGAGAGACGGATACCGGTCTCGACCTTTCATCGGTTGTGCAAAGTCAGAGGCGTGTGGATACTGCCGGGCATGAAGATTCGCAAGGCGATCATCACCTCGGCGGGGAAGACGCAGCGGACGATCCCGTTGCAGACGTTCGTCGATCGCGACGGCCGGCAGAAATCCGCGCTGCAGATCCTGATTGAGGAGGCGACCAGCAGCGGTGTGGAGGAGATCGGCGTGGTCATCTGTCCGGGCGATCGCGAGGCGTACGCGCACGCGGCCGGCGATCATGCGGGGCGCTTGCAGTTCATCGAGCAGACCGACCCGCGCGGCTATGGACACGCGCTTTACTCGGCGGAAGGCTTCGCCGGAGACGAACCGTTCCTGCACCTGGTGAGCGATCACCTGCCGATCTCGACGACGAACAAGCGCTGCGCGCAACAACTCGTCGAAGTGGCGGCGGCGGAGAATTGCGCGGTCTCCGCCGTCCAGCCGACGCGAGAGAGCATGCTCGCCTACTTCGGCGCGGTCGGCGGCACGCGCGTGCCCAAGCGGCAGGACCTTTACGAGGTCGAGAACGTCCTGGAGAAGCCCACGCCGACCGAGGCCGAACAATCGCTGATCGTCCCGGGCCTCCGGGCGGGCTATTACCTGTGCTTCTTCGGGATGCACGTGCTGACGCCGGCCGTCATGGAACTGCTGGGCGACCTGGATGCGGGTGGCGGGAAGGAAGGCAAATACGCCCTCTCGCCGGCGCTGGCGAAGCTGGCCGGGCGCGAGAAGTACCTGGCGCTGCAGGTGCAGGGGCGGCGGTACGACATGGGCGGCAAGTACGGCTTGCTTTTCGCCCAATTGGCGCTAGCACTCGATGGCCAGGAGCGGGACGAGGTACTGGCGCAGATGGTGGAGTTGCTGGCGGCGCGGAAGGGATCGTAAGAGGAGGCGATGTCCGACACCTTGATGAACATCATCGTTTCGACCGACGAGGCCACTCGCAATCGCGCACTGGAATCCGCCGTCGCCGGAATGGACGCGCGCCAACTGCTGCGCGAGTGCGAGGCCCTGGACCAGTTTCGCCGCACGAGCACCAACCTGTACGAGCGGGTGCGCGCGCTCTTCTTCCTCTACGCGATCCACCGCTTTCACCTGCCGCTCAAAGAGGGGGTGGCCGCGCGCGGGCTCATCCCGTTCGAAGGGTACAGCCACCTGCTCTCGCGCCGGTTCGAGGAGGGGATCGAGGTCTTCCTCGACCAGATGAAGGAAGATGGGCCCTCGGACGCGATCTCGTCGGCACTGGCGTCGGCGTACAAGGAGCTGGCGTTCGCGACCCTGGCGAACCAGGTGCGGCGGTCGGTGCGGTCGGTCAGGGGAAACCAGTGGATGTTCCGGATCGGGCACGGGGCCGATCAGCCCCTGCGGATCCGCCCGGAACTCCTGCGCAAGAGCGAACGCACCGGGCTATATCCGATCCTGGTCGAGCGGACGCCCGTGCGCATGGACCTGTCGCACTCGGGATGGAGCGACATCTTCTTCCTGGGGATGGACTATCCCGAAGGCGCGCGGGTGCTGAACGTCAGCATCGACCTGGCGGTCTACGGGCGGGACAAGGCGCCCCGGCCGCCGGTGGAAGCGTACGTGCGTGTGATCGACGCGCCGGTGCTGAGGCTGGTGTCGGTGGACCTGGGTGCGGACGCCGAGATCGAATCACTCGCAGAGGTCTACGACTTCGCGCGCGATTACCTCGGCCTTCTAAAAGCTGCGATCATCGCCGCCGGCATCGTCCCGCCGGGACTCGAAGGCTCCGGCCTCGAGCTGAAGGACTTGTTGGCACAGATCGTCGGCCCTGGTCTCGGGCTCGAAGTCGTCTCGAACGTCAACAACATCCCCAAGGGCAGCCGGCTGGCCGTCTCCACCAACCTCCTCGCCGGCCTCATTGCCGTCTGCATGCGGGCGACCGGACAGGCCAAATCCCTCACGGGACAGCTCTCCGAACCAGAACGCCGACTCGTCGCGGCGCGGGCGATCCTGGGCGAGTGGCTCGGCGGAAGCGGCGGCGGGTGGCAGGATTCCGGAGGCGTCTGGCCGGGCATGAAGCTGATCTCCGGCGCCGTCGCAACGCCGGATGATCCGGAACACGGCACCAGCCGCGGCCGACTCCTCCCCAATCACAAGATCCTCGATCCGACCGACGCATCCGAACCAACCCGCCAGCGGTTGCAGGATTCGCTGGTACTGGTTCACGGCGGGATGGCGCAGAACGTCGGGCCGATCCTGGAAATGGTGACCGAAAAGTACCTCCTGCGCTCCGAGCGCGAGTGGCGCGGGCGCCAGGAGGCGACCCACATCCTCGACCAGATCCTGGCGGCGCTGCGCGCCGGCGACGTCAAGACCGTCGGCGCGCTCACGACCCGCAACTTCTTCGAGCCGATCCAGACGATCATCCCCTGGGCGACCACGTTCTACACCGAGACGTTGATCCGCCGGACGCGCGAGCACTTCAAGGACGCCTTCCAGGGGTTCTGGATGCTGGGCGGGATGTCGGGGGGCGGGATGGGCTTCATCTTCGATCCGCGGCGAAAGGCCGATGCGCAGGTCTTCCTGCAGGACGTGATGAGCCGCACGCGGCGGGAACTGCAGCACGCCCTGCCGTTCGCGATGGAGCCGGTGGTGTACGACTTCGCGATCAACCCGCGCGGCACGTGGGCAGAACTGCTCGCGGATGACAAGGCGGTCTTGCCGGGCGGGTATTATGCGCGCGTCGTGCCGACGCTCCTGCGCACCGACCCGCGGAAGCTCACGCCGCTGCGACGGGCGGAACTGGACCGCTTCGGCCAGGCCTGCCGGAGCAATCCAGAGCTTTCGGGAATGGTGCAGACGTTGTTCGACCGGCTCTTCCCGCGCCCGAAAGATGACGACGGCAGCGGGCAATCACTTCAGCAGTTGCTGGACGAGAACGGCTTCGACGCCAAACAGCACGAGCAGATCCGCAAGGACCTGCGGAACGGGCGGATCGGCCTGGCGCAGAACCGCCTGCCGGCGAACACGATCATTGAAGACGTGAAACGTGAAGACGTGATTGATGCTCAGGAGGGGCTGGATCAATCCTTAGTAGAGATCGGGCGGCGGGCGCTGGCGGATGGCGCGGTGGCAGTCGTGTCGCTGGCGGCTGGCGTGGGCAGCCGGTGGACGCAAGGGGCGGGCGTGGTCAAGGCGCTCCACCCGTTCGCCAAGCTCGGCGGGCGGCACCGCAGCTTCATCGAGGTGCACCTCGCCAAGAGCCGGCGCACGGGCAAGTCGGTCGGCAGGATGCCGGCGCACGTCATCACCACCAGCTACCTCACGCACGAACCGATCGCCAATTACCTCAAGGCCGAGGACGATTACGGCTACGCGGGCCCGCTCAAGCTCTCGCCCGGTCGCTCGATCGGCCTGCGACTCATCCCGATGGTGCGGGACCTGCGCTTTCACTGGGAGGAGACCCCGCAGCGCATCGAGGACGAGCAGAAGCAGAAGGTGATCGAAAGCGCCCACGCCGCCCTGATCGGCTGGGCCCAGGCGATGGGCGAGGGGAGCGATTACACCGACAACGTCCCGCACCAGTGCCTCCACCCGGTCGGCCACTGGTACGAGATCCCCAACCTCCTGCTCAACGGTACGCTCGAAGCCTTGATGCGCGAGCGCACCGCCTTAAAGCACCTGATGCTGCACAACATCGACACGCTCGGGGCGGACCTGGATCCCGCGATCCTCGGCCTGCACATCCGGCAAGGATCGTGCCTGTCCTTCGAGGTGATTACGCGTCGGATCGACGACCGCGGCGGCGGCCTGGCGCGGGTGAACGGCACGCCGCGCCTGGTCGAGGGTCTGGCGATGCCGCGCGAAGAGCAGGAATTCAAACTCTCCTACTACAACTCCATGACCACGTGGATCGACATTGACCGCCTGCTCGGCGTCTTCGGCCTGTCCCGCGACCAGCTCGCCGACAAGGAGCGCGTCGCCGCCG
>DATBFY010000680.1:0-7771 GCA_036558265.1 Tepidisphaeraceae bacterium | reverse complement strand
CAGCGGATCTGGTTGTCGCCGTCGCGCGAGGCGACCAGGGGCACGATCACCCGCTCGCGCAGCGACTCCCACGCCTCGGGGTCGCGGAAGAACCCGGTCACGTGGATCAACAGGTCGTCCGCCAGCGCGCCGACTTCCGCCGCGCTGTTACGCAGCACCCGGATGTACTCCTGCAACTGGGTGACCTGGTTGAGGCCCATGCGGCGCTGCACGCGGCGGAGCAGGGTCGGCCGCTTGTACCCGGAGAAGTCCTGGCGCGTCCGCGCCCGCAGGATCGCCAGCAGCTCCCCGAACTGCTGCCGCTCGCGGCGCAGCAGCGTGTCGGCGCTGAGCCGCCCCTGCGCATACGGGTGGGCGGCGAACCGCACCAGCGCCTCGGGCATGTCGCGCGGGCGCAGGATGTAGTCCGCCAGGCCCGACTCGATCAGGTGCCGCGGCATCGCGGGGTAGTGCGCCGATTCCGGCTCCTGCGCGATGCAGACGCCGCCCACGGCCTTGACCGCCTGCGCCCCGGCCGACCCGTTGCTCCCCATCCCGCTCATGATCACGCAGATCGCGCGTTCGCGCTGCTCTTCGGCCAGCGAGCGGAAGAAGTCGTCCACCGGCCGCGCGTGCCCGCGCCTTTCCAGCGGCTCGGTCAGGTGCAGCGCCCCGTCGTGGATCGTCAGCGTGCGGCCGGGGCGGATCACGTAGACGTGGTCGGGCTCGACGCGCATCCGGTCTTCGACCTGCAGGACGCGCATGCTGGTGCGTTTGCCCAGCAGATCGGCCATCAGGCTGTGGTGCTCGGGCGGCAGGTGGACCACCATGACGAACGCCATGCCGCTGTCGGGGGGCATCGACGTCAGGAACTCGGTGAACGCCTCGAGCCCGCCGGCCGAGCCGCCCATCCCCACGACCACGAACGGCAGCCGCGGGGGTTGCTCGACGTCCACCGGCTCGGCCAGGCGGTCGGGCTCTTCCGGGGGCTCGGGCTTCATCTCCGCCAGCTCGGCGGACGCCGGCGCGCCGGCATGGGCGTGAGGCGACTCGGCGTGCCGCCCGATCAATTCGACGGTTTCCTCCCCATTGCCATCACCGCCGGAGCTCGGCGGTGGGGACGACGACGCGGACGATGGCTTGGCGGGTGGCTTGGACGATGCCCCCGTCCCCTCCGGGGGCGGCAACGGCGACTTGAGTTCGTCGGACATGATGTCAGGCCCGGTCAACGATCCGCGAGGTGGCGAGACGGGCCACTCGACCCGTACCCTGGCGACCCCGCGGCGCGCACAAACGGATCGTCGTGAGGGAACCGGTTATTTTACTCCCCCTCGCCGCGCGAATCGACAAGGAATGAGACCCAAATCTCGCCAATGCGTGTGCCGGGCCGGCGCGGCGCGGAAATAGCGACCGGCCCCCGACTTATGTCCCCCCGTCGGGCGGCATCCTGCCGACCTGAGCGGCGATCCCGCAATTCCCGGAAAAAAAAGGGACGGGAGCCTTTTTCCTCCCCGATGGAAAAAGGGACGGGAGCCTTTTTTTCCGTGGGAGCCTTTTCTTTCCGCTTTCGATTCCATGCGGACTCATCTATAATCGCCCTTCATGCCGCGCCGAGCACGCCAAGCCGTCGGGGGCCTGATCTATCACGTCCTCAACCGCGCCGTCGGGCGCATGACGATGTTCCGCAAACCCGCGGACTACCTCGCGTTTCTGGACGTGCTTTGCCAGGCGCACGAACGGCTGCCCGTTCCCCTCCTGGCCTTCTGCGTCATGCCGAACCATTGGCACCTGGTGCTCAGGCCCGAACGCGACGGCGAGCTTTCCGATTTCATGTTCTGGCTCACCATGACGCACACGCAGCGCTGGCGTCACGCCCGCAGGCTGGTCGGCCTGGGACCGCTCTACCAGGGACGCTTCAAGGCCTTCCCGATCCAGGACGACAATCACCTGCTGACCGTCCTGCGCTACGTCGAGCGCAACCCGCTGCGCGCGGGGTTGGTCCCGCGAGCCCAGGATTGGGACTACGGGAGCCTGCAGGTCCGGTCGAACGGAGCGTCGTCTTCGGTCCAGGCGCTGCTCGCCCGCTGGCCGGTGCCGATGCGGCGCGACTGGTCGGACTGGGTCAACCGTCCCCAGACCGCCGCCGAAGAACAGGCCGTGCGAACGAGCATCGCGCGTAACCGGCCGTTCGGGGACGCGGCGTGGCAAGGCGCGATGGCGCGGCAACTGGGCCTCGAATCGAGCCTGCGCCCCAAGGGTCGCCCACGGAAGCCGGCGCCGGCCCCGAGCTGATCCCGCTGAGGAAGAAAAAAGGCTCCCGTCCCTTTTTCCATCGGGAGGAAAAAGGCTCCCGTCCCTTTTTTGATCGTCCCTTCGCTTTCCACCGTCGCGGCGGGTAATCTCCCGACTCGTGCTTACGGATGTGTCCGATCGTTCGCCAGGCCCGTCGGCATCGCCGCCTCCGCCGTCCCCCCCGGCCCTGCCGATCGTCGAGGTGCGCGACCTCCGCGTGCGCTTCGGCGCGCTCCTGGCCGTGCGCGACGTTTCCCTTTCCCTGGTCGGCGGCACGCTCCTGGGACTGATCGGCCCCAACGGCGCCGGCAAGACCACCCTCCTGCGCACGATCGCCGGGCTGCAACCGCCGACGCGCGGCACGATCGACGTGCTGGGCGAACGCCTCTCCCCCGATTCGCTCCACCAGATCGGCTTCACGCCCGACGTCCCGCCGCTCTACGACG
Source organism: Tepidisphaeraceae bacterium (assembly GCA_036558265.1). Lineage (GTDB taxonomy): Bacteria > Planctomycetota > Phycisphaerae > Tepidisphaerales > Tepidisphaeraceae > RYN-433. The sequence goes on along the minus strand of DATBFY010000680.1, from coordinate 5,054 downwards.
AGCTCACCGTCCGGCAGTTCCTCCGCTTCATCGGCAAGGGCTACGACCTGCCCGCCTCCGAGATCCGCGAGCGCACCGATTTCTGGCTCGAGAAGGTCTGGCTGAGCGACAAGGGCGACCAGCGGATCGGGAACCTGTCGCGCGGCATGAAGCAGCGCGTCGGGATCGCGCGCACGCTGCTGCCCAACCCCGCGCTGGTCCTGCTCGACGAGCCCGCCGCCGGGCTCGACCCCGCCGGACGCGTCCAGTTCCGACAGCTTCTGGCGGACCTCCGCGACCAGGGCAAGACGATCCTGATCTCCTCGCACATCCTGGCGGACATGGACGAGTACTGCACGCACATCGCGATCATGACCCACGGCCAGGTGCAGCAGTTCGGCACGGTCGCGCAGATCACCGGCGGGCACGATGCGCACCGGCGACGCTACCAGATCACCCTGGCCCACCCGGTGGCGGACCTGGCGCAGGCGCTGGCGGGCCTGGAGGGGGCATCCGCGATCACCGTCGAGCGCGACCGCGCCACGTTCGAGCTGGACGCCGCCCCCGACGATGCCGCCGCCGCCCTCGCATGGCTGGTCGCCCGCAAGCTCCCGATCGCCTCGTTCGCGCCGGTCGCCGCCAATCTGGAGGAAGCCTACTTAAGGGCCGGAATTCAGCAGGTGGATTGATGTCCGCGGTGTACCGTCATCCTGAGGGAGTTTCAACGACCGAAGGATCGGGCCGGAACGAACGACCATGTCCCTTCGCGGCAAGATCCCTTCGACAAGCTCAGGGCAGGCTCTTCGTCGGTAAACCTCCTCATTATCAGGATGACGCTGCCCTGACACCCGCACGCACGCAACACGGAGCTTCGACATGCCCGCCTTTCTCGGCCTCGGCCCCGACAACCCCGTCGCGTGGGGCAACTTCCACCGCAAGGGCGGGCTCAAGACGCTCCTGCGCACCGCCGGCGCGTACCTGGCCATCGTCGCCGGCCTGATCTTCCTGAGCGCCCACCTCAACGCGCGTCCCGCCGCCGCCGCCAGCGCGGCGGCCAGCGCCTACGCCGGCTGGCTCGTCGCGCTCCTGGGCCTGCAGTTCGTCTTCATGGTCATCATCGGCGCGGGGCGGCTCTCCAGCACGATCCGCGGCGACCTGACCTCCGGCATGATCGAGTCGCTGCGCATGATGCCGCTGCCCGCGCGACACGCCGTCGCCGGTTACCTGACCGCCACCGCGGCATCCCTGGGCGGGTTCTGCCTGGTCAACTTCGTGCTGGGGCTGGTGGTGAACAGCCTGTCGGGCCTGCCCGCCGCACGCTGGCTGGCCGCCAACCTCATCCTGCTGGCGTTCGCGGCCTTCGTGTGGACGGTCACCGCGTTCCTCGCGTTCGTCGTCCGCAGCGCCGCCGCCGTGATGATCCTGGTGAGCGTCGTCGGGCTCTTCGGCAACGCCGGCCTGCTGTACCTGGCGCCGGGGCTGGTCGTGCTCGCCGGGCCCCTGATCGGCGGGACGATCTTCAACCTCCGCACGGCCCAGACCGAGTTCGCCACGCCGCTGATCCTCTCGCTGGCCGCACAGTTCCTGGTGGGCGCGATCTTCTTCGCCGGCGCCGCCCGCAAGTACCGCCGCCCCCACGCGCTGGCGCTGGGCGCCTGGCTGGCACTGGCGCTGCTGCTGGCGCTGATCGCCGTCAGCCTGATGGCCATCCTCCGCCCCGATGCGTTCCAGCCGGGCTTCCTCGCGCGCGAGTTCAGGCGGATGGACCCGGCCGTCCCCTTCTGCGGGTCGACCGTGCTCGCGCTGCTGATCGCGCTGATCCCGCTCGCCAACTTCGCCCGCCTGCACGTCGCCTGGGTGCGGGGGCGCGCCGACGACCCGCAACTGCGCCGCACCGTGCCGCCGCCGCTGGTCGCAGGCGCGATCGTCACGGCCGTGATGGCGCTGATCCTCCTCGCCCTGCGCAACCCCCCGGCCCCGGCGCGCCTGGCCTGGCTCGTCGCGGCCTTCTTCGGCTTTTGCGTCTCGGTGACCTTCTTCGCCGCCTGGATCTACCGCGCCGCCGAAAACGCCAAGGTCCTCCTGGGCGTCTGGCTGATCGCCTATTACCTGGTGCCCCTGGCGGTCGACTTCACCCGCAACGGCCTGCTGGACCGCGACAGCGACGAAGACCGGCCGACCCTGACCACCGCCGCCTCGTTCAGCCCGGTCGGCCTGCTGATCGAAGCCGTCACCCAACCCGACGCGGACCTGCGCAAAGGCGCCGTGTTCCACGTGCTGATCCCGTTGATTCCGATCGCGCTCTACCTCCGCCGGCCGCGGCGCCCGACGATCACCCACCCCGCGCCTGCCACAACGTGAACGCAACGTCTCCCTCCGGAACGCCCATCACCAGATGCGCGCGGTGCGCACAGGAATCTCGGTCTGGCCCAAGAACGCGAAATGCGCGCACCGCAACGGCGCGCGGTTCGGAGTTCACGCTTCAGCGTGTCCTTTACGCACGCCGTGGCGCTCTCCTGACCCACGCCGCTGGAGCATTTCGCCAGACGAGGATCACCGTGCCACAGCCCCACTCTCCCGGCGAAATGCGCAAGCGGCGACCGCGGCAGGAGCGTCAGCCCGATCCACCAACCCCACCGCCCGCCGACTTCCCAGTGGCAGCGCCCCAACCTACGGCGCCCGAATCCGGAATCGAGACCACGCAAAAACGGCCGCGCACCCACCTCGCCGCTGGTACGCTGCGACGGGTGGCTCGTGCGCGTCCCCACCCATTGGGTGTTCCTCCTGTCGCTGATCCTGCCGAGTGTCCGGATCTGGCGGGCGTGGCTCCGGGTAAATCGGCGCAGGCGGAATCCGGGCATCTGCCGCACCTGCGGCTACGACCTCCGGGCGACGCCCGACCGCTGCCCGGAATGCGGTACAATCGCAGTAAAGACATGACGCGATCCCGCCACCGCCACCGCCGCATCCTCTTGAACGTCGGCATGGGGCTGTCGCTGCTTCTGCTCCTGGCGACTCTCGCGCTCTGGGCGCGGAGCTATTTCGTCGCGGACGTCTTCCGCTGGAGCAGCAACGCCGTATTCGCTTCGAGGGGCGATGTCGGTTTTTCAGCGTTCGCATCCTCGCCCTTCCGTGGGCTGGTGCCATTGCACCACGCCGTGCGACCGGCGCCCCCGAACCCCACAGGCTGGCTCGGCTTCGGCTCCGATCAGGAAGGGGCGGCCGTCATCATCACGACCTACTACTTCCCCCTGTGGTTCTTCGCCGCCGCCTTCGCGTCAATCGGCATCCTGTGCCGCGCGCGACGGCGTGCCCATGACGCCCTGGGCCGCTCGGCTCATTGAATCCCTGGTCATTCGAATTCGATTGTATTCTGGAGCTTGGCCCTTGATGCTACCGCTTCCCTCTTCCCGATAAGATAGACAAATTGCCGGGAACACCATGCCCGACGTCTGGATCGACGAAAACACCCTGATGCAATGGGCGGAGCGATTCACCTCCGCCCGCGCCTGGCTCCCCCTCCTGATCCTCGTGATCGTCTGGATCTACTGGGCCCGGTGGTGGCGACGCGCCCACCCGCCGCTGGATCACCCGGCCTGCGCCGCCTGCGGTTACGACGCCCGCCTGCTCCCCTCGCCCACCTGCCCGGAGTGCGGCGCGGACCTGACCGGCGCCGGCGTCATCCCCCCGTTCGCCCGCCGCGCCCTCCCCCGACGACCGATGCGGCTGGCCTGGACGCTCTGCGTCGTTGCGGTCGCCGTGCCCGTCACCCTGGGCGCGGTGCGCCTCCAACTCATCCCCAGGCCGCACGACTGCAACGGGGCTGTGGGATGGATCAAGCCCAAATCGAACCTGTATGACGGCGCAGGCCTCACGTTCCGTTCTCTGATCGGCTATGGGAATCCGCCGCCGTACGAGCTGATCTTCTTCTCGATCAGCCGCGACGCCACGGACACCAACTTTGCCAGGATGACACTGTACAACGCCGGAGTCAGCGACATTCCACCTCGGGCCAATGTGGAGGTGCACATCGGTCAACGCGAGCAGCAGACCGCCATCAAGACGCCGCCCGACTTGGACGACGTGCTCTCCATGCTTCGTCACATCGGCGTGGATACGGCCAACGCGCAGGTCCGACGTGAGGCCGCGGAACTCCTGCGCCTGGTCACGGATACCATGAAGCTGAGCGAAAGCGCGGGCACGGACGAAGGGACGCAGCCCTTCCTGGCGCGTGCGCGATACCCGGAAAACTTCACCGCTTTCGGAAATTACAGCCCTTCGTCGATCGGTTATTACGGACATTACCCCGCTTGGTACGCCTTGCCCCTCCTCGCCATCTGGGCCCTCATCTGGCTGGCCGGATGGCACCGGATTGCCCGAATGAGCCCGCGAGTCATGCCAGGCACGCGGGAAGTACAATCACTATCACAAACGTGATCCAACGACTCGCCCGCATCCCGTCGAACATCGCGATCGTGGCATCGCTGGCGCTCTGCGTGCCGGTAATCGCGGCCTGGGCGTACAGCCATCACCAGCGCTGGGTCCGTCAGATCGTCCGCGATCACGGCGACTTTCGCCTTGTCATCGCGTCAGACCGCGGCGTTCTCGTGATCGGAGAGACGCACCATTTCGAGGAATGGCGCATTCCCTATTGGAAGCTGCTCCTCTTGTTCGCTTCTCCCGCCGCCATCCCAACGCATCGCCAGTTCCGGCGTCTCCTCTCCGAGTCCCGCGCAGGGCTCTGCCCAAAATGCGGCTACGACCTCCGCGCCACACCCGACCGCTGCCCGGAATGCGGCTCGGTATCCAACGCCCCAAAGTGACCGACGCGACGCGCCCCTCGCGATCGCCTACCCGCCGCCCGCGCCACGGCGCTCCCGTGACCCACGCCGCTGAAGCATTTTGCCACACCCCGCCGCTTCCCGCTTCTCACTTCCCGCTTCTCACTTCCCGCTTCTCACTTCTCGCTTCTCACTTCTCGCTTCTCGCTTCTCGCTTCTCACTTCTCGCTTCTCACTTCTCGCTTCTCACTTCTCACTTCTCACTTCTCACTTCTCACTTCTCACTTCTCACTT
>DATBFY010000679.1:0-1683 GCA_036558265.1 Tepidisphaeraceae bacterium | reverse complement strand
GACGCGGTGACGGTTCCGCCCCGGATCGTCCCGCCCCCCAGCACCAGCGTGCCGGTCACGCGGCCCAGGTCCAGCACGTTGGCGGAGTTGTCCAGGACACCCGCCAGGGAGACCCCGCCGCCGGGCTCGCGTACGATGGTGCCGATGTCGGCGGCGGCGAACGTCCCGCCCAGCGCCACGCCCGAGCCCGCGTCCACCTCGATCGTGCCGCCGTTGTGCCACGCGCCCCCACCGGGCGCCAGGCCGATGCCGAGGAAGCCGCCCCCCGTCGCCCGCAGCACCCCGCGGTTGTCGAATGCCCCGCCGAGCATCAGCGCGTCCCCCTTTACGTCCGCCGCGATCGTGCCCAGGTTGACCACCGGCGAAGCGGTTGGCGAGAAGCCGGAAAACTGCCCCGCGCCGTGGATGAGCAGGCCGGATCCGATCGTCAGATCCTTACCGGCGAAAAGGACTCCCTGATGCGTCAGCTCGATCTGTCCTTGTCCGCCCAGGGTGGCCCCACCGCCAGTGCCGGCGTAGAAGAGGACCGGCGCCAGGGGTCCGGTGACGGTCAGTTTCCCGTTAATCGTGGCGTCGCCATGCACCAAAAGCATGCCGGCGTCCTCGAGCGTGTCGCCCGAATCGACGGTCAGCGTCCTGATGGTGATGAATTGGCGATTGTCGAGCGACACGTCGGACGCGACCGCGCCGGCGCCGTCGATCACGACATCGGCCGTGTCGCCGTTCGGATACACCAACCCGCGCCAATTGAAACCGTCCCGCCAATTCCCGCTTCCACCCGCCCAGACCTGGGCGCCTGCGTTTCGCCCGGCAAGCACGAGCCCCGCCGCCGCGACGAGCGAAGCCGCCCCGACCGGATTGAGGGTGCCACGACGCCGCCGATCCCGGCGCTCGCTCGCCCCTGAAACCCACCGCCGCCGCCCTGATCGTGTTGTTCCGTTGTCCATCAAGCCCTTACCCCAGCCCTTCCCCAATCCGGGGGAACGTCTCGGTAATATCATCGGGTCGCCGCAGGAAGATACCCGCCCGCCTATCGTGCCGCAACTCGCTCAAGTTGTGACGCGTAAATCCGTCCGACGGCCCGGGCAATCTGGGCGGACGGCGCCGACTCGCTCGGCGCGCGGCCCGCAATCTTCGGGAAAATCCGCGCCAGGAGAGCACTCAAAGCTCGTTCAGCACCCGCCGCACCGCCTCGACCTTTTCCTCCAGCCGCGGATACGCCGCCACCTCCACGACGCGCGGGTGGGCGGCCCAGAGCTGGCGGAGGAGGTTGCCGCTGGCGATGGCGCCTTCGGCGTGTTCGAAGCGGCAGGGGTTGGAGGCGTCGTGGTCGTAGAGGCCCAGGGCGGCGCTGGTCTGTAGCCAGATGACGGCGTCGTAACGAGCCAGTTCCTCCGCGGCGGTGGTGCCCAGGTCGCGCCAGTAGTCGGCGGGGCCGTCGGGCCAGTAGGCCGAGCCGTCGATCGTGCCGCGGTCGAGCAGGAGGATGCGGTCGGGAAAGGCTTGGGCCAAGGCGTCTTCCTGCTCGCGCTGGAGGTGGTAGATGCGGCGCTGCACGTCGCGGCGGCCTTCGACGTCCAGGCGGTCCCAGCGGGTACGGAGGAAGTCGTAGACCTGCGTCGCGGCCTCGGGGACGCGGATGTAGCGGCGCGGATCGGCGGCGGCGATGGCGGCGGAGATGAC
>DATBFY010000678.1:0-8768 GCA_036558265.1 Tepidisphaeraceae bacterium | reverse complement strand
GCGCCTCCCAGCGGAAGCCGAGCCGCGCCGGCACGAACGCCAGCCGCACCGGCTGCTGAATCTGCAGGTAGCGCACGATGACCGTGGTCTCGCCATCGCGCTGCCGCACCGCCAGTCCGTCCGCCGAGATCTTCGCCAGGTCCGTCGATTGCTCGTAGACCGCCAGGTCCGACACGTCGCGGCGGCTCCCGTCGGAGAAGACCGCCACCGCCTTGATCTGCACCCGATCCGCCGGCTCGACCAGCACCTGTTGCGACGGCGTGACCTCCAACCGCACCAGCGTCGGCGTGCCCGCCGGATCGCGCGGCGTGCCGGCCTCGATCCACTGCCGAAGGATCCGGTATTCGCGTGAGTCGGTGTGAAAGCGCAGCCCCCCTTCATGCGCGATCTGCGTGGTCGGCTTGAGCAGGATCAGGCTTCGATCCGGGTCGAAGGGGTTGGTCCGCCGGGCAAACAAGTCCCGCGTCAACGTGTCATAGTCCAGTTCGGGGTCCTGCCCCCGCAGCGACAGCTTGAACCCGCCCTTGCCGTTCTTGTTCCCATGACAAGCCCCCGCATTGCACCCCGCCTTGGAGAAGACCGCCATCACATCATTGCGAAACGAAACCGCCGCAGGCGGCCCATCTGCGCGCGCGGCCTCGCTTGTCATCAGTGACAGCAGCAGCGCACAAATCAGGCCAAGCCTTAAAGCCATGGGCAAGCGGTTTATCCATTATGCCACTACCGTTCAACTTGCGCAACGTTTCGTCTCGAGTTGCCACCGAGCGTGGCCGTACACGCCGGCGAAAAAATGTTCCACGTGGAACATTTCCCTAACGCGTTGCCGGTTCCTCAGACCCCACAACGGACAACCATCCCTATCCTCGCTATCATCTCCTGCATCCGACATCACGACCACCGGAGGAAACGCACGTGAACCGTAACCGTCCCTTTCCAGGAGTCCTGATCATGGCCCTTACCACCCTCGCGGGTATGGCGTGCGAGCGACCCGCCCATGCCGCCGCCGACCTGCCCAAGCCCGCCACCGACCTGACCGCCCCCAAGGATCAGAAGCAGGCCACCGCGGTCTTCGCCGGCGGGTGCTTCTGGTGTACCGAGGCCGTCTTCGAGCGCGTCATCGGCGTGAACGACGTCGTCTCGGGCTACACCGGCGGCGCGGCCGACACCGCCAACTACGAGCGCGTCTGCCAGGGCGACACCGGTCACGCCGAATCCATCCGCATCACCTACGACCCGTCGAAGATCTCCTACGGCGAGCTGTTGCGCATCTTCTTCACCACCCACGACCCGACCACCAGGAACCGCCAGGGCGCCGACCACGGAACGCAGTACCGCTCGGCCATCTTCTACGAGACCCAGGACCAGAAGCGCGTGGCGGAGGCTTACATCAAGCAGCTCGACGACGCCAAGACCTTCGGCGACAAGCCGATCGTCACCACGCTCGAACCGCTCAAGGGCTTTTACGTCGCCGAGGCTTACCACCAGAACTACGCCCGCCAGCACCCCAACCAGGGCTACATCCAGGCCGTCGCGATGCCCAAGGTCGAGAAGCTCCTGGAGCATTTCAAAGGCCAGACCAAGGAGCCGGAGGCGGCTGAGGAGCCGAAGAAGTAACCGTCGAGTGGGTACGACAACGCGCCGCCGCGCCGACCGAAGGATGAAATCCCGGGGCATGACAGCGGATCGGGGCGGGTTGTGATTATCGGTCCCGCGGGCGCAGACCCATCGGCTCAACTCCATTCCTGCGCGCTCCGATCAAACCGTTTGGGGAACGTGTGAGGTCGCCAGAGCCATGCAGGCCACCGACATCCAGATGCTGCGCGAAGCCGTCTCCCGCAACGCCGGGGCCGTGGTCTCGCTGCCGTCGGCGGGCCTCTTGCGCCACCACCCCACGCGCCTGCTGCTGGGCTCGGACGAGGGCTTCTGGATCCAACCGCCCCCGGCAAGCGAGACTCCCCTGGTCGAGGAGCTGATGACCGGTCGAAAGCCCGTCGGCGTTTCGCTTAAGAACGGGTTGACCAAGATCGTCTGCACCAGCCTGATCCTGCGCCGCGAGCCGCGGCTCGAGATCAACCCGCAAACGGCGGTCGAGGCGCTCCTGCTAATGTGGCCCGACGAGCTCCAGGCCATCCAGCGCCGGGCCGATTATCGCGTCACCCTGCCCGAAGACGGCGACATCGCCATCCGCGTCTGGCGGATGGCCGAGCACGCGCACCTGCGCGACCGCCCGCTCCCTTCAACCCTGCTCAAGGCGGCCGTCCGCGACCTGAGCGTCGGGGGGATGGGCCTGGATTTCACGCCCGGCCCGGACGACCCCCCCGTCGCCGCCGAGCAGCGCCTGCGCGTGGCGGTCATCCACCCCGAGGGCGAGCTGGTCCTCGAGGGGCGCGTCCGCCACGCCCGTCCGCAAAGTGACGGGAGCGTGCGACTGGGCGTGCAGTTCAAGCGGCTGGCGGACGACCTGTCGGGACGTCAAACGATGGCGACCCTGACCCAGGTGATCGGCCAGCTCCAGCGCACCGAGATCCGACGGCGCAAGCTCGCGCTGCCCCGGCGATCGGCGTAACAGCGAGCTCCCCTTCGCTTCGGGGAGCCGCTAAACGCGCGTGCCGAGTTACGATTTCAAAGTGCGTTCTCCTGCTGCACGATCAGGTCGAAGAGTTCCTGGGGGGTCTTGGCGTTGGCGACGGCCTGGCGGAACTTGTCGATCGTCATCAGGCGCGAGATCCGCGCCAGCGCGTGGATGTGCTGCCCGGTCTTGTCGGGCGGGGAGCCCAGCAGCCAGATCAGGTTGACCGGACGCCCGTCGATCGCCTGGAAGTCGATCGGGTTGGCGGCCTTGCCGATCGCCATGACCAGGTTCTCCACGCCCGGGCACTTGCCGTGGGGAATGGCCAAGCCGTTTCCGATGCCGGTCGTGCGGGTGGCCTCACGGTCGAGGACGGCTTCGAGCATCTTCTTGGGATCGGCGACCTGGCCGTTTGCGGCCAGCAGGTTCACCAGCTCGCCGATGGCTTCGGTCTTGCTGCTGGCCGCCAGGGGGATCTTGATGTCCTGAGGCTTGAGGATTTCGCTCAGACGCATTGGCACGGCTCCGGGACCATTCGCGATTTCGCGTTCAAAAAGGTAAAGCGGGGCATGTTACCCGCCGGCACGATCGTTGGGAAGTATAGGCTTGTCGCGGCGCGGCACGAAGCCGACCAGGAAGCAGGCGAGCATGGTGAGCCAGAACACCCAGAACGCCACCGTATGCGGGCTGTGGAAGTTCACCCGCTCCTGCATTTCGGTATTGAACCACCAGTCGATCAGCAGCTTGAGGCCGATCACCGCCACCAGCAGGTACGCCGACGTCTCAAACCGCGGGAAGCGTTCGAGCAGGCGGATGAAGAGGACGGCGGCGAATCGCATGAGGACGACACCCAGCATCCCGCCGACCACGACCACCCACAGCTTGTCGTGCGTCCCGGTGTCGTCGGCACGTTGCCGGCCGACCAGTGCCATCGCCGCGACGATCGAATCGACGGCGAAGGCGATGTCGGTCAGCTCGATGACCAGGACGGCATGCCAGAAGCGCCAACTGTGCCAGGTCAGCGGCTTGCCCGACCGCGTGGCAACGACCGTTGGCGGCCCGCCACCAACCGGCTGGTGAGTCCGCGCGTCTTCGAGGATCGGCAGACCGTCGGGACCGACGACGATGACCTCGTCAGGATCCTTCTCCTCGCCCCAGACGAAGTGCTTGAGGGCCACGTAGAGCAGGTAGGCGCCGCCGGCGAACTTGGCAAAGGTCCAGCGGAGCAGGAAGCTCGCCAGGGCGATCGCCAGGATGCGGAAGACGAACGCGCCGACCAGGCCGAACGTCAGGGCCTTGTTCTGCAAATGCTTGGGCAGTCGGCGGGCGAGGAGGCCCAGCACCAGCGCGTTGTCGATCGACAAGACGCCTTCGAGCACGCAGAGCAGACCGACGATGAACAGGTCGTGCAGCGCGAAGGACTGCCCGAAGAGGCGGACGTCCGCGAGCGGAATAGGGGCCGAGCCGGGCAGCAGGAGCATTGCGGCGACATCCTAGGCATTGCCCGGCGTCGGGGAAGCCCCCCGTGCCGCCTCACGTGCCGAACAGGCGATCGCCGGCGTCGCCCAGGCCGGGGAGGATGTAGCCCTTCTCATTGAGCTGGCGGTCGATGGCGGCGCAGTAGACGGGGACCTCGGGGTGCTGGGCGTGCAGGGCGGCGATGCCTTCGGGGGCGGCGACCAGGCAGACGAACCGCATCGACGCCACGCCCGCCTGCTTGAGGAACGAGACGGCCGCCGCGCCCGAGCCGCCGGTGGCGAGCATCGGGTCGATCAGCAGCACCTCGGTGTCGGCGATGTCGGGGGGGAGCTTCTGATAGTAGGCGATCGGTTGAAGGGTCTGTTCATCGCGGCGGACGCCCAGGTGACCCAGCCGCGCATCGGGCAAAAGCCGCAGGACGCCGTCGGCCATGCCCAGGCCGGCGCGGAGGATCGGCACGAGCGTGATCGGGCGCGCCAGGGCATGGCCGGTCATCTTCTCGAGCGGGGTCTGGATCAGGCGCGGCTTGGTCGGCCAGCTTCGCGTCACCTCGTAGACCATGAGGGAGGCAATCTCGTTGAGCAGCGCGCGGAACTTGCGGGACTCGGTGGCGAAGTCGCGGAGCTCGGTGAGCTTGGTCTGGATGACCGGGTGCTCGACGACGGTGACGTTCGCTGGCATGGCGGGAGTTATACCCGAAAGGCAGAAACGAGAAGTGAGAAGCGAGGAGCGAGAAGTCAGAGGAGGTGGCCGTAATGGGCGCGGGTGTCGTATTCGAAGGCGACCTGGCCGCAATGCTGGTGGCGGTCGAAGAGACTCTTCAGGTCAGCGAGCATCGGGGCGCGCCGGGGGTCGTCTTCGGCCGGGGTGTAGGAGCTGGAGAGCAGGCGAGACTCAAGCCCGGCGTAGTCGAACCGCTGCTCGTTGAAGAAGGTACGGGTCTGGAACTCGGCGGGGGCGAAGAAGGATCGAATGGCGGCGTCGTCCACGTTCTCATGGCGGACGGTGTTGTAGTCGGTGCCGTAGCGCTGGACGAGGGCTTCGTAGTCGCGGAGGAACGGGCTCGCGTCGAGGCGGCGCTCGTTCCAAACCAGGACCAGCCATCCGCCGGGCTTGAGGATGCGGACGAACTCGGCACGGGCTTTGGTGCGGTCGAACCAGTGAAAGGCCTGGGCGGCGAGGATCAGGTCGATCGTGTGCCCGGGGAGGGTGGTGGACTCGGCGGTGGCATCGAGGCTTTGGAAATGCGGGAAGGCCGCGAGACGATGCTCGGCAGCCTGGCGCATCGGGGCGTTGGGCTCGATGCCGTAGACTGTGTTGCCGGCCTCGAGCAGCGGGCGGGCGCTGATGCCGGTGCCCGAGCCGACGTCGGCGATCGTCCATTCGCGCGCCAGGCCCAGGTCGGTCTGGAGGAAGCTGTAGAACGCGCGGGGGTAGTCAGGGCGGGAGCGAACGTAATGCTGGACGCGGGAGGAGAAGCGGTTAGTGGGGTCGGTGGGCATGCGTGAAACGTGAAAACGTGAAACAAGTTCCTTCTTGAGGACGCCCCTCAAGAAGAGATGTTGCGGTTCGTTTTGCGCTCGTTGGAAACCATCGTGAGGGCAAGCCGGATGATCTTCGTGCACAGGTCCAAACGATGCGTCAACACGTCCGGCGAAAGGACGAAGCGGAGCTTGTAGTACCAGTCTCGCGTTTCACGGGCGGAGCCGAGGGCATACTCGTAGAAGACGGCGCGACCTCTGCCGGTGCCGCGAGAATAGCCCTCAATGATGTCCGAACACGTCGCACTGCCAATCGTCGAAGTTCACCAAGACAGATTTTACGCAACGGTCGCCCGTATTTCACGCCTTCACGTTTCACGTCTTCACGTCTTCACGTTTCATTTCAGCATCCCCGCCTGCTTGGCGTACTCGAAGATCCCGCCGGCCTCGATGATGGGGAGGACGTCGCCCAGGGGCCGGAGCTGGTAGCGCTCGTTTTTGGTCTTGTTCTGGACGTAGTGCTCGTCCAGGTGGACTTCGAGTTCGTCGCCCGTGCGGACCTTGTCCACCAGGCGATCGACCGATTCGAGGGGGACCAGGTAACCGCCGTTCACGCTGTTGCGGAAGAAGATGCGGGCGTAGAACTCGGCGACGACGCACTGGATGCCGGCCTCGGCGTAGGCCAGGGGGGCGTGCTCGCGGGACGAGCCGCAGCCGAAGTTCTTGCCGCCGACGACGATCGTGTAGGGGCTCTTATATTGGCCCTCAGGGACGAATCGCGTGTTGCCCTGGGGGAGGCCGGCCTGGGCGTCGGGAACGCCGCTATTGGCATACATGCCGAAGAACTTGCGCTCGTCCGGGATCGCGGGGTTAAAGGAGAGGTACTGGGCGGGGATGATCTGGTCGGTGTCGATGTTGTCGCCCAGGACGTAGGCCTTGCCGGTGATGACGGATTGCATGGAAGTTCCTCTCGTGCGCAGCGGGGCGGCGCAGGAGCGGAATAATAGGCGATCAGGAGCGGATGTACAGTTCTAACGAACGCGGCGGCGGCGGACGAGCAGGACGCCCGCGACGGCCAGCACTGCGACGCCGGTCGGTTCGGGCACGCTGCCGGAATCGCCTGCGAAGTCGGTGGGGGTGGCGCTGGCTGGGATCATCGTGTCGCCGCTGCGATTGAGCGACTGAAGCGGGTTTGCCGGGACGGCGCCGAACGTGATGGTGTCGGCAAAACCGCCATAGGTCAGCGTGTCCCCGGCGGGATTGAAGAAGCTGGCGGGAATGGTGAAGTTGGGCGCGGGAACTCCGGGAATCGCCGCGTAGTCGGCCGTGCCCAGGAGGACGAACTTGTTGGCGGTAGACTGGCTGGGCAGGTCGGTCTGGAACGTGTACGTGTGGGCGTTGGAGACGATGCTGATGCCGGTGAAGAAGCCTTCGAAATCGGTTCCGAAGCGCTCGTGGAGCTCGATGAACTGGACGTTGCCCGAGGGGTCGGAGTAGACCTCGTTGACGCCGAAGGCGTGGAACGACGCCGATGCCGGAACCGCCGCGGCGGCGATTGAAACAAGCGACAGAATCACCCACGGCGTACCTGAACTGCGCATGCACCCTCCGAAAGACCGACGAAATTGATCTCGTCATTGGATGTAAGTCCGGACGGGGGGAGAAATATTCCCAGACTTCGCGCCGGAGTTTGCTCCCCGCCAGCCACAATAGTCCACGTTGGGTGGCCCATCGCTTTAGCGATGGGGGCGCGAACCGGGACGCACCACGACTTGGATTCGCGCCCCCACTCATAAATGGGTGGGCCACCCCAGCGTCTCAACGCGGGGGGAATACGATCAGATTGGGTTGGAGCAGGCGGAACTCGCCGGGCTTGGGCTCGATGCCGATGAACTCGACCGTGGCCTTGGCGTGAAGTTGCTCGGGCGTCTTGAGCTCCTCGTCGGGCCTGGTCGGGTCGATCGTGTAGCACCAGACGCGCATCGCCTTGGGCGTGCTGCCGAAGGCGAGCTTCGCGGTGGCCGTGTATTTGCCCAGCGGCACGTCGAAGAGGTAATGGTCCTCGTGCCGCCGCCAGGGAAGCTTGCGGGTGAACGTCACGGGCTGGCCCGGATTTCCGTCAATAAGCGGGCCGTCGGGCGTGAGCGTGATCTCGACGGTCGCGATGTCACCCAGGTCCTCTCCCTTGTCGAACTGGATCGTGCCGCCGTAGTACCCGGCCGGGGTCGCCGGGTCGCCGCCGGGGATCGGACCCGAGATCCGCCAGACGAAGTCGCGCACCATGCCGCCGCGCGATTCCCGTTGCTCCAGCCACTCGCGCGTGCCGTCGGCGGCCGCGAGGGGCAGGACGTAACGCCGACCGTTGTAATCGACGTCGATCCGCGCCACCGGGGTGTTGTACTTGCCCTCAGGCAGCTCGATGTCGTATTCGGCGGCCGGGCCGGTGACCTTCTTCTCGCGCGTCACAGGCTCGCCCCGATCACTGAAGCCGAAGACCATTACGGTCACGTTCGACAGCGGCCTGCCGTGGGCATCGGCAAGCTTGCCGACAAGGTGGCCGGGCTTCGCGCCGGCCTGTGGTGGTCCACCCGACCCGCCGCCCTTGCGATCGCATCCCCACGTGCCGCCGCACACGACGGTCGCGACGAGCAGCCCCATCCACATGCCCCGACGAATGATCGGCCTCATGCGGTGTATCTTAACGCGGCGGCTGTCATCGCCGAAGCGATCTTCGGTAGAATGCGACCCGCACACGAGAGATAACTCACACGCCAAGCGAAGGAGAGACCGTCATGTCCGAGCAAGATCGTCCTAACAAACCCAAGTTCCGCCTGGGCGCGCTGTGCGCGCTGGGCCTGGCCGCCATCGCCGGGGGCGCGGTGCTCAGTTGCGTCGCCGCGGACGACAACGCCCCGGGCGCGGCCGCCGGCGGTGTCGGGGGCGTACCCAACCAGGAACACAAGCAGTGGCACGTGCACGACCGCAGTCGCCCGCAGCCGCCGGTCATCACGCCGTCCACCGCCAGCACCCAGGAACAGCCCGGCACACCCCCGTCCGACGCCGTCGTCCTCTTCGACGGCAAGGACCTCTCCCAATGGGTGGACAAGACCGGCCAGAAGCCCGCGCCGTGGAAGGTCGAGAACGGTTACTTCGAGGTCGCCAAGGGCAGCGGGCAGATCTCCACGAAAGAGAGCTTCGGCGACTGCCAGCTACACGTCGAGTGGATGGCGCCCAATCCA
>DATBFY010000677.1:0-7389 GCA_036558265.1 Tepidisphaeraceae bacterium | reverse complement strand
TGAATTGCGAACTCACCTGGTGCGTGCAGACTGACGTGCCTTCTGCCGGTGCGTGAATCACCATGTCCAGTCGCGCGGTCGCCCATCGACCGTAACCGACGCCCAGCACGTTCCAGCCGTGCAAGAC
This sequence comes from Tepidisphaeraceae bacterium, assembly GCA_036558265.1. Lineage (GTDB taxonomy): Bacteria > Planctomycetota > Phycisphaerae > Tepidisphaerales > Tepidisphaeraceae > RYN-433. Next base: position 7,262 of record DATBFY010000677.1, on the reverse strand, counting down.
CGTCCGCGGCGTGTAGCCCGGCGGGATCTCCGGCTCGAACGAAACGTCGATTTCACCCGGATGCGGGCAAGGCCCCGCCGGACGGTCCCAGCAGGATCGTGGCGACGCCGGCGGTACGAATGCAAACGGGTCGTTTGAGTACACCCGGAACAGAGCCGGATGCGGGCACGCGCCGCGCCAATCAACACGGATTATCCCGCGCGACCAACGTCGGCCCGTCTCAGATCCAAACGACCATATCCGCCCATCCCGCTTCGCCCAGCAAACCTGCTCCGACAACCGACCGCTCCGATACCAGAACACGGCCGTCGCCGCGAAGAGCAGCAACGAGATCCCACACCAAAGACTGACCAGTCTGCGCCCCAGTCGCATGATTCACCGTGCCTGCCGTGACGCAGGCGGCGTCACCGGAATCGTGGTCGGCGATGTCGCCGACGCTTTTCCCGCCGCCCCCATCACCACGCTCGCCATCAACCGCGTCGCCGTCGCCGGCGTGTAGCCGAGCACGCCGTCCACGTCCTGCCCGACCAAGCCCACCGACAGGTCCTCGCGCGAGAAGACGACCGCCAGCCGCTTGTCCAGTTCGATGCCCATCAATCTCCCGGTCCTCAGGCCGCTCACCAGCGTCTTGCGCGCGTAATTTCGGTAGTCGATCGGGATCGTCGTCTCCGCCAGGCGGTACACCGGGTGCTCGGGCGGCAAAAGCCGCGCCTTGTCGTTGGGAAAGAGCATCATCATCAGCAGCTCGGCCGAGTCGGCGAACTCCCCCGAGCCGCCCGCCGCGTCGATGATCAGCGTCCCGCCGCCCTGCACGAAGTCGCGCAATTCCTCGCGCGCCGCCACGTCCAGCTTGACCTTGCCCGTGCCCGTCAGGTGCGCGACCTTGTAGCCGGCCGATAGCTTCCCCTCGCCCGGCTTGACCGTGCCGACGCGCAGCTCGAGGCCGAAATCGTTGTGCAGGATCGCCGCCAGGCGCTGCCAGCCGCCCGGCTCAGGGTTCCAGTTGCCGTCGTACCGCAGGCGCGCCAGCGACAGCGTGCGCTTGGGTTCGATCTTTCCGTCGGGCGTGACCCAGTGCGTATCCCCCTTGAAGCGCAGGCTGCCGCGCGATTCGAACGTCGTGCGGAAGAGGTTGGCGGCCAGCTCCCACGCCTCCTCATGCCCCTTGACCGATCGGATCTGCCACAGCTTGGCCGTGTCCTGCCCGTGGATCAGCAGCATCAGCTCGCGGGCGCCGTTCGACAGCCCCTGGATCTGCGGCCGCTGCTTCCATTTACTGGAATTGAAGAGGTTGTGATAGAGAAAGTGATCCTGCGGCAGCTCGCGAAACGCGTAATCCGGGAACATCTCCTGCCCGAGCTTCCGCACCGACGCCGCGAACGCCGGACTGGCGCAGTCGGCGTGCGCGACGATCAGCCCCCCCATCTCGACGTAGGACCGCAGCGTCGCGACCTGCGCCGGCGTCAGGTCGATCGGCCGGCTTCCCGCGATATACAGGATCGGCGCGTCCAGCAGCTCGGTCGCCGGCACGTTCGCGTTCACCACCTGCCAGTTCAGGTCCAGCTCGAGCTGCCGTCCGATCCACCGGACCACGTTCGCCACGTCGCGCGGCCGCTGATCCCAGGGCGGCGCCTTGCGTACGTCCGACGCCGGCCCCGAATAATCCAGCTTGTTGATCGCCACCGGCGCGCGCCCGCGCGCCAGGAACAGCGTCGCGAACGACGTGTCCACCACCGGACCGATCGGCCCGTCCATCGGCCCGCTCCCCAGGAACGTGTTGAACGACCCGTCCGGCTTCTGCATGCCCAATAGCCACGTCACGCCCTTGGCGTACCAGTCGTGCGGGCCGAAATACTTCCGCCCGCTCGCCACGCCCACGCGCTCGACCGCGTAGAGCGTGGCGAACGGGAAGTCCCGCGTGTAGCGCTCGTCCGTCGCCACCTTGTCGAAGTTCTGCGCCAGCCATTCGACGCCGCGCTCGATCGCCGGGTTGTCCACGTTGCCCTGGCACCCGATGCCGTTGCCCGCGTGCAGGTAGTCCTGCGTGATGAACAGCGTCGCCACCCCCGCCGCCGTCATCCCCGGCGTCACGGGTACGTTCACGTCCTCGGGCGCGGCGTACGTCCAGCCTCCCGAGATATCCTGGTGCCGGATCCATCCCGCCTCGGCCTCCGCCCAGTAGCGGTTGGGCACCTCCAGCCCCATCTGGTCCGCCGCCCACATCGCCAGCACCGCGTACTGCGAGCGGCTGTGGCTGTAACTGCTCCCCAGCGCCGTGTAATCGTGCATGCCGCGGGCGTTCCCGCGGGACTGGGTCATCGTCAACAGCCGCACCTTATCCGCGTTCGCCAGCGCCTTGACGTCCTTGGTGGGCGGCAGGAGCAGCCACACCTGCATCCGCATCGCCAGCGCGTACGTGCCGCGCAAGTCGGCCTTCTTCAGGAATTCGATCGCCGGCGCCAAGCGCGGATCCTGCGGACTCTCACCGGATGCCAGCAGTGCATACGTCGCGAGCGCCGTCACCCCGCCCCACTGCCCGCCGACGACCAGGTTGTCGTTGTGATACACCCCGTGCGGCGCCACCTCCCAGTTGTCCCTGTTCAATTTGGAATACAGGAACGCCTTGGCCCGCTTGAGCGATGCCTCGATGTCCGAATTCGATACGCTCGCCAGACAAGGAGCTGCGCAGGCCCCCAGGATGATGGCGACGACCAGAAGACGCGAGGTCCGCATCGCGGCCCGATCTTACACCCGCGCGGCGCCACGGTCGAACACCGCCCACGCCCGAACACGCGCGCGACGCACTACGGTCCCTCCGCCTTATCCCCCGCCCGTTCCGCGGCCATCTTGCGCATGCTCCGGTACAGTTCCGGCGGATAGAGCGGCGCGTAGTGCTCCCCCAGACTCTTGAACTGCCGATTAGCCTCCGCCCACTGCCCGCTCCACGCGGCGACCATCGCGTACCGCGTGCGGTGCCACCGGCTTTCCGGCACGCGCTTGAGGAACTCGTCGTACACCGCCTTCACGTCCGCCCAGGCCTCCGGGTGCTTGCCGAAATACGCGGCGCACTGCCCGTAATACGTGTCCGCCCGCTCGTACTGCAGCAGGCGGAAATGCACCTCCACGAGTTGCAGCGGCTGTCGGGCTTCCCACTTCCCGTCCTTCAGCAGCTCCCGGCCGAACGCCAGCATCTGGTCGGCGCTGCCATGCCACTTGGGTTCCAGATAGAACAACTTCCCGTTAATCGCCGCTTCCGACGCGGGGTTCGCTTCGATCGCGCGCCGGTACCAGCGATCCATCTCCGCGTAGGTCGAGCCCTGCGCCGTGGCGATCGTCAGCATCTCGACCGCGGCCGACGCGTTGGTCGGATCGAGCCTCCACGCCTGCTCCAGCGTCTTGCGCGCCGCCTCGATCCGCTCGTTGAACAGCTTCCACCCCTCTGGCGTGACCGTGCTCGCCCACCCGCTGCCCCGCGCGTCCCAGGCGTATTGGATCAGCGCGCTGCCCGTCACGGTCAACTGAAGACTCTTGGAGACAGGCGACTTCTCAAGGATCGGGGCGGCGTCGCTGAGCAACTTGAACCGATCACCCTCCACGTCGGCCGAGGACGCGCCGATCAACTCGAACAGCGTCTCAACCGCCTTGGGGGACGCGTCGCGGTCCGCCAGCGCCGCTGGCAGGAGCTCCATGCCCTTCTTCGCCCATTCCTTCGACGATTCGGCGAGCTTCGGGAGCAGGTTCTGGCGCGCGCCGCCGGCCGCCCGGCCCGCACCGCGGAAGAGGATTTCCGCCCGCAGCATCGCCGGGTACTTATTGTCCGCCTCCGCCGCGCGTTCGGCGGCGCCGCAGTACAGTCGGAGCTTCTGAGCTTCGGGCATCGCCCGGTCGTCGTAGAGGCGGGCGGCGACGTAGAGGACCAGGCTGTCAGCGCATCGAGAGCGGAGACACGCACCCGCCGCGTCGCGTCCCGCGTCCTGCTCGTCGCCCGTTCGAAGCGGGTCGCCCGCCACGACCCGCGCGTAGTTCTCGATCGCCGCCCGTGCGCTGGCGTCCCAAGCCGGATCGTGCCGCCCCGCCTTCTCATAACCGTCGGTCAGGAACAACCGACGGTAATAATCCAATCGCTTCCGTGCCGGCGCGGGACGCGCCGGCTCCGTCGCCGGCAGCCCCGCCGCCGCGAACGACGATCCCGCGCCCGCGCTCAGCATCATGAACACAACGGTTGCCCACGCCACCCGAACACGTTCCTGCCCCATTCCGGCTCCTTCATGAAGAGAGATGAGTGAACGCACTATCCCAGACCCCGGCGCGCCACGCAACGAAAATCGGTGAATCGGCCCCTGTCCGGAGGCGCCCGCCCCTGATCCGCCACGGGTATCGTATTGCCCCCCACGTTACACTGTCTCCCATGCCCCCCAAGGCACGCTCCGTCGAAACCACCCTCGCCCAGATGAACGCCCTCAAGGGCATGGGCCCCGCCGTCATCGCCGGCGAGCTGCTCAAGTACGTCGCCAGCAAGTCCAACCTCGTCATCGCCAAGGCCGCCGAGATCGCCCGCGAGGCCGGCATCCAGTCCCTCCAGCCCGAGCTCCAGGCCGCCTTCTGGCGCCTGATGGAGAAACCCACCGAGACCGACAAGGGCTGCGGCGCCAAGCAGGCGATCGCCAACGCCCTCTACGAGATGGGATGCGACGCCGACCGGCTCTTCCTCGCCGGCATCCGCCACGTCCAGCTCGAGGGCGCCTGGGGCGGCCCGGTCGATACCGCCGCCGAGCTTCGCGGCATCTGCGCCCTGGGCCTGGTTCGCATGGCCTATCGCGACGTGATGACCGAGCTGGCCGACCTCCTGGGCGATGAGTCCGAGCAGGCCCGCATCATGGCCGCCCGCGCCATCGCCTACGCCGGCCGCCCCGAAGGCCAGCTCCTCCTGCGCCTCAAGATCCGCACCGGCGACAAGAGCCCCACCGTCACCGCCGAATGCCTGATCGCGCTCGCCAACCTCGCCCGCGCCAAGGCGCTCCCCTTCATCCAGGGCTACCTCGACGCGCTGGATCCGACGGTTGCCGAAGGCGCTGCCATGGCCATCGGCGAGATGCGCGACCCGACGGCCCTCGCCCTCCTCACCGAGCGCTGGAACCACGACGGCTTTGCCGAATCGCGCATGGCCCTGGCGTTGCCGATCGCCCTCTCGCGCCTGCCCCAGTCGATCGATTTCCTGCTGGCCGCCCTCCCTGACGTCGCCGAGCCGGTCGCGGCCAGGATCCTCGAAGCCCTCCGCATCTACCGGCACGACACGGCGATCACCCAGCGGATCCGCACCGGCGTGGATTCGCGCAGCGCCCCGGCGCTCACCGCCACCTTCCACAAGTTCTTCCCCGCGTGATACGCTCTGGATCCGACATGCGACCTGCGCTCCTGTTCGCGTTTGCCCTGACGGCTCTCTCCTGCACCGCCCCGCCTCCCACCCAGCCCGTCTCCGCGCCCGCCACCCAACCGGCCGACTCCACCGAGCCCGACGCACTTCAATCCCTTCACCTCCGCCTGGTCGTCAATCCCGCCACGGGCGACGTCACGTACCTCGGCTGGTACGACGGCCGCCGCAACCTCCTCGGCTCCGGCGGCATCGTCACCGCCCTGGTCGGAATGGAACCGCCCGAGCTTCGTGGCGAATTGAAGAAGCTTGCCCCCAACGAACTGCTCTTCCGCGGCATCGACCAGAACCAGATCCTCTGGACCAAGCGCTACCGCCTCGACGATCGCACCGTCTTCGTCACCCACACGATCACCAACCGCGGCGACCGCCCCTTCGACGCGATCCTCTACTCGCTCGCCGACCTCCCCGATGCCACCATCCGCGGCGACAACCGCGACCAGCTCATCACCTCCCCCCTCGCCAACGCCCGCTTCCACGCCGAGATCGCCAACCCCAACTTCCCCGGCGAGCAGATGAACCCCTACGCCCTGCGCAGCGACACCCACCGCCTCAACCCGGGCGATTCCATGGACTGTCATATGACCTGGGAGCTGCAAGTGGCACGGGCGGCCCGCCCGTGATTGCCACTCACGCAGGCGAAGAGCCACCGAGCACACAGAGAACACGGAGAGACAAGCGAAGAGGAATTGAGCCACAGATGACGGTCGGATGAACACAGATTAAGGCGGGTTACTCTTCCATTTGCTTCATCGGTGTTCATCCGTGGCCGATTTCCGGTGTGGTAGACTATGCCACATGGGTCTCGCGTGGTTCGAACTTCGGTCGATGGCGACGGAGGACTTGCATCGCCTGCGTGTCGAAGTTGCCGAACGCACGATGTATTTCAAAGCGGTGGACCCGACCTCTCGCTTGGCCTGCTGGCACGTCCGCCGTCTCAGGCACATCGATCGCGAGATCGCCAGGCGCGGAGCCGTCTCTTCCAAGCCCGAGACGTCGCATTGAGTCACCCCCCGACCAAGCCGGTTTCCCTGTCCGTCGCCTGGATCATCGCAGCATTGGCCGCGGTGGTCGTCGGATGTGGCACTACCAAATCGGCCAAGCCGCCGAAAATGCAGCAGGTGCGCCTCGGCATGACCATTGAGCAGGTGGAGCAGGTCCTGGGAAGGCCGATCGATGCCTCAACCGTTGCCGGTGCCCCCGCCTTCCAATCCAGGGTCTATCACGGCGACGGCGACCACCTGATCACCATCATCTTTAAAAATGGCACGGCGATCAGCGTTGACGAGCGCGTGCCGAAGCGCGGACTGCCGGTCGGTTAACGTTCGGTGCGATCCTCGCCCTTCGCGCCATCGGCGCTTCCGCCCCATTCGTCGGACATCAGAATCCGAGGTCACGTGGGTCGATTTCATTGAGCTCCGACGGTTGAACCAACCGCATCGTGCCGTCTGCCACCTCGCAGCCGAGTTGCGTGATCAGCGCGCGGAGGAAGTCGAGGAGGCACGGATCTCCGCGCAGCGATTCGAAGATCAAGATTCCCCGCTCGTACCGGATGCCCCAGGCGCTGCGTCGCGCTTCGTCGGGGCACAACTTGGCCGCAAGGCGGGAGACATCTTCCATGTCCAGCGGACTCCTCGCTCTTGGTCTGGCCCATGGGACTCCCGGGTGAACGGTCGGTTCCGCCAACACGCCGTCATGGTCGAATTTGCCTACATACAGGATATGGCGGTCTGACACGCGTTACCTCCCGATTGACGGTCGACTAGAATAACCGCCCCCGCGGAGGGTGGACGGCTGCGCGGTTGCCGGGACGGTGTAGGCGGGGTTTGGG
>DATBFY010000676.1:0-6372 GCA_036558265.1 Tepidisphaeraceae bacterium | reverse complement strand
CCGGGAGCGGGCTGGGGTTGTACAGCTCGATGAAATCGGCGGAGAAGGGCGGGACACCGGAGGCGAGCCACTCGTTGATCTTGAGCTTGTCGGGGTCGCCGGTGGGCATGGCGACGTTGGCCGAGCCCAGGGTCGGGGTGGTCAGGGCCCAGGTAGTGCCGTCGCCGACGCGTCCGATCGACAGGTCGGGCAACTGGCTGCCGAACGTGATCGAATCGACCAGGGTTGAGGCGGCATCGTAGAGGAAGACGCCTTCGCCATTGGTGCTGCTGAGCGCGAAGCCCAGGTGGATGCCCGGCGCGGCGCTGGGGTCGTCGGCGTAGAGGAGGAGGTACTGGCCCGCGCCGATCGACGTGCCCGCGGGGAAGACGAACCGCCGCGGGTTCGCCGCGTCGTCGCTGATGCTGTAACCGGAGAGGTCGAGCGTGGCCTTGCCGTCGTTATATAGCTCGATCACGTCCGGGTGCGTGCCGGCGTTGTTCACGGCGGTCTGGTTGTCCGCGAGGATCTCGTTGATCCGCACGCGGCCCTGGATGGCGGTATTGACGGTCCAGGTCTTCGTGGTGGGCGTGGACTGGCTTTGCCAGGCGCCGGCGTCGTTCTGGTAAACAACGGAGATCGTGTGCTGGCCGTTGGCCAAGCCGCTCAGGACGATCGGCGGGATGACCGGGCTGTTCGTGAGCGGGTTGGTGACGTTGACCGCGGCGCTCCAGGCGCCGCTGTCGAGCTTGTACTGGTAGGCGAATATGCCCGCGCCGCCGACGGTGATCGTGGCGGAGTTGTTGGGCGTGGGGCTCGCCGGGGCGCCGCCGATCGTTGCGCCGGCGGGGACGTCGGCGCCCATGTCGCTGCCGTTGGGCCCGGCGCCGATCGCGGGGCTGGTGGGCTTGAGGCTCATGTCGGCGGTTGCCCCGCTGGTGGGCGCGAAGCGCGCGAGGGCGGTGCGGAATTCCGGCGACATCGTCATCGCGGTGTAGATCAGGGCGGGATCGACGCGCGCGTTGGCGGGACCGGGACCGTCGGGGTTGACCAGCTCGGGATCGGCGTTGAGGTTGCCGATGCCGGCCATCGGTCCGGCGTTGGTGATCGAGTGGCGGACGTCGAAGACACCGGTGGGCGGGTTCTGCACGATCTTCGGGGTGCCGTTGCTCGACGGGATGTCGTAGAAGACGTCGCCGTCGGCGTAACCGCCGGCGCCGGGGCTGGCGGCGAAGCCCGGCTCGTCGAAGTTGAACACACCGGTCAGCACGTGCTCGATCGTGTCGTTGATCGAGCGGACGGAGTTGCCCTCCTTCATGAGGAACGCGTGATCGACGTTGTAGAAGAAGTTGCGACTGGAGACGATCTCGGACGTATTGCCGGAATCGGCGCCACCGGAGATCGCGCTGTTGGTGTCGTTGATGCCCGAGGGCTGGACGTTCATGAAGACGTTGCCCTCGATGTGGGCGTCGGTGCCGTCCACGTCGAGGATGTCGTCGGCGACCGTGCCGCCGGTGCCCGTGCCGATGAAGACGTTGTCGAGGATCTGGAAGATCGCGGCGGGGCGGTTGGTGCCGGTGAAATCGATGATGTCGTTGTGACCGGTCGTCGTGCCGATCACGTTGCCGCGGATCAGCGCCTGCCCGCCGGCAAAGACGCTGCCCAGGAAGTGGATCGGCTCCTCGCCGACGAGCGAGCCGACGATCGAGTTGGTGATCGAGAACGAGCTGGATCCCGTGACGTCGATGATGCGCTGCCCTGAGCCGGGCGTGGCCCAGGTGTCGTGGTCGAGGTCGGCCTTTGAAGAGGCGATCTGTGTGTCCGGCCCGCCGACGCCGGCGAACTCGATGTCGGCGTACGCGATGCGGTTGGCCTGCGTCGTGTTGGCGAAGTAGATTCCGCCCCAGGTGGCGGCGGTGCTGTTGAGCGCCGGGTCGTGGGTGAAGCGGATCCGCTGGGTGTCGGTGCCGACGGCGTTCAACAGGCCGTTGACCGTCAGCCGCGTGCCGTTGGCGAAGTAGACGCTGGTGCCGGGTTGGATCGTCAGCGTCGCGCCCGCGTTGACGGTGACGTTGGCGGTCACGCGGTACGGCCCGTTGGCGGGCGACCAGACCGTGCTGCCGGTGATCGCGCCGCTGACGCTCGTGCCCGCGGGCACGGAGTACCAGACGTCCACGAACGTGCGGGCGACCTCCTTGTTGCCGCCGTCCATCTCCTGCACCAGCACGCGATTGAGGCCGCCCACCAGGCCCAGCGTGTTGCCGGTGTTGGTGATCGACCAGGCGCCCTGGTAGGGCGTGTAGCTCGCGGCCCTGCCGTTCACGAGGATGCGCGCGTTGCTCACCAGCGCGTTGGCGCTGCCGCTGAGCGTCAGGGCGGCGGTGTTGGTGACCTGCGCGTAGCCGTTGACCTTGGTGGGCGTGCCGGTGACCGCCAGCGTCTGCGGGATCTGCGCCAGCGCGGCCTGCGCGCGCGCCAGCGCGTCGGCGACCAGCGTGTCCGCCGTCGCTTTGCCCGCGATGTCGTCCATCGCGTGGTGGATGACGCGCCCGAGTTCGGTCGGGTTCCAGACCGTATCGATCATCTCCCGCAGCGTCTGGAAGTAGATCGGCGCGAAATCCGGGAACTGCAGCAGCCGCTTGATTGTCGCGACGTTGGTCGCCACGAAGATCGAGCGGTTCTGCGCGACGTTGGTGTCGCCAAAGCCCAGCACCGTGTCCAGGTCGTGCGCGACCAGCTTGAACTTCGGGTCGATCACCCCTCGGTAGAGCGCGTAGTCGTCGCCGTAGCCGGTGCCCAGGGCCGTCTCCCCGTTGCCCACCAGCACGTTGAACGCGAAGTAGCGCATCCATTCCTTCACGTCGATCTGCGCGTTGATCGCCGCAGCGAAGCTGGCGTCGGGCGTCTGGTTCGGATCCAGCGCTTTGGTCAGGTTGATCAGGTCCGTGTAGTCGTTGGCCTCGACGTTGGTCTGCTTGGGGTATTTGACCTGGTAGGACGCGGGGTTGTTGTCGACAAATTGCAGCCCGGCGTTGTGGCCGCCGTCGATGCCGCGGTAATAGTTCCCCTGGTCATCGGTGGGGAAGTGGTTCTCCACCATCTGCTTGTCCTCGTCCTCGACGTACGAGTACAAGCCGAACATCTTGACATTGGCGCCGTTGGTGGAAAGGTCGACGTTGTTGACGCGCACCTGCACGTCGGTCACCCACTGCGCCGGCACGCCCGCGCGCGACGCCAGCGCGCTGGCGACGACCTCGTCGGCGGAGTAGATCGCGTTCAGGTTGATCTTGACCTTGTTGTGCCAGGTGTTGAAGTCGCCGAAGTTGATGTGGTAGTTGGCGACCGGCGCGCCGGAGGACCGACTGCCCCCGCCGCGGTTGCGCACGCCCACCAGGTAGCGCAGGTCGCTTCCGGTCCCGTCCGAGCTGATGAAGGTGGCGTTGAAGGCCGCGTTGGAGAGGTCGTCGGACGACCCGCGCAGCACCGCCAGCTCATTGGCCTCGTCGGCGGACATGATGATCTTGAAAAGGGGATTGGTGGACGAATAGCTGCGGTCGTCCACCTGGTAGAGCGCGTTGGCCCCCTGCACGCCGGTGACGTCGGTCGGTCCCGGCCAGGTACGCGAATGGGCCGTGGAGTCGGTCGCCTTGACGTAGAACTCGACGATCGTGTTGTTGGGCTGCGCGGGCAGGCGCGCGCCGTAGACGCCGTCGTTGGCGCTGCCGTCGCCGTGCAGGCCGTCGTCGAACATCGCGATGCTGTTGAACGACGCCGCCCCGTCATTGCGATAGAACGCCTGGACGCTCAAGCCCGTCTTGAGCTCGTCGGTGACCGTCGCGGTCACCGTCACCTGCTCGGTGGACTTGGGGACCAGCGGGAAGTGCTGGAGATCGTTGATCAGCGGCGCCGAGTTGGTGGCGGCGATCGAGTTTGCCGCGCCCGGCGTGCCGTTGTCCGGGATGCTCGGACCCCAGTTCTCGCCGTTATTGTTCGGCAGGTTCGCGTTGACCAGCTCCAGCGACTTGCCCATGCCGTCGCTGGGGTTGAACCAGTCCCAGCCGAAGTGGTTGTGGTCGGCGCGGCGGACGTAGATCTGGCCCGTCGCCGTGGCGGGCGTGCCCGCCGGCACGGTGACCGTGAACGTGTTCCCGCTGACGTTGGCGATCGTGAAGATCCCGTCGAACCCCGCCTGGTTGGCGCCGAAGATCGCCACCTGGTTCCCGTTGGCGTAGCCGTGACCCGGCGCGGTGACCGTCGCGGTCGTCCCGCTGGCGGTGATGCCCGTGACGGCCTTGGGCGCCTCGCCCCCGCGGCGGCGGGCGGCCCACTCGCCGTCGTCTGCGTAATCGATCTGATCGACCTGCCGGCCCAGGTTGTCCTCCAGTCGGATCGAATCGGACGAGTTGGCGAGCTGTCCGACCCACGGGCCGACCACGTTGCTCACGCCCGGGTACTTGCTCGCGAACCGCGAGAGGTCCGCGGCAACAACCAGGTACGCCCCGGCGTTAATCGTGGTGTTGCCGAACGTGTAGTCCACGCCCTTGGCAAGCTTCCACCCGTTCAGGCTGACCGGCGTGGTGCCCTTGTTGTACAGCTCGACGTACTCGTCCGCGGTCTCGAACGTCGCCGAGTTGTACATGATCTCGTTGATGATCACGTCGTTGGCCGACAGCATCATCCGCTGTTCGAGCGGATCGAGCGTGCCGGCGGCGCGCAGCAGCGCGCCGGCGCAGGGGCGTGCGGCGTCGCGCAGCTGCTGAACGCGAACCTGCTTCGACGAAGACTTGCCCCCACGACCGGCGATCACATCACGAACACTCATGAACGACCTCCACGGACCCGCCCGTACAGCGCGGCTCCGGATCTGCTTAATCGAATACCCTCTGTGTAATCCGTTTCTTCGTGCCCAATGCCGCGGGCGGCTTGGGCGCCCCCACCACGACGGCCATCGGCCGCGGGGGCGCCGGCTTCTGCACAGGCGCTGGCTTTGTGACCACCTTTACGGTTCCGCCCGGCTTCGGGTTCGGTGCTTTCGCCGGCGCGCCGGACAATCCCATTGACGCCGCCACCGCCGCAGCGTCGATCGGCGACGCCGCGACCGGCGCCCCGGCCGCCGGCAGTGAACCGTTGTAATGCTGCGCCAGGATAACCAGGTCCTGGAAGTTCACGCTGCCGTCGAAGTTGAAATCGCCCTGGTCGTATCCCTTGCCGCCGGTCGCGTTGTAGTTCTGCGCCAGCGCCACCAGGTCGTTGAAATCGACGTGCCGGTCACGGTTGGCATCGCCGCCCAGCCAGTAGAAATCGATCGCGTAATCGTCACCCCCCGTCCCGTCGCCGTTGCCGTCAAGCGGCCGCCCCTGGGCGTCGCTGACCGCCGACGCGTTGACCGTCGCGCGATAGTTCCCGTCCGCCAGGTCCGCGGGGAACTGCCACGTCGCCGTCTGCGTCGCCGCGTCGTAGGTGCGGGTGACGCGCGACGGATCGAGCGTCTGGCCGGTGGTCTGGTTCAGGATCGTCAGGCTCGCATTGCCCAGCGACGCCCCCACGTCCTTGCTGAACTTCACCGTGATCCGCGGCAGGCTCGCGAAACCAAAGGCGCCATTGAAGACCAGCGGCGCGTTGCCGTTCGCCAGCCCCGCCGAGCCGCTCGCCGTCTCCAGCCGCCAGTTGATCGGATCGTTGCCGTACGCCGCCGCGTTGATCCGCGCATCCGATGGCCCGGTGCCCAGCGGCAGGGCCGGCCAGGGCGCCTCGTTGTCGTAGTTCACGCGATCGACCGTGATGTTGGGCGTCACCTGACCCACCGCAACGCCGGGCTTGGAGAGCGTCAGCTTCTCCCCGCCGTTGTTCAACTGCCCCGTGTACGGGCCGAAGATCGCCACGCCCACCGGCACGTTATAGGTGGCGCGGAACGTGGCCGGATCGATCGGAACGACCAGGGCATAGCCATTTGCGCCGATCATGTCGGCCGCGACGAAACTGAACGTGAACGTGATGCCGTCGGTGAACCGCCAACCCGACAGCGACACGGGCGCATCCGTAATGTTCCGCAACTCGACGTATTCCGGCCCGCCCGATGTCGCCTGCGGGTTGTACATGATCTCGTTGATCACGACCGGGCCGACCTCCGGGTAGGCGTTGTCGCCGTCGCGCGTGGCGGCAGACTGCGCGACGAAGTCCGTCGCCCCCGTGCTCTTGACGTACCGCCCGAACGAGACGTTCGCCTCCGACGCGCCGAAATCGACGTGGTCACGATATCCCCCCAGGCCTCCCGAGCCGTCATTGCTCGTGAGATACACGTCCGACCCCAGCGCGGAAAGCTGGAACGCCGACCCAAACCCGCCCGCGCCGTTCTGCGCGAACGAGATGTAACCGTTCGCCGGGATCACCGTC
>DATBFY010000675.1:0-13411 GCA_036558265.1 Tepidisphaeraceae bacterium | reverse complement strand
TGCTCGAAAGCAATGAGGGGATGCTGGTGGGGGTCGTGCCGGGGGATGAATCTGTAGGTTCCACTGTGCGGAACGTCAGTCGTGTTCCGCACAGCGGAACCTACGCGGAACACGGGCGGGACGCCAGTGCCACCTGTTACGGCCCGCGGCTCGTCCGCCCTGCGTTTTCGTTGCTGCGCGAGGCGTTGGGGGCGCGGTTGTCGCTGGCGGCGTCGGCGGTTTATGGCGGGGATGACGTGACGCACCTGGAATACCTCGCGGGGGTGGCGAGGACGTTTGACATCCCGCTGCTGGCGACGAACCACGTTCATTATCACGAGCCGTCGCGGCGGCGGCTCCAGGATGTGCTGACGTGCGTGCGTCACGGGTGCACGATTCATGAGGCGGGGTATCGGCTGTTTTCCAACGACCAGCGATATCTCAAGGAACCGCGGCAGATGCACCGGTTATTTGAGGCGTATCCGGAGGCGATCGCGCGCGGGTTGGAAATCGCTGAGCGGTGCGCGTTTTCGCTCGACCAGCTCCGGTACGAGTATCCGCACGAGTTGGTGCCCGAGGGAGAGCGGCCGATCGATTATCTTCGGCGGCTGGCTTACGAGGGGGCCCGCGATCGTTATGGCGAGGCGGTACCCGAGAAGATCACGGGGTTGATCGAGCGTGAGCTGGCGATCATCGAACAGCTTGGGTACGAGGCGTATTTTTTGACGGTACACGACCTGGTCTGCTTCGCGCGGTCGCGCGGGATCCTGTGCCAGGGGCGGGGGTCGGCGGCGAATTCGGCGGTCTGCTACTGCCTGGGCGTGACCAGCGTGGACCCGAACCGGATCGACACGCTGTTCGAGCGGTTCGTGTCGGCGGCCCGGAACGAGCCGCCGGACATCGACATTGATTTCGAGCATGAGCGGCGCGAAGAGGTGATCCAGTACATCTACGCGAAGTACGGTCGCGAGCGCGCGGGGATGACGGCGGAGGTGATCACGTACCGCGGCCGTAGCGCGGTGCGGGATGTCGGCAAGGCGCTGGGGCTGTCGCTGGACCTGGTGGATCAGATGGCCAAGCGCCTGGACTGGTGGCACCGGGGGACGATCACGCCGGAAATGCTCGGGCAGCTCGGGCTGGATCCGACAGATCGCACGGTTCGGACGGTGATCGAGCTGACGGGGCAGATGCTGGGGTTCCCGCGGCACCTGAGCCAGCACGTGGGGGGGATGGTGATGACGCGCGGGCCGCTGTGCGAGATGGTGCCGATCGAGAATGCATCGATGGAGGACCGCACGGTGATCGAGTGGGATAAGGATGACATTGATGCAATCGGAATCTTGAAAGTGGACGTGTTGGCATTAGGGATGTTGACGTGCATTTCCAAGGCGTTGCATTTCATTAATGCCAGCCGCGGAGCGGCGTCTTTGCCGACGGCGCTAAGCCGTCATCCTGAGCGCAGCGAAGGATCTGGCCGCGAGGGGTCATCGACGTCCATTCGGGGCAAGATCCTTCGGTCGTTGAAACTCCCTCAGGATGACGATGGCGCGTTGACGCATAATGGGAATAGCGCGAGGGCGGACCCCGGAGGGGCGGCAGAACCGTCTGTCGCCCCTCCGGGGCTGGGCGAATGCGACGGCGATTTAACCCACGGCTCACGCCGAGGGCTATATTCTTGCGCCGCTCCGCGGCTGGAACTTCACACCATCCCGCCCGAAGATCCGGTTGTTTACGCGATGATGTCCGATGCCGATACCGTCGGGGTGTTCCAGATCGAATCGAGGGCGCAGATGTCGATGCTGCCGCGGTTGCGGCCGGAAAAGTTTTACGATCTGGTCATCGAGGTGGCGATCGTGCGGCCGGGGCCGATCCAGGGGAACATGGTTCACCCGTACCTTCGGCGGCGGAACGGGGAGGAGGCGGTGAACTATCCATCCGAGGCCTTGCGCGGGGTGCTGGAGAAGACGCTGGGCGTGCCGCTGTTTCAGGAGCAGGCGATGAAGGTGGCGATGGTGGGGGCGGGCTTCAGTGCCGAGGAGGCGGACCAGCTTCGCCGGGCGATGGCGGCCTGGCGGAAAACCGGGGCGATCGAGCGGTTTCACGCCAAGATCATGGACGGGATGCTGGCCAACGGCTACACGCGGGAGTTCGCCGAGCAGTGCTTCAACCAGATCAAGGGGTTCGGGGAGTACGGGTTTCCGGAGTCGCACGCGGCGAGCTTTGCGCTATTGGTTTACGTGTCGGCGTGGATCAAGCGTTATCACCCGGCGGCGTTCGCGGCTGCGCTGGTGAACAGCCAGCCGATGGGTTTTTACGCGCCGGCACAGATCGTGCGGGACGCGAAGGAGCATGGGGTGATGATCCTGCCGATCGATGTGAATTGCAGCGAGTGGGATTGCACTTTGGAAGAAGGATTTACCACAGAGGACACAGAGGACACGGAGAGAAATACAAGATCAGGTTCTGTCTCTGTGTTCTCTGTGTCCTCTGTGGTTGAACATTCTTCTAAGGAGTCATGGGGGCGGTCGGGGCTGGGGGTGCGTCTGGGTTTTCGGCTCATCAAGGGTTTGCGCGAGGATCATGGGAAACAACTCGTCGCCGCGCGAAGGCGGGTCGGTCGCTTCGATTCGGTCGAGCAATTCTTTCGAGCTGCCGGTCTGCCGGCGCACGCTGTTCGGCGGCTGGCGGAGGCGGACGCGTTTGGGTCGCTGGGTTTATCGCGCCGAGAGGCGGTCTGGCAGGCGCTCGAGCTCAAGGACGAGGACATCCCCCTCTTCGATTCGATTCATCCTTCATCCTTCAACATTCAAGCTTCACTTCCCGCCATGCCCCTGGGCCAGGAGGTCATGACCGACTACGCGACGACGACGCTGTCGCTCAAGCGGCATCCGGTGGCGCTGGTTCGCGCGCAACTGAAGTCGCTGAAGATTGTTTGCGCCAGGGAGGTGGCGGGGTCGGCGGCGGGGCGGTGGGTCAAGGTGGCGGGGCTGGTGCTGATCCGGCAGCGTCCGGGGACGGCCAGCGGGATCGTGTTCGAGACGCTGGAGGACGAGACGGGGGTGGTGAACCTGATCGTGCGTCCGGACGTGTTCGAGCGTTATCACAGCGCCGCGCGTCACGCCGGGCTACTGCAGTGCGATGGGTATGTCGAGCGGCAGGGTCAGGTCGTGCACGTGATGGCCAAGCGGCTGTTCGACCTGTCTCATCTGTTGTCGGGGTATCAGTTTGCGTCGCGGGACTTTCATTGAACAAGTTGCCCGTAGCACGGGCGCCCCGCCCGTGTCTTGAATCATCACGGGCGAGGCGCCCGTGCTACGGGGCATTTGCCCTCCCTATGTCTCTCCCCTGCCCCCTATAATTACCGGACCATCGGCAACCCTTTTATGTCCGACCTCACACAGACCGATTCAAAAGTCGTGCGCGTGGAGGTGGATGCCAGGAGCCTTCCGCCCGCGGTTGCCAATTCCCCGATGAAGACTTTCGTCGAGAGCTGTCTGAACACCGTTGCCGGTTCCGCCGTCGCCGTCGAACGGCGCACGCGGCACCGCCCGCGCGCGGACAAACTGCTCAAGGCGCTGGCAGGCAAGCGGAACATCCTGGTGACCACGCACCAGCACCCCGACCCCGACGCGCTGGCGTCGAGTCATGCGCTGGCGTTCCTCCTGAACACCAAGCTCAAGGATGCCAGCGTCTCGATGTCGATCAAGGGGAAGATCGGCGGCGGGCTCAACGACGCGTTCACCAAGCATGCCAACCTCAAGCTCGTCCCGTGGGACGACGGCGCGATCGCCGGCGATAAATATGACGCGATCCTGCTGCTGGATACCCAGCCGCACTTCGCCTACAGCCCCCTGCCGGCGGGGGTGCAGCCGACGGCCGTGATCGATCACCACCGCACGCGCGGGCGGAACCCCAAGTGCCCGTTCTGCGACATCCGCACGGACGTGGGGGCAACCACGTCGATCATCTTCTCGTATTTCCTCGAGCTGCAGGTGACGATCCCGGCGGACCTGGCGGCGGCGATGCTGTATGCGATCGAGACGGACCTGGCGGGCGCCGCGGGGCAACCGGGCGAGCTGGACAACATCGCGCTCTCGAACCTCACGCTGACGGCGGACAATCACAAGCTTTACCAGATGCGGTACGTGGACCTGCCGCAGAACTTCTACGTGGCGATGCACACGGGCGTCGCCAACGCGATGTTCTACCAGGACGCGATCCTGTCGCACCTGGATTCGATCGACTCGCTGGAGAAGCCCGCCGTCATCGCGGACACGCTGCTGCGGTTCGACCAGGTGCAGTGGTCGCTGGTGACGGCCGTGTTCGAGAACCGCCTGGTGCTGTCGCTGCGCACGAGCAGTGCGAAGATGTCCGCGCCCGAGGTGATGAAGCGGCTGGTGAAGAAGCTGGGCGAAGGGGGCGGGCACCGCACGAAGGCGGGGGGCGTGATCCCGCTTCAGAACGCCACGCCGGCCGAGATCGAGCGCCTCCGCACGCGCCTGCGCCGGCGATATCTGCGGGCGCTGGGGATCGACTCGTCCACGCGGGGGCAGCGGCTGGTGCCCAAGGCGGACGGGGCGAAATGAATCCTGCGCTGCGGGCGCATGCATCACTAAAGTGAGCAAGCCGCGGAAGAGTCGCATTCGGCGCCATTCCCACCTTGACGTGTCCGCAGGATTAAGCTAACCCTGAACGTTACAGACCCGGCGTGCGTCGGGCGCAACGACGTTTCCCACCCGAATTTCCCCGAAAGGAAGAACACAATGCTTCCCCGCCGACTCCTCTTCGCCCTGGCGTTGTGCGCGATGCTGTGTCTGACGATTCACACGGTCGCCGAGGACGTCAAGCCCGACGCGTCCACGCCTAAGGGCGCCGCCAAGGCGTTTTTTAAGGCGATGGAGACCGGAGACGCCCAGGCCGCCCGCTCGCTGGCATCGGGCAGCGAGAAGCAGCTCGCGATGCTCGACCTGCTGGTGCCGGTGGTCAGCAGCTTCAAGCAGCTCGAGAACGCCGCGGTGAAGAAGTGGGGCGAAGAGGGACGCAAGCAACTCGCCCAGGGTCCGGGGGCCGGCGGGTTCGACTTCGAGAAGGAGCTCCAGGCGGCCAAGGAGGACGTGAGCGGCGACACGGCGACGATCACGTCCGCCAACACCGCGCAGCAGAAGGAGCCCATGAAGCTCAAGAAGATCGACGGCAAGTGGAAGATCGACATGAGCACGCTGCCGTCCGAGGGCCTGGACAACCCGCAGGCGGGCAAGATGCTCAAGGCGATGTCGGACGCGGCCAGGTCAACGGCCACCGAGATCGACCAGGGCAAGTACGAGAGCGCCGCCAAGGCCAAGGAAGCCATGGGGCAGAAGATCCTCCCGGTGCTTCTGCAGGGGCTGAACCAGCCGGGACAAGGCGCGCCCGGCGCCCAGCCGGGGCAACCCGGCCAGCCTGCTCAGGAGCAGCCCAAGGACGACAAGAAGTAAAGCGCAATCCAGGCGACATCCGACGCGCGTGCGAGATCTCACGGTCTCGCACGCGTTCTTTGTTGGAAATGCACCGCAGAGAACGCAGAGGAAGGACCGATGGCTCTTGGTGCCCCTCTGCGAATTGCTGGAATCGCGACCACCGCGATGCTACAGTTGTCCGACACATGACACGCCACCTCATCTCCGTCGCAGTACGATAGCCCGCCGCGCGAGCCCTTGCCCGGCGGGCCCACTCCCGTACCATCCGACGCGTCAATCCAAAACCCGAAATCGGCCATTCTTCGAGGCTCTCCATGCCGACCGAACTCGCCAAGACCTTCGACCCCGCGTCCACCCAGGAACAGGCCCTGCGCCTCTGGGATGAACATAACGCCTTCCACGCCGAGCCGACCGACCCCGGTAAGCCTTACTCGATCGTGATCCCGCCGCCCAACGTCACCGCCGCCCTGCACCTGGGGCACGCGTTCAACAACACGCTCCAGGACATTTTGGTCCGCTATCATCGCATGCTGGGCGACAACGCGTGCTGGCTCCCCGGGACCGATCACGCCGGCATCGCCACGCAGACGGTGGTCGAGAAGCGGGTGCTGGCTGAAGAGGGCAAGCGCCGCACCGATTTCAAGCGCGAGGAATTCGTCGCGAAGATTCAGGCGTGGAAGGACCAATATGAAGCGCGCATCACCGCCCAGCTCAAGGCGATGGGCTGTAGCTGCGACTGGCAGCGGCAGGCGTTCACGATGGACGCGCCGCGCGCCAAGGCCGTGCGCGAGGCGTTCTTCCGCCTCTTCAAGGACGGACTGATCTACCGCGGCAAGCGCCTGGTGAACTGGGACCCGGTCACACAAACGGCGCTGGCGGACGACGAGGTGGAGATGGAGGAGGTGGACGGCCACTTCTATTACCTCCGCTACCCGCTGACCGACGGGAGCGGTCACGTCACCGTCGCCACGACGCGCTCGGAGACGATGCTGGGCGACACGGCCGTCGCGATCAATCCGAAGGATCCGCGCGCCGCGGCCCTGCGCGGCAAGCGCGTGATCCTGCCGATCGTCAACCGCGAGATCCCGATCGTCGAGGATGAGTACGTCGTCATGCCCGCGCAATACGGCGGCGACCCCGACGACCCCAAGGCCCAGCTCGCCACCGGGTTCCTCAAGGTCACGCCCGCTCACGACCCCAACGACTACGAGATCGGCCGGCGGCACAACCTGCCAGTGATCAACATCTTGGCGCCGGA
Organism: Tepidisphaeraceae bacterium; assembly: GCA_036558265.1. Classification (GTDB taxonomy): domain Bacteria; phylum Planctomycetota; class Phycisphaerae; order Tepidisphaerales; family Tepidisphaeraceae; genus RYN-433. The sequence continues at coordinate 6,718 of DATBFY010000675.1, read as the reverse complement.
TGCCACGATCTCCGACAAGCACGGCTGGACGGATATCGGCGAAGCGCACTTCGTCCTCGGCCAGCCGAGCGAGCACGCGCGCAAGCTCGTCGTGGACTGGTTCAAGCGCAATGGGCTGTTGGAGGAGATCAAGCCGTATCGCCACAGCGTCGGCCACAGCTACCGCAGCCACGTCGCGATCGAGCCGTACCTGTCCGACCAGTGGTACTGCCAGGTGACCGAGCCGCGCATGGCCGGGGCCGCGCTGCGCGCGATCGCCGACGACCAGTTCGAAGGCCGAAAGATCCCCGGCAAGGCCGACACGTGGGACGGCGGCATGCGCTTCTTCCCCAGCCGCTACGCCAGGACCTTCCAGTCCTGGCACGAGAACATCCGCGACTGGTGCATCAGCCGGCAGTTGTGGTGGGGGCATCGGATACCGGTGTGGCGGCTTCCCGAAGGCCGCCTTGGGGAGCGGCTCCCGCTGGCGCAGTTCGAGGCGATAGTAGAGAAGCTGGCCCAATGGCAAGCCGATGGAAGAATCGCACTGACGCAACGCGCCGAGCGGGATCAGGCCCGCTCCGTTGACATCGCGGACCGCTCCCTTCCGTACACGTTTGCCTGCGTGCACGACCCGAATGATCGGGAAGTGATCGACGAATTGGAACGCCACGGCGCTGCCCAGGACCCCGACGTCCTCGACACCTGGTTCTCCTCGGGCCTGTGGCCCCTTTCCACCCTGGGCTGGCCCGAGGAGACGCCCGAGCTGCGCACCTGGAACCCCTCGAGCGTCCTCTGCACGTCGCGCGAGATCATCACCCTCTGGGTCAGCCGGATGACGATGTTCAACATCCACTTCCGCAACACCCTCCCGTTCCGCGACGTCTTCATCCACGCGATGATCCAGGACGGCCACGGGCAGAAGATGTCCAAATCGCTGGGCAACGGCGTCGATCCGATGGACATCATCGCCTCCCACGGGGCGGATGCGATGCGCTTCACCCTCGCTCACATGGCCACCAACACCCAGGACGTCCGCATGCCCGTGGACCTGGTGGACCCGTGGACGGGCGAGACGTTTGCGCCCAAATACGTGACCGACAGCGCGGGCTACATGGTCGCCGCGCCGATCCAGGAATCTCCCAAAGACCCATCGAAGAAGATGGTTTCGTCGTACGGCCTGGCATCGGGCAAGATCAAGCCGACGGCGGACATGCCATTGGCCAAGAACACCAGCAGCAAGTTCGATTTGGGCCGCAATTTCTGCAACAAGCTGTGGAACGCCGCGCGGTTCGTCCTGTCGAACATCGAATCCGCCCCGGCCGAGGCGCCGGACGAGAGCAAGTGGAGCCTTGCCGACCGCTGGATCATCTCGCGCTTTAACCGCACCGTCGCCGAAACCGATGATGTGCTGAAGAACTACCGCTTCGACCAGGTCGCGCGCGCCGCCTACGATTTCTTCTGGCGCGACTTCTGCGACTGGTACGTCGAAGCCGTCAAGCCCGCCATGCGTGACCCGTCCCGCGCCGGACAAACCGCCAACGTTTTGGCCGCCGTCCTCGACGGCGCCCTGCGCCTGCTCCATCCGATCATCCCCTTCATCACCGAGATCATCTACCATCGGCTGAACGAAATTCGCCCCACGCGCGGCCTCCCCAACCGCCTCGAATGCCCCCATTCAGGGATCAGCACTCAGCACTCAGGACTGTTGATTAAGGCCCCCTGGCCCAACGTCGGCTCCTTCGCCGAGGCCGCCGAGCACATCTTCCCCAACGTCCAGGAAGTCATCGGCGTGATCCGCAACGTCCGCAACGAGCTGAAGGTTCCGCCAAAGCAGAAGGTGGACGTTTACATCGCCGCCCCGCCCGAGCCGACGCGCCAGCTCACCGAGAATCGCGAGATGATCGAGGTGCTGGCGACGGTCAACCTGAAGGACGTCCACCCCGACCTTACGGCGCCCGCCGGCGCCGTCCGCGCCGCAGCCGCCGGTGTCGAGGTCTTCGTTCACCCGGGCCAACCCGCCGTCGGCGACACCAACCTCGCCGAGAAGCGCTGCGCCGAGCTGAAAAAGCTCGCCGACACGCTCCGCGGGCGTCTCTCCAACGACGCCTACACGAAAAAGGCCCCGCCGCACCTCGTGCAGCAAACCCGCGACCAACTCGCCCAGGCGGAGGCCGAAATCGACAAGCTCGGATGCGGGTGAGGCAACGCGCAAAACGTAACGCGTAAAACATAAAACATTCTCGGACCTTCCCGCGATACTGGCACGCCTTATGTTTTTGCGAGTTACGTCTTTACGCATTGCCACCCCCCTCTTTGCCGATAATCCGGCAAAGACGCATGCCGCCTGACCGCCTCAAGATCGCCGTTTTGGGCGCAGGGTCGTTCGACGTGGGCCCAAGCCTCCTGTCCGACGCCCTGCTGGTCCACAAGCTCGACGGCGTTGAGCTGGCGCTGGTCGATTCCGACGAGGAGATGATCTTCGCGATGGCGGACCTGGGCCGCCGTATGGTCGTCCGCTCGCAGCTCGACACGCAGATCACCGCCCACACCAATCGCGAGGCCGCCCTCCAGGCCGCCACCTATGTCATTTGCTGTGGTGCGGGCGTCCCCCCTGCCTCCGACCCATCACACACCGGAGCCATTCCCCATGGCCTTTCCGGCGTCGAGGGCCTCGCCCTTTCCTTGCGCCAGATCGCCTTCATCCAGCAGGTCTGCGAGGAGATGAAGCGCCTGGCGCGCCCCGACGCCATGCTCCTCAATCTCGCCGATCCGCTCCCGCGCGTCTGCCAGGCCGCCCACGAGGCCGGCGTGCCCACGATCGGCTTCTGCGGCCACTCGCTCGCCGCCTACAAGATCATCTGGGAAATCCTCCACGAGGAGAAGATCGACTACCCCTTCGAGGAAGCCCGCGAGCACATCGACCTGGCCATGGCCGGCCTCAATCATCTCACCTTCGCCCTCGACCTCTGGGATCACGACACCGGCGAAGACCTCTACCCTCGCTTGAAGGAACTGGCCGCCGACGGTTTGAATGCCGATCAGCCGCTGACCGCCAGCCTGCTGCTCGACCTGGGCTATCTCCCGACCGCCGGCGACCACCGCGTCCGCGATTTCGTCGAGCCGCCCGATTCGCCGCTGCTCGATGACGAAGACGACGCTGACCCGCCCTCGCCCAAGGCGATCCAGCGGCGGATGGATCTCTTGCGCGCCGCCGCCGCAGGAAAGAAATCCTGGGACCCCCTGCTCGAAAAGCCGGTGTGGGCCAGGCCCTTCGACCTGGTCGCCGCCGTGTCGTTCAAGCGCCCCGCCGCGTTCGCCGGGCTGAACCTGGTGAACCAGCACCAGCTCACGCAATTGCCGCGCGGGATCTTCGTCGAGACCCCCGCCATGGCCGACCCGAAGGGGCTGCGCACGCCCAAGCTCGATCTGCCCGAGCCACTGGTCCCATTGCTCACCCGCGCCGCCCAATTGACCGACACGATCCTCCGCGCCGCCCGCCGAAAGAGTCGCGACCTCCTTCACGAGGCCATCGACCTGGACCCCACCATCCCCGATAAAGCCCAGGGCCGCGAGGCGCTGGAGCATTGCCTGACCAACCACGCCGACCTCCTGGCTGGCTATAAGTAGATCGCCCCTTTCCGGGCCGCATCACGAAAGGCCGAACCGCTTCCGCAGGGCCCACTCGCCGCCCAGGCAGGCCAGGACGAAGGCATACAGATACCAACTGCTCCAGAGGCGGAGCTCCGCGGTGCGGGGTTCGTGTTCGCGGAGGTCGGCCAGGCGCGCGGGCAGCTCTTTGAACTGTTCGAGCGTCCAGAACTGCCCGCCCGACGAGCTCGCCAAACGCCGCAGCAAGGTGTCGTCGGGCGCGAGGTTCGCCATCTCCGCCTCGTAGCTTCTGGTCACGTGAAGTGGGTAGTCGAGTTCTGACGCGGTGTCGGTGGCAGGCGCGCGCAGGCGCAGGCGGTAGTCCCCCTCGTCGAGATCGCCGATGGTCCCGGCGTAGCGGCCGCTGTCGGCGTCGCCGACGGGCGCGAGCCGCGTCGTGCGGATGGTCACGTCGTCGCGGACGACGTCGACGTCCACGCCGTCCGCCGCGGATTGCGATGCCGACGGCGATGTAGCTGGGGACGTCGGTTCGATCACGCGCGCGCGGACGCGCACCGATTCGCCGGGGGCGATCGTCACGCGGTCGGCATCGAGCGCGAGTGAGCCGTTGCTGACGGCATAAGGCTCGTCGGCGGCGGCGCGGACGAGCTGGCGGAAGAACCGGTCCTGGTCGCGCTCGCCCACCTTGTTCCGCCACCGCCAGGTTTCGTCGATGCCGAGGAAGAAGACCTTGCCGCGCCCCAGGCGCTGGCGCGTGAGCACGGGGGCGCCGGTGCCGCGCTCGACCAGGAGCGGCTGGGCGACCTCCTTAAGGTCGGGCAGCGCCAGGAAGCGGAAGACGGGCGGCAGGGCGATCCAACGGTCCGCGGACGCCTGCGCGTCGTCCGCCAGGGCCAGCACGTCTCCCATGGGTGCGTTGGGCGGGGGGACGACGCGGAACTCGGGCTCCTCGCCGGGCCAGACGCGCCAGACGGGCCCCGTACCCCCGCCGCGTGCGGCGGCCGAGCGCCGGTAGGGCAGGAACTCCGACAGGTACTCGCCGGTGTACTCGCGCGGGAGGTGTGCCTGCCCGGCCAGAAGGAGGAGGCTGCCGCCGCGCTGGACGACCATCTTGCGAACCGCCTCCCATTGATCGGGGGCGAGGCCCCTGGCGGGCATGTCGCAGAGGATGACCACGTCGCGCGCCAGGATCTGCTCGGCGGGCATCCGCAGGGTCTGGTTCTCGCCGTCGAGCAGCACCGCCTGGGCGCTGATGGACGGCGTCCGCTGAAGCGCGTTGCGGAGGTATCGGAAGTCCCACGACGCCGACCCGCCCACGAGCAGCGCGTCGAACTTGTCCGACACGACCTTCACCCAGCGCGTGACGGTGTTGTTCTCGTCGGAAATCTCGCCCTCGACGGAGGGGAGGCTGATCGTCACGCGCTGAGGGCCGGGCTCGACGACAGGCAGGGCGAAAACGACGGTGGCAGTGGTGGCGCCGGGCCGCTTGGGCTCGATCCGCTTCACCTGCCGCTCGGCCCCGACCTGCATCGTGACCTCGGGCAATTTCGACTTGTCCACCTGGGTCCAGCGCAGGTCGACCGCGACGTTGAGCGTCTCGCCGACGAAGACGCTCTGCGGCAGGGTCACCTTCGCGATCGCCAGGTCGCGCACGAGGGGTTCGCGCTCCTTGATGAGGGGCGCCGGGCAGAGCGCATAGACCGGGATGCCGCTGCCCATCAGGCTCGACGCGATGGAGGTTTCGGCGCCGACCTGGCGGCCGTCGCTGAAGAGGACGACGGCCTGGACGTTCTGATGGCGGAGGCGGTCCATGACGTCGCGCAGGCCGCCGGTGAGGTCGCTGCGGGCGCCGTCGGGTGAGAAGACGATGCGGCCGACGCTGCGCCCGCCCGCGCCGCGAAGGGGCAGCGGCAGCACGCGCGGGCCGATGGCGAAGCCGAAAAGCGGCGTGCCGGCGGGCAACCGTGCGAGCAGGCCGTCGTGCGGGTGAACCAGCGCGTCTTCCACCAATTCGAAGCGCGTGAGGCGTTTGAGCTGGTCGCAGACGGCCTTCACTTGAGTGTTGGTGTTGTACAAGGCCTCGTCGGACTCGGTCTGAAACTGTCCGGCGCGCTCGAGGATCACGTTGATCCGCTTGTCGGCCTCGCTCGCCCAGTTGCGCGCGGTGGTGGGCGGGAGGTTCTTGAGCTCTGCGAGCGCCGCGGCCATCTGCGGGGATTTCTGCAACCCGCCGCGCGCGGCCAGCAGCGCCTGCGTCAGGTGTTTGAACTCGTCGGTAAGCTCGTCGAACTGCTTCTGCGCCTCGGGGTTTTCGCGTCCCTGGAACTGGGCGATCTCGAGCTCGACCTGCGCCTGCGAGATCTCCTTGAGCAGTTCGGGGAGGCGCTCGACCTGGGACGCGATGGGCGCGAACCCCTCGCCGCGCGATCGGAGGTTGGGCGCGATGCGTCCCATGCCGTCGGCCAGGGCGACCAGGTTCGCGGGGCGGCGCAAGGTGTCGCGCACGTCCATGCTGCGGGACGCGTCCACGAGGATGACGACGGCCCCCTGCTCGGCGGCGCCGATCGCGCGCTGGGCGACGGGCCGCCCCAGCGATACGGCCAGGGCGAGCAGGGCCGCGCAGCGCAGCGCCGGCAGCGCGACGCGCCAGGGCGCCGGCAACAACCGGACCTGCGCCGGATAGAGCAGGCCCACCGCCAGCACGATCAGCACGCCGACCAGGAGCGCGACGCCCAGCATCTGCGGCGACTGCCACTGGATCCCGACCGCGAGTACGTTCGTCAGCGCGACGGCGGGCATCAGGCTCCCCCCGCCGGTGCGGCGGCGGCCACCGCGGACCAGCGCCGCACCGTCGCCAGCTCGACCACGCCCAGGACGATCACCAGGCCCACCATGGTCAGCCACATCTCGTGGCCGCCCCGCGCCGAGGCGACGACGCCAGCGATCGATTGCCGCGCCGGGTCGATCCGTTCGAACCCCAGTCCGCGTGAGAGGGATTTCCACTGGGCGTCGGTCAGCGGGGTCAGGTCGGATTCGGCCGGCGGCGTGCGGACGACGAAGTGAACGGTCTTCATCCACTTGGGCAGGGCGCCGTCCACGTTGAGCAGGTAGTCGCCGGGCTGTTCGG
>DATBFY010000674.1:0-3049 GCA_036558265.1 Tepidisphaeraceae bacterium | reverse complement strand
ACATAAGCCCGAGTCGATCCCCGCCCCCCGCCGCAAGGCCAAGCCGACCGTCAGCTTCACCCAGCTTTACGAGCTGATCTCGACGGAAGTGAACAAGCGCTCGGACAGCACGGTCGCGGTCTATGAGCGCCTGCTCGCCGCCACCCGCGAAGAGCTCGAATCCACCCGTCGCAATAACCGCCTGGCCTGGTCGGTCGGCGGGGTGATGACCGCCGTCACCGCCCTGGGCGCCGTCTACGCCGTCGGCGAGGTCTCCTCCACGCAAGGCCAGCTTGGCGCGCTCAAGCAGCAGGTGCTGGCCGCCCAGCAGTCATCCGCCGATCGCGAGCAGCTCCACGCCGAGATCGCCAAGGTCAAGGAAGCCACCGCCAGGGTCGAGATCGACGCCCTCAAGTCGCGCCTCGACCAGGCGTTGAGCCTCTCGAGCGAGCGTGACCAGCTCCGCGTCGAGCTGGCCGCCGCCCGCAAGGCCAAGCAGGACGTGGACGCCGAGCTGCGCCTCGTCCGCGCCGCCGCCACCACCCAGCCGGTCTCCGACGCCCGCAACTTTCTCCGCCAGCAGCAACAACAACAACAACAACAGCCCAAGACCACCGATCGCTCCGCCGTCACCGCCAGCAGCACCGACCGCGCCGGCGGCGCCGAGCGCAACGCCGACGTCTGGTCCGTCCTCCTCAATGGCCGCGATTGACGGGCCGCCCCAGTAAGTATTGCAATTAAACTGAACCCGCGGAGTCACCCTCCGCGGGTTCTGGCATTAATCAAGCCGCCTCTTCGAGCTCCAGGTCGGGCGCCGGGTCGTATTCCCACCGCCACTCGAGGAACTGCCGGACCACCCGCTCGAAGTCGGTGGCCGATTCGATCTGCCGCATCCCCTCCTTGAGCATCCGGCAGGGGTGCATCTGCTTGGCATACCAGCTCACCCGCTTGCGGAACTCGACCACCGCGTTGCGCTCCGACTGGAATCGGCAGATGTTCTCGAAGTGGTCCCGCATCAGCCGGCACTTCTCCTCCAGCGACGGCGCCGGCGGGATGACACCGGTGGTCAGAAAGCTCCAGACATCCCGGAAGATCCACGGCATCGACAGCGCCCCGCGCCCGATCATCACGCCGGCGCACCTCGTGTATTCGATCATCCGGCGGGCATCTTCGGGCGTCCGCACGTCCCCGTTCCCGATCACCGGGATCCGCCGCACCGCCGCCACGACCTCTGCGATGCCGTCCAGCCGCGCCTGGCCGGAGAACTTCATCTCGGTCGTCCGCCCGTGGATCGTGACCATCTCGACGCCGGCATCTTCAAGCCTTCGCGCGAGCTGTGGCGCGACGATGCACGAGTCATCCCACCCCAGGCGGAGCTTGGCGGTCAGCGGGGTGTGCCGCAGCACCGCCCGCACCCGCTCGACCATCCGCAGCGTGCGGTCCGGGTCGCACAGCAGCTTCGAGCCGCCGTCCCGCTTGGTGATCTTGTCCACCGGGCAGCCCATGTTGATGTCGATGACGTGGGCGCCGCGATCTTCGGCCCAGCGCGCCGCGTCGCAAAGCCGGTCGGCGTCGCCGCCGTAGAGCTGCATGCACAGCGGCGAGTCGGAAAGGGTCGTGGCAGCCAGTTGCAGGGTCTTGGGGGTCTCGCGGATGACCGCCTCGGGGCAGAGCAGGTCCGTACACGCCAGCCCCACCCCCCCGCAGGATCGCGCGACCAGGCGGAACGACAGATCGCAATATCCCGCGATCGGCGCGAGGAGCAGCGGCGTTTCGAGCTGGAGCGAACCGATTCGCAAGGGGGCGAGCATGGCGCGGGGCATTCTATTCGATCCCGCGAAGGAATGCCCGCTAACCGGCCCGCGCTCCCGGGGTCTTACTTATTGGCATTTTCAGTGTGATCGGAGGAGTAATGAGTATGCGAGGTTTGATCGTTTCGGCGGTGTGCGCCCTGCCGATCGGCATAGCCGGTTGCGCGCATCACCATTATCACGAAGATTATCGGGAGCGCGTCGTCGTGGCCGAGCCGCCCCCGCCCGATCGGGTGGAGGTCTACGGCGTGGCGCCTTCGCCGCACCATTACTGGGTGAACGGACACTGGGTGCGGCGGGATCGCGGTTGGGACTGGCGGCCGGGCTACTGGGATCGTCGGCCGGCGCGCGGTGGGGGCGAATACGTGCAGGGGCACTGGGTCCGCGGCGGTCGTGGGTATGAGTACATCGACGGGCATTGGCGCTACTGAGGCGCGCGTTGCAATTGCCGGGAGGGTTGGGTGAAGTGGGAGGCATGAGATCGATCGCCAGGCTGTGGGTGGTGGCGTTCTGGACTGTCTCGATCGTCGCGGCGGACGGCCCGCCCGTGGCGCCGGTGCGGCCGGTGACGGACGACTACTTCGGGACCAGGGTCGTCGATCCCTACCGGTATTTCGAGAACCTGCGCGATCCGGAGGTCCAGGCGTGGATCAAGGGTCAGGCCGAGTACGCCCAGCGAACGCTGAGCGCGATCCCCGGTCGCGATCGGCTCTTCGAGCGCATCCGCGAGCTCGATGCGGGTGCGCCGTACCGGCTATCGGTCGTGCGGCGCTGGCCCAACGGGGATCTGCACTACCTGAAGGCGCTGGCGGGCGAGAACCTGGACAAGCTTTACTTCAAGGATGCGAAGACGGGACAGGAGCGGTTGCTGGTGGATCCCGAACGGTTCGCGCCACCGGGCGGGGGAACGCATTACGCGCTGGAGTTCTGCGAGCCGTCGCCGGATGGCAAATACGTGGCGTATGGAGTAGCGGCAGCGGGGTCGGAGCAGACCGTGCTGCACGTGCTGGAGATGGCGAGCGGCAAGGACTTGCCGGCGGACGTGATCGACCGGATGGAGGCGGATTACACGCCGCCGTCGTGGCTGGCGGACGGGAGCGGGTTTGTGTACAGCCGCAGGCGGGCGCTGCCGCCGGATGCGCCGCCGACGGAAGGATACAAGGGGACGCTGGCGTACCTGCACCGGCTTGGGAGCGACCCGAATAAAGATCAGCTGCTCTTCGGGCCCGGTGGCGCGCCGGTCGCGGACACCGATTTCC
>DATBFY010000673.1:0-4044 GCA_036558265.1 Tepidisphaeraceae bacterium | reverse complement strand
GGGGTTGAGCTCCAGCTTCATGTCCTTCCAGTGCACTTCGGTGGGACCGCCGGCGTGGACCTGGAGACCGAAGATGCCGCTGGCGGAGCCTTTCTCGTCCTCCAGGTCTACGGTCTTGTGGCCGTTGATGGCGACCAGGATGTGATGACCGACGGCGACGACCTCGTAGGTGTTCCAGTCGTCCTTATTCACCCACTTTTCGCCGCCGTCGTTCACAAGGATCCCGCGACCGGATTCCTCGTAGAGCTTGGCCCACCAGCCGGCGCCGGCGTCGGCCTGGTAGCCCTTCATCTCGTTGCCCTTGAACGGCACCGAGCGGAACTGGATGCCGGAGTTGGCGGAATTGGGCACGAGCTTCATCTGGCAGACCAGTCGGAAGTCGCCGACCGAAAACCGGCTCTTGAGGAACTCGTTCTGCTTGAGCCCCTTCTCGGTCTTGCCGACCAGTTCGCCGTTATCGACGTGATAGACCGACTCGTCGCCGTACCAGCCGGTCAGGTCCTTGCCGTTAAAGAGGGAGATCTTGCCGTCGGGGCCCGGTTTGGGGAGGTCGGTCGACTCCTTCGGGTCGTCGGCAAGGGCAGTGGTGAGCAGGACGAGGATCAGGGCGAGAGGGTAGAGGAGTTTCATGGCGTTCCTTCCGTTGAATCGGAAGGATATCAGAAGGGGTGGGGAACCGCACGGCAGGATGCCCGTGATGCGTTCACCGGCGGCGATGACGAAGGGCCACGCCGCACGCGGCGATCAGGAGGAACGCCGACGTGGCGGGCTCGGGGACCGTGGCCAGCGCACGGGCGAAATCCGCGGCGATGTTGGCGGGTAGCGCGTCGGCGGGCGGCGCGGCGCCGTTGTAATTCTGCGCGAGCAATACCAGGTCGTTGAAATCGACGTTGCCGTCGTGGTTGAAGTCGCCCTGGGACCACGAGCGGTCGCCGTCGAGCACGTTGTAGTTCTGTGCCAGCGGCACGAGGTCGTTGAAATCGACGGCGCGATCGAGGTTCGCGTCGCCGTCGATGGTGCCAAGGATCGTGTGAACCAGCGTATCCGCGTCGGCACGATCGACGTTACCGTCCGAATTCAGATCGTTGTCCCAGGCCCAGGGCTGGGTGAGCCGGCGCGAGAGATGATCGATGTCGGCGGCGTTGGTCTGGCCGTCGTGATTCAGGTCGCCGCGGCGCAGCGTGGCGGCCTTGAGCTCGGCAAGCGCGGCCTGGCCGGCGCCGGCGGCCTGGTAGGTGGCCTTGAGCAGGAAGAGGTCCTGATCGTCGATCTTCCCATCGCCATTGACGTCCCCGGCAGGATCGAACTGCTGGTTCTGGCTGTAAAGGAACTGCTCGAAGGCGCCGGGGCCGGCGATGTCGTTGGGCGCATACTGCCCGTCGTGGTTGAGATCGCCAACCCCCTTGCCCAGCGGCGAATTGACAGCCAGCCCCGCGAAGCGCTGGACGTTGGAGTTGCCGTCCATCTCGAACGTCACGACCGTCGCGACGTGGTTTCCGCTGACGAGGTTCGACTTTCCCTTCTTCCACAGGTCGCGATCCAGCGCATCGGCCTGGCTGGCGCCGCCGACCATCGCCAGCACCTGCTGATCGGTCAGCGCGGCGGGAAGGTCAAAGAAGACGTGGACGTTGTCGGCGGTCTGGTCGGACGAGCGCACGACCAGGTCTCGATCCTGCTCGCCCTGCCCGCCGGCGTAGGGCTTGAACGAATCGATCGCCGAGACGGGTTTCAGACGATCGACGTAAATCGACTGCTTGAAATCGGTGAAGATCGCCGGCCCGCCGTCGCTGCGATGCCGATAGGCGCGGGCGGTGATGAAGTGCATGCCTTCGGACAGCTTGGTCGTATCGATGTCCTGCGCGTAAACACCGTCGCCGTTGGCGTTGAAGTACCCGGGGCTGTGCGTGGTGGCGAACTCTTCGAAGCCGTAATTCGTGGGGCCGGGCGTGACGTAATCGACGTGGCCGTTCTTGTTGGCGTCGAAGCCGTCATCGATCCGCAGCAGCGCATTATCGCCATCGGCATCCCGCTCGCGAAACGCGGGATTCCCCAGCAGGTTCACGGCCGTGGTGTTCAGTTGCACCTTGAACGAGTCGGACTTGATGACCTGGATGTCCGCCAGGCGCGTCTGCGCGTTGGTGGCGGGCGTCGGCGTGCCGCCGGCGAGCGTTTGCGCCACGTTGGTAAGCGAAAGTGTCCCCTGCGGAGACGCCAGGCCGTAGATCAGGTATCCGTCGCCCGTGAACCGACTGGTCCCCGGGGCGGTGTTGCGCAGAAACCGAACGTTGATCGTCTTGTCCGAATTGACCACGACCATGTCGGGGATGTCGTTGCTCGGGTCGGAACTGGCACTGGCGGCATTGCCCGTCAGCTCGATCAGGCGCGTGCCCGGCGCAAAATCGGTGGCGATCGTGCGGCTGTCGTAACCGGCGTCGAGGCGGTTCGACAGCAGCACGACCGCGCTGCCGCTCCGCTCATAGGCGAACAACTCCTTCTCGATCCACCGCTCGCGATAATTCCCGCGACCATAGCGATTGCGCAGATCAACCAGCGTCGGAATCGCGTCACCGTACACGCCCCCCAGCGCATCGCCCCGTCCGTCCTTCGGAAAATCGCGATTGTCGCCGAATTCTTTCGCGTTGAAGTACACGATCGCGTTCCCCGGGTGCATCAGCGTGTAAGCGTACGCCACGTTCGACAGGTACGGTCCATCGCTGTCGTGGCTCGAAACGAACATCACCCCCTGGCTGCCGTTGTGCGCCCCGTCGTCGTGGGTATCGAACGAGGCGTTGCGGACGTTGAACCAGCTGTTCTGCAACCCGTTCGACGTCAGGTTGTCGTGCAGCGCGAAGAACAGCGGGAAATCCAGTACATCACGATTTCCGCCAACCGTACCCGGGCTCGCCGGGTTGATGTCCTTGCGCACGAACGTCTGCAGATAATCGGCGTTCGAGTCGAACACCTCCGAGAACGAGAACACGTTTCGTTGCTGCCCGTTCAGCAGCGGCCGCAGCGACGAACGATACACCGCCCGGTCGAAATAGTTCAGCACGAACGGCTCGAAGTGTTTCGCCGCGTCCAGCCGGAACCCGTCCACCCCCACCGACTGCACCAGCCACTGCGCGTTGCGCATCAGGTACCCCATCGCGTTCTCGGGCGCCGGGTCGCCGGCCATCGGGTTGGCGTTGTTAAACGGGTAGATCAGGATGTTCTGCTCGCCGGTTTTCGGGTCGAACACCGAGATCGGCGCCAAAGACGTGTCGGGATAGAACCGCCGATTGTTCTCGTCCGGCACGTTCGCCAGCCGCCCGTAAAGCGGCGTCGTCCCCGCGCGGATGTTGTTGGCAAAGCCCGGCACCGGGCTGCGGATCATCTGAAAATTCGTGGAGTGGTCGATGTCGATCAACCCCGCCAGGCGCCCGTTCAGATCCCCGCTCGCGAACGACGAATGAAAATCCCCATCCACCGCGTTGGGCAGCGAGATGTTGAACCCCGGATACCCCCCCGCATCATAAAACGTGTTCCCCGCCGCGTCCTTGGTCGAAAGGTCCGAGTACCCGTTGTGGTTCATCACGTAATCGACGTAATAATCTGCCGCCGCCTTGTGCGTGACGTCCACCAGCTTGCGCAACCCCGCCTCAGTTCCGTAGAGCGTGGGATTCCCCGGCTGCCCCAGGTCAAAGCGGTCGTATTGGTCGTAGCCGACGGAGAAGCTGCCCGAATCGGCGCGGCCGGGCGGCGGAGTGTAGATCGCCCCATACCCCGCCTTGAACACATCCGGCATCCGCTGCTCGATCGTTCCGTACCGCGATTCGAAATACTGAAGCATCGCAGGCGCGGAAACGTCGTCCCCGCGCGCACGCGCCGCGCCACAGGCGATGCCCAAAGCCGCCGCCACGACGAGCAGACGTCGTCGCGCACCGCAACGCGCCGCGCGCGCAACGCCGCGACCTGCCGTCTTCACTTCACGCCGACCGATGACGTACAAGAACCTGCCCTCACGGATGCGAAGGCGCATTTTCTGCGAATTCTAAAGCCTTGCAA
>DATBFY010000672.1:0-3527 GCA_036558265.1 Tepidisphaeraceae bacterium | reverse complement strand
TGGCGCAGGTGGAGACGGTTCGGCCGCTGCCCGCCAAGCCCCTGTTCGCCGAGATCATCGCCAAGCCGCGGGTGGACCTGCTGAAGTTGCGCGAGGTGCTGGTGATGAGGAAGTAGGTTCCGCTGTGCGGAACGTTTTGCGCGATCATAGGAAGAGTTCCGCACAGCGGAACCTGCGTCGATGCGTTGGTTGACCTATTTCATCCTCGCCTACATCGCCCTTGGGCTGGAGGTGGGGCTGCGCGGATTCGCGGAGGTCAAAGGCGCGACGCCGAACTTCGTGCTGCTGCTGGTCGTGTACCTGGGGATCAACGGCACGCGCGAGCCGGCGCTGCTGGGGTGCTTCCTGCTCGGGCTGATGCAGGACCTGTTGACGCTCCAGCCGCTGGGCACCTGGGCGGTCGCGTACAGCCTGGTGGGGATGGCGGTGCTATCGACGCAGGAGATCGTCTACCCGGATCACCCGCTGACGCATTTTTCCCTCACGTTGCTGGGCGGGATTTTGGCGGGCGTGGTATTAACGGCTCACGGGATGATCTACCCCCTGCTGCACGGCCGGGAACACGGCGTGGGCGGGGTGCTGGCCGCGACGTACTTCGGCAGCGCGCTCTACAGCGCGATTCTTGCGCCGCTGGTCCTGGGCGTGCTCCAGCGCATGCGGCGCGCCTTCGCGTTCAAGCAGCGCAAGCGCAAAGGATGAACCAAAGGCAGAAGGTCGAAGGCAGACGGATGAAACAGATCACGGCTGGCATGGGTTGGACGTGATCCGATTCATCCTTCATCCTTCGGCCTTCATCCCTGGATTCCTATGTTCGAACGACGCCTCAAAATCCTCCTGGGACTGCTGGCGGGCTTCTGTCTCATGCTGCTGCTGCGCGCGGGGTGGCTGCAGGTGGTGCAGGGGGCGGAATGGCAGCGCAAGGCCGCCGAGACCGCCAAACGGTCGTCGTACCTCGAAACCTTCCGTGGGCGGATCCTGGATTATCGCGGGCGCGTGATCGCGGAGGACGCGCCGTGCATCGACGCGGCGGTCGATTACCGCGCGATCGACACCGAGGGCAAGGAAAGCCAGGAGTGGCTTCGCGCCCAGGCCAAGGCGCGCCTGGTCGCGCGCGGCGTGCTCAAGGGGGACCACGACAACCGCACGAAACTGATCGATGACGAGGTCGAGCAGGTCAAGAAGGACCTCCAGTTCATGTGGTCCAAGATGGCCCAGGTTTCCGGCAAGACGCCCGAGGAGATCGAGGAGGTCAAGCAGTCGATCGTCCACCGCGTGCAGATGCGCCAGCGGTACCTGTGGTACCGGCGCTACGAGCAGGCCAAGTCGCGGTACGAGGAGCAGCAGCGGCGCGACAACGCGCCGTCGTGGCTGCACTGGCTGACCGATGACACGCAGTCGGCGCCGCAGCTCGACAGCTTCAAGATGCCGGTGGCGGAACAGACCGAGAGCCACCCGATCCTGCGCGCGATCGACAACGACGCGTACATCGTGCTGGACAAGCTGCGCGACCGCTGCCCGGGGCTGGAGCTGAGGAAGGGCACGCGCCGGAACTACCCGTACCACGACATCGGCTGTCACGTGGTGGGCAACCTCGCGCCGGTGATGAAGGAAGACCAGGCGGACGACCCGCACGCCGACAAGGACGACGGCAGGCGATACCTGCTGAACGACATGATCGGGCGCAGCGGGATCGAGGGCATGGCGGAGCAGGCGCTCCGCGGCTCGCGCGGCTTCGTGATCAAGGTCGCGGGCCGGGAAACCCCGCTGGAATCCGTCGCCCCCATTCCGGGCCAGGACGTGCGGGTCACGCTCGACATGGAACTGCAGATGCGGATCCAGGAGGCGTTCCTGCGCTACGAGGAGCTCGACGACCGCAACAATCCCGGACACGACCTGCGCGTGCAGCAGATGCGCTTCCACGTGATGCACGGGGCGGCGGTGGTGATCGACGTGCCCACCGGCGAAGTCCGCGCGCTGGTCTCGTACCCGACTTATGACGTCAATAACTTCGAGGCCCTCTACCCAAGCCTCCTCAAGGATGCGATCAACCTGCCCCTCCTCGACCGCGCCACGCAGGCGGCGCTGGAGCCGGGCTCGACAGTCAAGCCGATGGTGGGCCTGTCCGCGATCACCGCCGGGGTCGCCAAGCCCGACGATACCGTCGAGTGCACCGGCTACCTGATCATCGACGGCAAGGTGCGCAAGCAGGGACGCTGCTGGGTCGCGTCGAAGTTCGGACGCCTGCTGGGCGGGAACGTGGCCCACCACCCGGTCCCCTGGAAGGCGCCGCACCCGACCGGGTTTCTCACCTTCGCCGACGCCCTGGAGCGGTCGTGCAACGTCTTCTTCGAGACCATGGCCGACCGCCTCAAGCTTGAAGGACTCCATTACTGGATGGGCCAGTTCGGCCTGGGGCACAGGACTGGCATCGGCATCCCCGAGGTCCCCGGGCGGATCCCGAGCACGGAGAAGATCGCGAACTGGCGCGGGGCGACCTGGTTCAGTGGCATCGGGCAGTCGCAGGTGCTCGCCACGCCCATCCAGATGGCCAACGTCGCCGCCACGATCGCGCGGCGGGGTATCTGGATCCGGCCCCACCTCCTGGAGAGCGAATCCGCTCAGGCCGAGCGCCGCGACCTGCACCTCAACCAGACGGCCGTGGACATGGCCTGGCAGGGAATGATCAACGTGGTGAGCGGGCCGGCGGGCACGGGTCAGATCAAGCATCCCGAGGGTTTGCTGGTCGCCGGCAAGACCGGCACCGCCCAGGCCGCCAGGTTCAACTACGTCGTCTACGACGACAAGGGCAAGCCCGAGCGGGACGAGAAGGGAAACATCAAGCGCATCTTCCCTCCGCCCAGCACCCCCGAGGCCCCCAACAAGGACCTCCCCTGGTACCGCGGGAGCGGCAACAGCGGCGATGAGTTGGGCCACGCGTGGTTCATCGGATTCGCCCCCGCCGACCATCCGAAGATCGCCTTCGCCGTGCTGGTGGAATACGGCGGCGCCGGCGGCAAGGACGCGGGGCCCGTCGCCACGGCCATCCTTGAAGGCTGCATCGAACACGGCTACCTTCAAACGACCGCACCGGCCACTCCGACCACCTCGAGCCAGGAGTAGCCGAGCCGGATTTGAAGGCCGATGCCGTTGACGACGCCATTTAATGTTGAACTCGAGCACTCCGGCCACGAGCCGGCCCCCCCTGCGCCCCCGCCGGTGCCCCGGGAGCTGACCGGCCACGTGCGGCGGCGCGCCTGGGGGGAACGCCGCGTAAGGGTGTGGTGGCTGCTGGGGGTGGCGATGCTCGCAATTGCCAGCTACTACGCGATTTCCCGCGTCTACCTCTGGTCGCAGGAGAGGCGGCTGATTACCCAGGGCGTGCGGGTGGACGCCGAGGTGATGCACTGGGAAATCGCCGGCGAGGCCCCCAAGGGCAAAGTGGTGCAGGCCGACGCGGGCGTGCAGCTCCGTTACGCTTATAACCGCCAGACCTATCAGGTCTTCGGCGCCTTGGCCGGTCGCAAGGA
>DATBFY010000671.1:0-5771 GCA_036558265.1 Tepidisphaeraceae bacterium | reverse complement strand
TGATGGCGGGGCCGGGGTGGTCCGTTTGGATGGTGAGGGTTTGGGCGGGGGCGGGGACGACGCAGATCGTGAGAACGATGGCGACGGCGAGGTGGAGGTGGCGTTGCATGCGCGGGTCTCCGGTGGATGGGTGCGGCGATTATAGTGCCGCGCGCCGGAGACGTGAAAGGAGGCGTCTGAGATTCGAATGGCCAAGTCCGGGTAAGACTTCAATGCCTGGCGCGGCGCCGACCACGCTTAGCTTCGAGCCCGTTTCACAACCCGGGTGGCATGGGCAACGGTACTGGCGTTGCCCGTGGCGTTTTCGCGCGAACACCATGGCCACGCTATCTCTCGCTTCCGGGGAGGCCGTACTTTTCATTCAAGTCCAGCAGGTGGTGACCGAAGACCGTGGCGTGATGGAGATCGACCACGACGGCCAGGTAGACGTTTTTCGTCTTCGTCATCACCAGCACGTGATCGAACCGTCCGCTGGCGTCGCGATACACGTACTCCGCGAAGCGGTCGTAGACCTCGTGCCCTCGAAGGTCTTCAGCAGGGACGGAGTCTACGTAAGGCCAGATGTCGATGACGTTGGTCGTCTCATCGGTGACGTTACGCATCGGCGCGGCGAACGTCGCCAGGAATTGCTCCTCGCCTAATAAATGCGTGGTCTTCATGCGAGGATTGCCGCATCGTAATTCGAAGGGGTCCTCACTCCGGCCCTCTCCCGGAGTACCGGGAGAGGGGAAATGCGCGCGCTTCACGCGACAATCTGCCGGATCGGATCCGCCCCTTCGACGCCCACCAGCCTCTGTTGCAACCCGCTATGGAAGTAGCTCAGCCGGTCGGGGTCCAGCCCAAGCTGATACAGCACCGTCGCATGGAGGTGCTTGACGGCGAAGCGGTCCTTCACGGCCGCGCTTCCCAATTCATCCGTCTCGCCGACGGACACTCCGCCCTTGATGCCGCCGCCGGCCATCCACATCGTAAAGCCGTAGGCGTTGTGATCGCGGCCGGTGCCTTCCTTATATTCTGCGGTGGGCTGGCGGCCGAACTCGCCGCCCCAGACGACCAGTGTCGATTCCAAAAGGCCCGTGCGCTTGAGGTCCTTCAGCAGTCCGGCGATGGGCTTGTCGGTGTTGCCGGCGTGGTAGGAGTGGTTCTTCACCAGGTCGCCGTGGGCGTCCCAGTTGGCGTCGTTGTGGTTGCCGCCGGAGTAGAGCTGGACGAAACGGACGCCGCGCTCGACCAGCCGCCGAGCCAGCAGGCAGCGGCGGCCGAAGTTGTTGGTGCGCTTCTCGTTGAGGCCGTAAAGCTCCTTGACCTCCTCGGGCTCGGAATCGACGTCGACGGCCTCGGGGGCGCTGGATTGCATGCGGTAGGCGAGCTCGTAGCTGGCGATGCGGGCGGCGAGGTTGGAATTGTCGATGCGGGCGAGCTGGTGTTGCTGGTTGTAAGCGCCCAGGGTGTCGAGCAGTTCGCGCTGCATGGCGCGATTGACACCCGGCTGCGGCTCGAGGTCGAGGATCGGGTCGCCGGCCGAGCGCAGGATCGTGCCCTGGTAGACGGCGGGCATGTAGCCGCTGGACCAGTTCTTGGCGCCGGAGATCGGTCCGCCGGTCGGGTCGAGCATGACGACAAAGCCGGGGAGATTCTGGTTCAGCGAGCCCAGTCCATAATTGACCCACGAGCCCATGCACGGCGATCCCGAGAGGATCTTCCCGCTGTTCATCTGCAGCATCGCGCTGCCGTGGATCGGCGAATCGGCGGTCATCGAGTGGATGAAGGCGATGTCGTCCACGCAGGAGGCGATGTGGGGGAAGAGGTCGGAGACCATCTTGCCGCACTGGCCGTAGGGCTTGAAGTTCCACTTGGGCCCGACGACGCGGCCCTCGTTCTTGGAGCCGCCGCGACCTTTGGTTTTGACCTGGATGGTCTTGCCATCGAGCTTGTAGAGCTCGGGCTTATGGTCGAACGTGTCCACGTGACTCGGGCCGCCGTACATGAAGAGGAAGATGACGGACTTGGCCTTGGGGGCGAAGTGGGGCTGCCTGGGGAACAGCGGGTTGCCGGCGGAGGGTTTAAAGGGCGTCACGCCGTCGGCGGCGACGGCCTGGGAGGCGAGGAAACCGTCGCGGGAGAGCAGGTCGATCAGACCCAGCGAGGCAAAGCCTGCGCCGGCCTGCCAGAGGAATTCCCGGCGGGTGCGATGGCAGAAGGTGTTATTCGGAGTGTTGGACATGGCGAGTTTCTCGTAGCACGGGCGCCTCGCCCGTGATTGCTTTTTTCAAGACACGGGCGGGGTGCCCGTGCTACGGATCTTCAATCCAGATAGACAAACTCGTTCAAATTCAGCACCAGCAGCGCGAACTGGTCCAGCGCCAGGTCGTCGCTGGCATGGTGCTTGTCTTTCAAGGTTTTCATGAACGTGACGCCGCGGGCGATCTCGTCTTCAGCGGGGTCGCGGCACAGGGCCAGGCGCAGGGCCAGGCGAACCTGGGCCTCGGGGTTATTGCCCGCGTCCTTGCGAATTCGCCGGGCGAAGCTCTTCGCCTCGTCGTTGATCATGTCGCTGTTGAGCATCATCAACGCCTGGGTGGACTGCGTCGTCGTGAAGCGCGCAGGGCACGAAAAATCGGTATCGGCCGCGTCAAACGCCGCGATCATCGGCACGACCAGCGAACGCTTCACATGGATATAAACGCTGCGACGGCACATCTCCTCCGGCGAGGACTTGCCCCAGCCCGCACCCGGCATCGATTGGCCGGCCAGGATGACCTGCGGGATGGTCGGGTAAATGCTCGGGCCGCCCATCTTGAGGTTCAGTTTGCCGGTCACCTCCAGGATCGAATCGCGGATCTCCTCAGCCGTGAGGCGGCGCATGTCGAACCGCCAGAAGAGGTCATTCTGCGGGTCCTTCGCCAGCGCGGATTCGATCGGGGCAGACGACATCCGGTACGCGTTGCTGGTCATGATCAGCCGGTGGATGGCCTTGAGATGCCAGCCGTTCGCCATCAATTCGGACGCAAGCCAATCGAGCAATTCCGGGTGCGTCGGTTTGTCGCCGCCGAAGCCGAAATCGTTGGGCGACCGGACGATCCCGCGGCCAAAATGATGCTGCCAAAGCCGGTTGGCGATCACGCGGGCGGTCAAGGGGTTCTTCGGACTGGTCAGCCAGTCGGCAAGCTGCCGGCGCAGGCCCGTAGTCTTCTGCCCGGGCTCGGGCGGGGCAAGAACCACCTTCGGCGGGTTCAGAACCTCCGGAAACGCGGGCGTGACGGGCTCCCCAGGGCTCGAAGCGTTCCCGCGCCGGAGGACAAAGGTCTCGACCGGCTTGGGGCTGATCTCCTTGACCGACAGAGCCTGCGGGTAATCGGTCGGCTTGCGCTCTTCGAGTTGCTTGAGCTGCTGGCGGAGCTCCTTGTAGCGGCGAAGCTCGTCGGCATTGGTGGCGGCAAGGATCTTCGGCTCGAGCAGGGCGGCGCGCTTCTTCGGGTGATCGAGGTCAGCCCGCTCGGCTTCGCTCAGGTTGGCGATGACGGGCAGTTCGAAATTGGCAATGCGCTTCTTGAGGTCTTCCTTGCGCTGGGCCAGGGCCTGCTTTTCCTCCTCGTAGGCTTTCTTCTTATCGTCGGGGATGATGTCGGTCAGGATGTTGGGGCCACTGGTCTGGTAGGGGGCGATGTTGTTGAAGATCGCGACCAGGCTGTAATAGTCCTTCTGCGGGATCGGGTCGATCTTGTGGTCGTGGCAGCGGGCGCAGTTCATCGTCAGGCCCAGGAATCCCTGGCCGACGGTGGTAACGATGTCGTCGAGATCGTCGAAGCGCGCCTGGGCCTTGTCGGAGGGCTCATCGTCCCAGGGGCCCAGGCGATAAAAGCCGGTGGCGATGATCGACTCGGGGGTGACGTGATCCAGCTCGTCGCCGGCGATCTGCTCGCGGACGAACTGGTCGTAAGGCTTGTCCTTGTTCAGCGAGTCGATCACGTAATCGCGGTATCGCCAGGCGTTGGGCTTGGCGCCGTCGCGCTCGAACGAGTTGGTTTCCGCGTAGCGGACGACGTCGAGCCAGTGGCGCCCCCATTTCTCGCCGTACTGTGGCGAGGCGAGAAGCCGATCGACGACTTTCTCATAAGCATCGGGGGAGGGATCGGCCAGGAAAGCGTCCACCTCGTCGGGCGTGGGCGCCAGGCCCGTCAGATCGTAATAAGCCCGGCGGAGGAGCGCCGTGCGAGAGGCAGAGGATGCGTGGGGAAGCCCGCTCGCCTCAAGCCTGGAGAGGATAAAGGCGTCGATCGGATTCTTAACCCACGACGCCTCCTTGACTTCGGGTACCTGCGGCCGATGGATCGGCTGGAACGACCAGAACTTCATCGCCTCGGGTGTGACTTTTGGCGGGATATGAGCGGCAGGCGAAGGAGCGGCCGAAGTAACGGTCCCGGATGCAGCGCTCGGACTGTAGGGTGCTCCCATTTCCACCCATTTGGTCAGCAGCGCGACCTTCGCGGGCGCGAGCTGCTCCTTGGGGGGCATTTGGAGGTCTTCGTCCTTGTAGCTGATTGCTTTGAGGAGGAGGCTTTTGGCGGGGTCCTTAAGGTCAACGGCGGGGCCGGTGTCGCCGCCCCGGAGGAGACGCTCACGTTGGGTTAAGTTCAGGCCTCCCTTGATCTTCTTCTCACCGCCATGGCACTTGAAGCACGAGGATTCGAGGAGGGGTTTAACGTCTTTTTCGAAGAACCGCACTTTATCGGCGTCGGTGGCCCCCGGTTCGGCGGCGCGCAGGGGGATGACGGTCGTCAGGAGCGCGAGAAGGCCGATCGCCGGCGCCCCCATCCTGGCGAACTTGCGTCGTCGGGCACGTCCAGCGTCCGCGTTGGTCATCAACTCCTCTTCGTAACGCACACTGATACTACGGTGGGGGCCGGACGTTAAGGGTTTTACCGGCCGGGGTCGAAACAGGCCCCGTCACAATATCGTCGCAGGTCCGTTTGCTGGCAATGAGATGCGGCGTTTGAGGATTGAGAAATATTCTGCCATTTCGGGCGTTGGTGTTTACGCCGGAATTCGTAATATTTGGTGCGATTTCAACTGAAATGCTCATCGCGGGATATGTAGGAAAGGCCGGGCTATTGAGTTTTGTTGCCGCGGCCGCGATGATCCCCCATCGAACCGTAGTCCAAATGACTAAACGTCCCCACGTCGCTCTGATCGTCGAAACGTCCATACATTACGGCCGTCAGATCTTGCGCGGCATCACGGGATACCTGCGCTCGCATCGACCGTGGTCGGTGTTCCTGGAACAGCGTGAACTCTGGACCGCGCCACCCGAGTGGCTGCGGCAATGGAAGGGGGACGGGGTGATCAGCCGCAAGACCACGCCCGAGATGGCGGCGATGCTCGCCAGGGCGGGGGTGCCGCTGGTGGATCTGAACGACTGCATTCCGCCGGTCGGGGCGCCGCGCATCGAGGCGGACCACCGGGCGATCGGCGTGGTGGCGGCGGACCACCTGCTGGAACGCGGGTTTCGCAACTTTGCATTCTGCGGGTTCGTGGATCAGACGTTTTCGATCCTTCGCCGCGAAGGGTTTACCTCTCGTCTGCGCGAACGGGGTTTCGAGTGCCAGCTCTGGGAGTCGCCCTGGGTCGGTCCGCAGGCGCACCCGTGGGAGCGCGAGCAGGCGCAGATCAGCCGGTGGGTGTCGTCACTGCCGCGGCCGGTCGGATTGATGGTGTGCAGCGACATGCGCGGGCAGCACGTCCTGGACGCCTGCCAGCGAGTGGACCTGCCG
>DATBFY010000670.1:0-19383 GCA_036558265.1 Tepidisphaeraceae bacterium | reverse complement strand
TGGGTGTCGGGCTGTGGCTGTTTGCGTCCGTGCGATGGAACGCCGGATACGACTGGATCATCGTTACGGTTTACGTGCTCGCCGCGGTCCTGGCCATCCTCCGGCTGACGCGCCAGCGAATGGTGAATCGGACGGTTGGCGGCACGGCGGAATCGATTTACTACCGCGGTCCGGAGACTGGCGGGAAGACGGTCTTGGTTGATCGGTCGAAGGTGGAGTCGATCGGCGTTCGCCGGAGCTGGTGGCGGCCGTGGATGTTCGAGCTGGTTGCCGTTCGGAAGAAGCGGTTCTGGACATTCAGCAGTGAAGCGCAGGGGGTCGTGGTGCTCCTGCTGGATCTGGACTACGGCGCCATGGCGCGCCTGGCGATGGAATTGCGCGATGTTCCCGGCGCCACTGGGCCGGTGCTATCATGCGAGTGAATAACATGGGCCTGTTTAAATCCAAAGACGAACGCCGCATCGAGCGCGAGATGAAGATCCGGCAGGGGCTGCGGGCGATCGAGAAGTCGATCCGGCAGCAGGAGAAGTTTTCCGAGGATTTCATCAAGAACGCGCAGCACGCGCGGAAGATCGGGGACGAGCAGCAGTACCAGTTCATCCGCGGGGCGCTGAAGAAGACGGCGGCCGTGAAGAAGATGCTCGAGCGGCAGATGCTGGCGATCAAGAACGCGATGCTGATCAACCAGCAGGCGCAGGCGAGCCGGGAGTTCGCCGAGTCGATGAACCTGATGGCGGCGGAGATCGGGAAGGTGTTTGGGGAGCTGGATCTCACGAAGACGCAGGCGCAGTGGGAGCGGGCGGTGGCGCAGGCGGGTTCGATGGAAGAGCGGATGGAGATCTTCCTGGATTCGATGGAGCAAGGCGCGATCGCGGGGAGCAGTGCGACGACGGCGAACACGTCGCTGGTGACGGACGAGGAGATCGACCGGATGATCCAGGCGGATGTGCTGGCGGCGGAAAAGGCGGAGCTGGGGAAGCTGGATGCGCTGGAATCGGAGATCGCGAAGGAGCTGGGGGCGACGAAGCAGAAGGATTGACGGCTCCGCGGCTTTGCGCCCGGGGAAGCGAAATCGACTGGGAAAGAGGAACGAACGATGGCCAAGAGCAAGGCGAAGGGAACGTCGCGCGCAAGCAAGCCGCGCAAGTCGGGCACCAGGGCCAAGTCCGTGCGGAAGTCAGGCACCAGGGCCGAGCCCCGTGCGGCTGCGGCGCGCGGGACCGGGGCGGCGTCTGGTGTCATCGACGAGCGGATCCGGTCTCTGGGTGACTGGCGCGCCATGACGCTGGCGGAGGTTCGCGGCCTCATTCACGAGGCGGACCCGGACATCGTGGAAGAGTGCAAGTGGGTCAAGCCGACGAACCCGTTGGGGGTGCCGGTGTGGTCGCACGCGGGGATCGTCTGCACGGGCGAGGCGTACAAAGGGGTGGTGAGGCTGACCTTTGCGCGGGGCGCCTCCCTGGCGGACCCCCGGGGTCTCTTCAACGCCAGTCTTGGGGGAAATATGCGTCGCGCGATCGACATCCGGGAGGGAGGGGTGCTTGATGCGGAGGCGTTCAAGGGGTTGATCCGGGCGGCGGTGGCGGAGAATCTCAGGGCCGGTGCGTCGAAGTCCGAGTCCACGTCGAAGGCGGGCGCGAAGGTCAAGCCGATCAAGGCGCGAAAGGGGGGGAAGGTCGTTCTACTCTCGGGCGGCAACCCGCAGATCGCGAAGGCGGACGGCGACGCCCCGGTAAAGGCGTACATCGCCGGGATGCCGGGCTGGAAGGGTGACGTCGGGCGCTGGCTGGACGCGCTGATCGTTCGGATCGTGCCCAACGTGCGCAAGGCGGTGAAGTGGAACTCGCCGTTCTACGGCATCGAAGGCCGGGGGTGGTTCCTGGGGTTCCACACCTTTATGCACCACGTCAAGGTGGCGTTCTTCCGCGGCACGTCGCTGCGGCCGGTCCCGCCCGGCGCCAGCAAGGGCAAGGAGACGCGCTATCTCGATATCCGCGAAGGCGACGAGCTAGACGAGGCCCAGATGGCGGCGTGGGTGAAGCAGGCGGCCGCGTTGCCGGGGTGGCTCGCGTAGCTGGCCGTCCGGATTCGATCAGAGTCCCACCTCGACTTGCTCGCCCCGATACTCCACGCGCTTGCTCCGTGGCGGGTTGCTGACCACCTGGATGTCGAAGGCGCGCTTGGCGCCCGTCGGCCAATGATTCGATTGCGAACCCGGGGCGATGGTCAGCCGTCGGGCCGCATCGTTCCATTCGAAGCGAATCCAGACCTGTCGATCGTCGGTCCCGTTCTGGTAGCCGAGCGTTTGCCCGTCGTCGTCGTACATGGTGAACGAGCCATCGGCGCCGGGATAGATGCGGATCGTGGTCGGGTCGGTTACCTCCTGTGCGGTGTATTGGCGCACCGGGTCGAGCGGGATGATCGCGCCGGCGCGGACGTAGAGCGGAAGCGTGCCGAGGTCGACGGGTCGCGTGATCCACCGGCCGCCGGGCGTGGGCGGGCCGGAGGCGTCGTTCCACCAGTCGTACCATTGTTGCCCGGCCGGCAGGTATACGCGACGCGTGGTGGCGCCCTTCTCGACGACTGGGGCGACCAGGAGGTCGCGACCGCAGAGGTATTGATCACCCAGCTTTGCGGCTTGGGGGTCTTCCGGGTAGTGCAGCCACATCGCGCGCATTGGCGGGATCCCGGTGTCGCAGGCCTGGCGCGCGATCGTGTAGTTGTAGGGGAGCAGGCGGTAACGCAGCTCGAGGTATTTGCGGCAGATCGGTTCCACGTCGGCGTTGTGAAGTTCGGATTCCGGCGGCGGCGGCTGCGATTCGACGGGGCCGGTTTCGCCCGAGTTCCAGCCGAACGGGGTGTGCAGGTGCCAGTTCCGCCCGTGCGAACGAAACAGGGGCGTAAAGGCGGCGAACTCGAACCAGCGGACGTAGAGCTCGCCGGTGTATTCCCGGGACGAGACGAACCCGCCGATGTCCGTGCCCCACCACGGCGAGACCGACATCGAGAAGTTCAGGCCGACCGGCACGTGTGCCGCCAGCGTCGCCCAGCGCGACTGGACGTCGCCCGACCAGATCCACGCGCCGAAGCGCGCGGACCCGGCATAGCCGTTGCGATCGAGCGACCACGGGCGCTGGTTCGGGCGCTCCTTGAGCGGGCCTTCGTAGTACAGGCGGAGGCGGGCCAGACGGTTCTCGATCGGCAACTCGTCGCCGTCGTCCGGCCACCAGGCGTCGACGCCCATCTTCATGAGAGGCGCGTGGGTGGCCCAGTAATTCGAGATGTGCCGCGGCGAGTCGCTCGGCTCATCGACGGACGCGCCGAACAGTCCAGCCGGCGCGGCGTTCTTGTGCAGGATGACCTTGAAGTGCAGGGCGTGCAGCCGGTCGAGCATTTCCTGCGGCTTGTCGAAGACGCGGGGGTTGAAGGTCAGCGAGCCGTGCCCGGTGTTCCAGCCGGATTGTCCGTCCTTGTCGTTGGTGTACCCGCTGCCGAGATAAATCACGGCGTCGCAGGGCAGGCGGCGATCGCGGAGCGTCTGCGCGACGGAGATCGGCTCGGCCGGGCCTGCCAGCGAGCGGTGCGATTGCATGTATCCCATCACCCACTTGGGCGGCATCACGGGACGCCCGCTCAGCCGGACGTATTCCGCCATTGCGTCGGTCGGATGTTCGAGGTCGATGACGAAGATCCGAATGGGCGTTCGTGCGACGGTGTCGGCGCGCGGGACGAATCGTCCGCGCGTCGGCAGCACCGCGGGCGGCGCGACGTTCGGCGTGACGCCGCGCGCGGGCCGCGGCGGTGGCGGGCCGGCGTTCTGGCCGCGAAGGTCGAACGCGCCCCAGGGGATGTTGGCGTCGCGCGTCGCCGCCGGTCCGGTCAGAGTCGCGCCGGTCACCGGCGGGTTGTGGATGAACATCGCCCAGCCGTCGGCGCCCAGGAGGAACGGCACCGGCACGGTCGCGCCGTGGGTGGCCAGCAGTTGGCCTTGGCCGTTGACGAAGTCGTAGTAGAAGCCGCGGCGGTCGAATTGCTGGCGTCCTTCACCCAGGCCGAACGCGGGCGCTTCGGTGCGGAAGACGATCGAGCCGTCTTCGGGGTCGAAGGACAACGCCTGCACGACGTGCCCGTCGGCGCGCGTGACGGTGATGGTCAGCGGCGGCCGCGGCTCGATCGCGACGCGGAGCGGGCCCGCGTCGATCGTGCGGGGCGCCGGCAGTTCGCGGGTACGAAGCCGCTCGACCGACTCATAGGGCACGAACACCGCCGTTGTCGGCGACGGGACCGGACGACCCGGTTCATCCAGGGGCGAGAGGTCGATGCGCACCGTGTGCGGGCTGACCGAGCTGATCGTCAGTTCCCTGGGCGAGCCGCCGATGCGGATCGCCCCGTCCTGGGCGTGGCAAATCCCGGCGGTGACGATCAACGCCGAGAACAGGATTCCGCGCGCCCGCATGAAACCCGAGGATCGCTTGCTCATGGGAGCGCAATTCTAACCGAGTCATGGAAGTCAGCGTTGATGCCGACATTGATCCGCGCAGGCTAACGATTTACAATTCGTGTTGCGTACCAGGCCGCACCCCGTCCGCGGAAAGGGCCGAGCCCACCTGGATAGTTCGCGGTACTTACTTCGAGATCTTCTTTCAGCCCATCGAGCGGACGTGGGCGCAACTGAAAGGAGATCGTCATGTCCGAACCCGTTCCTCTACAGCTCCCGGCGCGTCCGTCATTGGAGCAACTCCGAAAGCAAGCAAAGGACTTGCTGCGCAGTTGTCAGGACGGTGTCGCCGCCGCTGCGGAACGTATTCGCCGGTATAGACCCGAGGCAACCGATCCGTTGCTTGCGGACGCGCAGCATACGCTAGCCCGTGAATACGGATTCGAGAGCTGGCCCCGGCTCGTGCACCACGTTGATGCCGCCAACTCCGCCGACGTCGATCACTTCGACGACATTGCCCGGGACCTGGTCGCGGCGTACACCGGCGATGCCGAAGCGCTCGCCCGCCTCAACGACCGCTTTTCCAGCCCGACGGAATTAGGACAATTCCGGCAAATGGTCCAGCAGCGCCGCGGCAATTCATCGGCCCCGGCGGACGCCGCCGTCGATTTCACGCTGACGGACGCCCGGCTATTCGTCGCCAGGGCCCAAGGCTTCGAGAGTTGGCACACCCTGACCGCCAGCCTGACGACACCCGCGACGGACCCGCGCACCGCGCCTCACGGTCTGAGCACTCGTCCGCCGTTTTACAAGATCGACTGGAACGCGAAACGGATCGAGCCGCGCCAACCGCTGACAGAGAAGGACTGGGACACGATCATTTCGGTGATTCGCGAGCACGGCATTACCTGCCTCAACGCCCGGGGTCAGATGAGCGACGCGGCGCTGAATCGCCTGTCGCACCTCGAGCAGATCACGTGCCTGCACCTGGGCGGCTCGAAGCGGCTCTCCGACGACGGCCTCCTGCACCTTGCCCGCATGCCGCAGCTCGTCGAGCTCGACCTGAGCGAGCATCCGGGGGGCCACATCACCGACCGCGGGCTCCAGGTGCTCCGTCACCTGCCCGCACTGCAAAAGTTCCAGATGTGCTGGCAGCGCGGCATCAGCGATGCAGGGGTCGCCAACCTGGCATTCTGCGATCTCCTGGAGCGAGTGGATCTGCTCGGCTCGCCGACCGGCGATGGCGCCGTCAAGGCGTTACGCGGCAAGCCGCTTCTACGACAGTTCAAAACCGGGCGGCTGGTCACGGATGCGGGATTGTCGCTGCTGCATGACTTCCCCCTGTTCAAGACCTGGCGGGGCGGCGACCCGAACTACGATCTGATGTCCCACGGCGACACCGACCCGACTTATCTCATGGTGGACGGCCCGTTCAGCGACGCGGGCTTTGCCACGCTTGCCGGCCTTGACGGCGTCTTCGGTCTTGGCACGTTCTGGCACGTCTCAGCGCTTACAGCCGATTGTCTGCGGCCACTGGCGGATCTTGCCAACCTTGGAATGCTCGGATGCGAAGGGACGCTCTGCAACGATACCGCCATGCGGTACATCGCGGCGATCCCGCGCTTGCGCATGCTCATGGCACAGGGCACCGTTGCGACCGACGACGGTTTCGAGGCGCTCAGCCGGTCGCGGACCATCGAGTACATCTGGGGCCGCGAGTGTCCGAATCTCCAGGGGCGCGGCTTCGCAGCGCTGGCCGAGATGCCCGCGCTCAAGGGACTCGCGGTGAGCTGCAAGTTCGTGGACGACGCGTCGCTCGCCGCGCTTCCGCGATTTCCGGCACTCACCTGGCTCATGCCCATGGACGTGCCGGACGACGGCTTCCGCCACGTGGGGCGCTGCGCGCAACTCGAAAAGCTGACGTGCATGTACTGCCGCGACACGGGCGATGTCGCAACCGAGCACATCGCCGGGCTTTCCCGCTTGAAGCACTACTACGCGGGCAGGACGCAGATCACGGACAAAAGCCTGGAGATACTTGGCGGCATGACCTCGCTGGAAGAAGTCACGTTGTCGGCATGCAATTTCATCAGCGACGCCGGCCTTGTGCATCTCGCCCGGCTGCCGCGGCTCAAGAAGGTTTCCGTTGATGCCACGGCCCGCGTCAGTCGCACCGGGATCGCCGTGTTCCCAGCCGGCGTTCAAGTGGAGTTTTGGACCTGACGGGCATGAGCGGGTCGATTCAACTGCCGATTCATACATCACGGTAGACATTGCTGAACATGGGGCGAAACTAATGGAGTGCTGTCAACGCCAGCCCTCATGGGCGAGCGATTCCAACTCCTAGGAGCCATGATGAGCGTGAAGAAAGAGGCTGCCGGACGTCGTTCCGTCCAGGTTGAAGTCGAGGTCCCCGGCAGCAGCCAGTCTGCGGTGGCACGACGATCGGCAGAAGCCCAATTGCGTACGCTTGTCGCCAGGTTTGCGCCCACGCATCTAC
The DNA here is from genome assembly GCA_036558265.1 of Tepidisphaeraceae bacterium. Lineage (GTDB taxonomy): Bacteria > Planctomycetota > Phycisphaerae > Tepidisphaerales > Tepidisphaeraceae > RYN-433. Next base: position 12,445 of record DATBFY010000670.1, on the reverse strand, counting down.
GGCTCGTCGGCGCGATGCGACGGTGGCTGCGAAAGCGTCTGCCCACCGCCCATGAGCTGGTGTATGAATATCGCGACTGCTTCGTCATCAGCTATTCACCGGACGAGCGCGGGTACGCGGGCGTTCTTGCGATCCGCGCGAGCGCGGAGGGCGTGAAGCTGTACTTCAATAGTGGCAAGGGATTGCCGGATCCTCAAGAATTGTTGCAGGGGTCCGGCAACCAGACGCGCTGGATTCACGTGGAGGGCGCGTCCACACTCGCTCGTCCGGCGGTCGCGAGCCTGATCGACGAAGCTATCGCTCGCAATCGCGTCCCGTTCGCGCGCACCGGCCGTGGGCCGGTGGTCATTCGTTCGACATCGGCCAAGCAGCGCCGGCGTCGTCGCCCCGCTTAACATGCTGTTGTAGCTGACAAGGCCGCGGGCGCCATTGCCGCTGCCATCGATATGGCTTCGATACCTGCTTCCAGCTTCACCGGCCCTGTAAAGGCCGGCGGCCGCGCGCCCAATTCGCTGAAGCGCCGCCACGCCATCGAGTGCCTGGCACTCATTGGAATAGACATCGATCAGGGTCATGACACGAAAGGTCGTGCCATCCACCAGCCTATCGCGCATGAAACCCATGGTCCACTGCTCGCTGACTCGGGTCGGAAGCTTACACAGTGCCCACCGCAAAGCACGCGACAGAATTGAACTACGTTCTTTAAGTCGCGCCTTCACAATGAAAAGGCCCTTCGACGCGCTCGCCGAAGGGCTTTTTGTCTCGTCAAGTCGGGGCGATAGGACACCGTTAGAACTTTTCATTGCCGGCGTGCGGAGCCGGGAACGGCACTTGCGTAAACAGGTGAGAAATGGAGGTCCTTTCGTGGAATGATCTTGTGGCCTCCGGTGACCGCAATGTCACGCTCCAAGTGGCCTTCTTCTCCTCTCCACGGTTGCCTTCGCATGGCAGGAGTTGGGGCCGGCCACGGCGCCCTTTCATCTCCGAGGCTCCTCCGATTAGAAAGAAGAAGCCGGTGGACGTACCGGATGACGAAGAAGAAGCATACATCGATCCGGGATTAGATCATTTCCCGTTTGCGGGCTTTGTTGCCTGCAGCACGCCCAGGAGCCGGCCCCACCACTGGTGCCAGCCCGGTCGACGACGTAACACGTCGAGCATCCCCAGCCTTATCAACTGTTCTTGATGCTGCCCCGTCCCGCGAACGTCGACGATCATTAACCGTCCGCCAGGGCGAAGCACCCGGATAGCCTCATCGATGGCTTTTGACCTGGCGCTCCGAGGAATGTTATGGAGGGCCAGACTGGAAACAATCAAATCGAAACTGTTGTCCTCGAAGGGCAGGGCGCTCATGTCGCCCGTGTGTAGCTCGATGCGTTCAGCCACTCCCTCGGCGACCGCGTTGCGCCTGGTTGCTTCGGCAGAATTGCCCGATTGGTCGAAGCCGCGCCACAAGTCCACGCCCACGGCTCGACCTGTGGTGAGACGTTGAGCAGCCATGAGCAGAACTGCGCCTCGACCGCACCCCATATCGAGTATGCGCTCGTCACCTCGAAGATGTAACCGGTCCAGCAATTCGGCCCAAATCAAAAACTTGCCGCGAAGCGTGAAGTGCAAGTAAAGCGCGGCGATCATGAAAACGAAGAACACCGCCCAGAAGAGCCTGAAGCGTCCGGAAGTCACCGCCACGTCGATGGCGAGCGCCAGCTCCAGGAAGACCATCAAGGAGATGAAAGCAAACGCATAAGGGGCGTCGATCCCGTAGGATCCGCGTCGTGGAACATATGGGGACATGTTCGTTGTCTTGAAAACGGAAAACGCTCTGCCGTCGAATGTACCATTTCTGACACTTGGCGGCGCGGGTGAATTTGGGTGGCACGCCCCTGAGGACTCCGAAGGGCGTGCGGATCAAACCTGCCGGACACGCTCTCGTCGCAAAACAAAGAAGGGGACGTTCACTCATGATGAACGTCCCCCTGAGTCGGGGTGACAAGATTTGAACTTGCGACCTCTTGGTCCCGAACCAAGCGCTCTAAACCAAGCTGAGCTACACCCCGGAAGCTTAGAGGCAGGTTAGTTTAGTCGATCGGCGGCCGGATTCAAGTCGGCCGATTGGGGCTATTCGCGGGCGAGCTGTCCCGCCGACCGGTTCGAGAGCGAGCGCTGCCATTCCAGGAGGGCCTGGCTGGCCCGTTTGGGCAGAAAGACGTACGCCAAGGCGCTCCAGATTCCCCAGACGACCGATGCGCCCAGGATCAGCGCCAGGACCGTCAACACGATGGCCGACACGAAATCGACGGTGAAGGGCGATGGGAGCGACGTGCTCGGACCGTGTCCTTCCCAGTGGCGGATCTTCGCGCCCAGCACGACGGCCGTGCAGACCAGCGCCGCCAGGCTTAGCCCGACCAGGTAGCCGCGGCGCCAGCGCAGGAGCAGCATGCGGCCGACCAGGCCGAAGGCTAAGCCGAACAGGCCGAAGGCGAGCATGTCTTCGAGTTGGAATTGGCGTGGTCCATAATCGGGCACGGGCGAGCGAATTCGTTGCCGCCCGGTGCCGCCGGGGCCGACGGTCGTCACGGACTGCGAATAGGCCCAGTTGCTGTACCGGTAGCTGTAGCTCATCTCGTGCCCCATCGAGCACCACGCCACCAGCAGCCAGCCAAAGAAGTTGAGCTTGAACAGGATCGACAGGCACAGGAAGAACGCGCGAATGCGGCCCAGCGTCTTCTGGAACGCCGGACGAAGCGTGTTGATCGGCTGATGGTGTCCGCACTCGGGGCAGTGGAACTGGCGGATCGTGCAGTGATCGCAGACCTGCTGGGGCAGGCCGTGGAGCGCGTAGCCGCAGCGCTCGCAGAAAATCGGCAATTCCTCGCCCAGGGCGATCTTTCGCACCGGGAGCGCCGCGCCGGCGGTGCGCGCCGGGTCGCCGCCGGCCAGCGGGGTTACCGGACGGTTAAGATCGGTCTCGAATGGGGCGGACGGATTGAGCATGGCGCGCGTCGCGTGTTCTGTCCGGTAAACCGCCTGACACGATCCGGCAATTCAGGAAGGATGTCAATTGAATTCGCGTCCTGTTCAGAGGAGGACGCCGGCGCGACCGCGGACGGCGGTTTATGCTAAATTGAAGCGTGTGCGGCGGCCATCGCCGGCCGCCTTGGCTGCGCACGTTTTTGCCTGCGTATGAGTCAACCGGATCCCCTGTCTTCGAATCGTCGGACCATCGCCTGGCTGCTGGGGGGCGTGTTCGCGATCGCGTTGACCGTGCAGGTGACGTCGCTGGTGATGACGCATTGGGGGATGGATTCGGCGGGCCCCACGGTGACCGCTTCGGGCTCGCCGCGGGTCGAGCGCGTGCTGATCATCAGCATCGACGGCCTGCGGCCCGACGTGCTCCTGCGGGCCCGCGCCCCGCGCATTCGCGGCCTGATGGAGCGCGGCGCCTTCTCGATGTGGGCGCGCACGACGGAGATGTCGATCACGCTGCCCTCGCACACCAGCATGCTCACCGGTGTGCGGCCCGACATCCACCGCGTGGTCTGGAACCGTTACATCGAGAATGTCTACCCCGACGTGCCCACGATCTTCGAGCAGGCCCACAAGGTCTGGCTGTCTCAGGACCAGCGGCTGACGACCGGCATGGTCGCGGGCAAGGGCAAGTTCCACGAGATCGCCAAGCCCGGCACGATCGACTACATCGACGTTTACCAGGACAAGGAAGGATCGAACGTCGAGGTCGGCGAGGTGGCGGCCAACATGATCCGCCGCCACGCGCCGCGCGTCATGTTCGTCCACATCCCGGATGTGGACGTGGTCGGCCACGCCGTGGGTTGGGGGACGTACCAGCAATTGCGCGCCGTCGAGACCGCCGACGCCGCCGTCGGCATGATGCTCGACGCCCTTTCCGACAAGGGGCTCCTCGGCGCCGCGCTGATCATCCTCAGCGCCGACCACGGCGGTCAGGGCAAGACGCACGGTCCCAACGACCCGCGCAGCCGCCACATCCCGTGGATCGTCGTCGGCCCGGGCGTGCGGCGCAACTATGACCTGACGCGCCTGGACAAGCTCGTGATCAACACCGAGGACACGTTCGCGACCGCGTGCGCCATGATGCACCTGCCGGTGCCCGACCATATCGACGGGCGTTTCGTCGAGGAGATTCTCGAGCCCGGGCCGCAGACCGAGCTGATGTACACGGTTTCGGAGGACGACAGAAAGAAGCCAGAGCCTTATGATCACTGGTGGCAACCCCCGTCATACAATTGGGAGCGCACGCCGATCCCGCCGCACCACAACTGATGCCGCTTCGGTTACGATCGGCTGCGCCATGCCTATTCTGGGACACGGGATCGACATCGTTGAGACCGACCGCATCAGCAAGCTGATCGAGCAGCACGGGCACCACTTCCTCGACCGCGTCTACACGACGGCCGAGCAGGACTATTGCAACGCGAATAAGAAGCGCTCGCTGGAGCACTACGCCGGCCGCTTCGCCGCCAAGGAGGCCGTGTTGAAGGTGCTGGGCACCGGCTGGCGCGGGGGGATCGCGTGGACGGACGTGGAGATCGTCAAACACGCTTCGGGCCAGCCCAAGGTGGTGCTGACGGGCGAGTGTGCGCGGATCGCGGCCGTGCTCGGGATCACCTTGTGGCACGTCAGCATCAGCCACATCGAGACTCACGCGACCGCCAGCGCGATCGGCATGCGCGGGGAATGACGACGTTAACGGCCCGGTTTGATGGGCCATGGTTCGACCCCGCATCGCTTGGCCCAATCCGCGTAAACCTTCTCAAGCTCCGCAACCTTGTCGGGTTGACTGGACGCAAGGTCTTTTGCTTCCGTGCGATCCTCGACCACGTTGTACAACTGCCAGGGCTCGTTATGGGCCGCCAGCAGCTTCCAGTCCCCCACGCGCACGGCGCGGTTGCCCTCGTGCTCCCAGCAGAGCGGACCGCGCTCGACCTGGCTGCCCTTTAAGACGGGTAGCAGGCTCGTTCCTTCCTGCGGCAGGATCGTTCTTCCGTGATAGGTCTTCGGATAGGCGGCGCCCGTCGCCTCCAGGATCGTGGGCATCAGGTCGATCACGTCGCCGACCTGCCGATGCTCGATCGATCCGGGCTGCGTCTTGGCAACGGCCGGCCACCGCACGATGAACGGCGCCGAGATGCCGCCCTCCTCGGTCCAGTGCTTGAACCGGCGGAACGGCGTGTTCGACGCGTTCGCCCAGGCTGGACCGTAGCTCTGGTAGACTTCCTGTGGCCCCGGCATGAACTTCGGATCATTGCCGACGTGGATCGGCTGGCCGTCGCGGGTCTTGTTCGGGATGTCGTACCATTCGCGGCGGACGTTCTCGGCACAGCCGCCGTTGTCGGAGAGGAAGATCACCAGCGTGTCCTGCTCCAAGTTCTTCTGTTTGAGCTTCCCAAGGATCCGCCCGATGCCGCGGTCGAGGCACTCGACCATGGCGGCGTAAACGGCCATCCGACGCGCCTGCCACTCTTTGTCGGGCGCATCGGCCCAGGCGCTGAGCGCGCTCGCGCCTTCGCTGAGGCGCGGATAGGCCGCGCGGGGTGACAGGCCCCACTCCAGTTTGGCGAGCCCCATCTCGACCTGCCGCTTAAAGCGCTCCTCGCGGATATGATCCCAGCCGACCGAGTACGTGTCCTTGTACCGCTCGACATCGGCCTCGCGGGCCTGCATCGGCCAGTGAGGGGCGGTGTAGGCGACGTACATGAAGAACGGCTTGTTCGGCTCGGGCGTCGTCGTGAACTGGTCGATCAGTTGCACCGCGTGGTCGGTGATGAAGTCGGTGTAATAGAAATCCTTGCCCTGTGGCCGGATCGCCTCTTCATTGTGCACCAGACTGTACGGATCGTAATAGCTTTCCACCCCGGCGATCGTGCCGAAATGCTCCTCGAAACCGCGATTGCACGGCCAGTTTTGTTTCGAGGGCGAGATCTGTCCTTCAGTTTCAAAGTTCAACAGCCGCTTCGCCGCCGGGCCGCCTCGCGAGATCGTCAGGTGACAGAGGTGCCACTTGCCGACCATGCCGGTGTGATATCCGGCGTCCTTGAGCACCTCGGCGATCGTGACGCAGCGGTCGTTCAGTTCGCCCTGGTAGGCGGCCGTGCCCAGGTTCTGGTTCATCGCGCCGATCCCGGCCTGGTGCGGATAGAGGCCGGTCAACAGCGACGCCCGGCTCGGACAGCAGCGGGCCATGTTGTAGAACTGGGCGAACCGCAGGCCCTGTTTCGCCAGCGCGTCGATGTTGGGCGTGTGGATCTCGCCGCCGTAGCAACCGACGTCGGAAAAGCCCATGTCGTCGGCGAGGATCACCACGACGTTCGGGCGCTGCTGCGCCCATGCGCCGTGAAAGTCCAGCGCCAGGCACCCGACCAGGATTACGACGACGCGCAGAAGCCTGAGTTTCATCGCTCGCCTATTACTTCAACGTCGCCAGCCATTCAAGCAGGTCCGCCGCCTGCTGCGGCTCGAGGTTGTCCAGCAGTCCTTCAGGCATGATCGAGAGGGTCTGAGGCGAAACGCCCTTCACCTGCGCTGCTGGGATGTGGGTGAGTTGCTGGGTGGAGTCCTTTATGACCGTTTCGGTGGCGTTGCGGGTTATGATGAACCCGCTGAGGACGTCGCCGTCCGTCGTCGTCACGTTGTAACCCGTGTAGCCCTGTTCGATCGTCTTCGAGGGCTCCGTGACGTTTTCCAGCAGTTGCGCCCTGGTCGGAAATTTTGTCGCGATGTGACTTAGATCCGGGCCGAACTCCCGCCCGGTTGTACCGGTGGCCGTGTGGCACGTCGAACACTGCGCGATCGTCTGAAAGACGTCCCGACCACGGTTCGCATCGCCGCTGGTCGCGAGCAGTTTATTGCGATCGAACCCTGGTCCCAGGCGTGGTCGCTGGGTGCCGGCCTCCGGGAAGCCTTCGAAAAGATCGCGGACCTCGATTTGCGGACTGGCCAGCCCGCGCGCGATCGCCTGTTTCCTTGTCGCGTCCGGCATGCCGCCGCGATCCAGTTGATGCACGAGCGCCAGGGCCCCGCGCGTCGAACTGAGCGACTTCTCGGCCGGCGTCCCGCTGGCCATCGACGCGATCCAGTCGCCGATCATTGCCACGGCGCGCGGGTCGATGCGCTCGGAGCCGATCTTGGGCATGTGGCCGCTGCCGATCTTCGCGAGGCGATAGAGGAGCACAGACCGTCCCGGGTCACCGGGCGCGATGATGCGCGGGTCGTCGATGCCGAAGGCGCCGAGCATCGGCCGCTGGTCGATCGCCCGGGTCTGCGCCGGGTTCATTTCCCTTCGCAGGTCGATGAGGGCCGATCCGCCACCCCCCATCCGGTGACAGACCGAGCAGTTGACGTGCAGGTACGACCGCGCCCGCTCGGCCAACGCGGCTGACGAATCGTACGGATCGACCAGCGAATACTTCGGCGGCGTGCCCGGGCCACCCTTCACCTCCTTGTACGGTGGCGGCAGGAAGCCGATCCGCCGCAGCGCCGCGAGCTGGTTTTCCGGTGCGTCGGTCCCCGCGTACTGCAACGGGCAGTCGATCTGCTCGTCCGTGAACGCCAGCGTGTACGCCGACCAACTGCTGTGGCACGTCAGGCACTGCGCCCGCGATCCGAACCGCCAGGTCTGTTCGCGCTTTCCTCCGGGCGCCGCCGGATCGGAAATTGTCAACCGCTGTTCCGCGCCGCCTTCATTTACCAGGTCCGCGTCGCTCTGATCCTCGCGCCACCGATAGGTGTACGCCTGCCACTGCTTGGCGTCGAAATGCAGGAGTTGCGTCTCGATCTTGCGGCTGGATCGCGGATCGCCCGCGCTCATTTCGAGCGACAGTGTCCGCACCAGCACGCTGTCGGTCGGGAAATTCCGCTGCAGCCGCGCGTAGACGTCATCCGTCCGCCAGCGAATGACGCCTTCGCCCGGCACCGCTACGAACCGCTGGGCGGTGGCCCCGTCCACCCACTGCGGGGCCTTGATCGCGAACGGCAGGACGCCCGGCGCGGGCTTTTGCGCGGCGACGTCGGCGAAGATCCCGGTCTCCTTGAGCGTGTGCGGGAACACCGACGCATTCCTGGCCGCATCATTGGGGACGATCGAGTAGATCCCGCCGCCCTCGTGGTCGATGACGTAAAGCTCACCCTGGGCGTCTTCGCCGAAGACGACGATGCGCTGGTCCGTTTGCGCGATCGTGCGATGGGGTTCGAGCTTGTCCTGGCCGATGAGCTTGGCGGCCCAGAGGCGCCGCGTCTCCCAGTCGCCGAAGATATAATTCCCCGCGAGCTGCGGGTTGCGCTTGCCGCGATAGACGATGCCGCCGGTGATCGACGCGGACTCGGCGTGCGAGAGTGCGAGGAGTGGTGGGATGATGGGCGTGGGCCCGCGCGGCAGCGCGATGTTCACCGGGTTGGGCCCCTCCATGATGCTCCACCCGTAATTGCCGCCTGCCGTCGCGCACAGGACCGACTCCCACAGTTCCCATCCGACGTCGGCGACCCAGAGCCGTCCGGTCACCCGGTCGAAACTCATCCGCCAGGGGTTGCGCAGGCCGTAGCACCAGACCTCCCCGCGGGCACCTGGTCGGCCGACGAAGGGGTTGTCGCGCGGGATTGAGTAGGGCCGATCGCCGTCGGGATGATCCACGTCGATTCGCAGGATCGACGCGCGCAGGTCGCTGATGTCCTGGCCGGTCTTGTACATGTCCGGCGGGTTGGGATCGGACTGATCGCCGGTCGAAATGTACAGATACCCGTCTTTCCCGAACTTGATGCAGCCGCCGTTGTGGCCGCCGGCCTGCCATTCGATCAGGATCTTCTCACTTTTCGGATCGATGCGCGGCGGCTCGCCGGCTACGACGAACCGCGACACGCGGGTGCCCACGGGTTCGGGCCTGCGGGGCGAGAAGTCCAGCGCGTAACAGACGTAGAGGTAGTGGTTCTCCTCGAACTTCGGATGCAGGACGATGCCGTAGAGCGAATCGAACCCCCGGCAGTTCGGGACCTGCTTCCAATCGACCACCTCCCGCAGGTCCACCAACCGATCGGCATGATCCACATCGGGGCGGTTGGGGAACGAAAAGACCTTTCCGCCCTTCTCCGCCACCAGGATGCGTCCCGTGCCGCCGGCCTCGAAATCGATGTCCAGCGGCTCGGCGAACTTCAGCTTCGGAAAAATGCGCTGCAGTTCGAACGGCGCTGGCGGCTGCGGCGAGCCGTGAACGTGCCCGCCCGTCCACGGCGGACGATGATCCAGTTCGGCAGCCCGCGCGCGAGCCGGCAGCAGTCCAACGTCAAACAATCCCGCCGCGAATAATGCGACGAGGAACCACGCCATCCGCCGCCAGCGCTGACCAGTGCTCATTCCGACGTGCCTCCGCGCCATGCCCGCCGACCGCCGTCGCTTCAGCGCCGGCGACGTCGCGCGTAACACAAGGTATCCTGCTCGCGATCAGCGTGCCAGTAACTCTGCCTGTCCGGGAGGAAACTCACATGTCCGAGAACCACGACGCCACGGTCTCCCGACGCAATTGGGTCACCGGCATCTGCGCTCCGACGATCGCCCTCGGCCTGATCGGACCCGAATCCGCCGCCCTCGCCCCTGCCCCCGTCGATGCTGACAAGCTCTCGGGCGCGCGTACGTACAACGTGCGCGATTTCGGCGCGGCGGGGGACGGGAAGACGCTCGACACCGCCGCCGTCCAGACTGCCATTGATGCCGCTCATCGCGACCAGGGAGGCACGGTCTTGGTTCCGGCCGGGGACTTCGTCGTCGGCACCCTCGAGCTCAAGAGCAACGTCACCCTGCACCTCGCGGCCAAGGGCCGCCTGCTCGGCAGTGCTGACATCACGCATTACAAGGCCGGCAACGGCATCCCGCCCAGCAACGGCAACATCGTGCTGATCTCCGCCGCAGCGGCCGAGAACGTGACCATCGAGGGCCCGGGCACGATCGACGGCAACGGCGCCAAGTTCTACACCGGCAAGGGCGACGGCACGGGTCCCGGCGGCAACTTCGCCCAGGGTTACTCGCAGCGCCCGCACCTGCTGGTCTTCTACCGATGCAAGAACCTGACGATCCGCGACGCCTTTCTCACCGCCAGCGCCTATCACTGCTGCCGCATCCTCCAGTGCGCCTACGTCAAGCTCGACGGCGTCCGGATCCACAACCGCGTCAACAAGAACAACGACGGCTTCCACATCAACTCGAGCCACTACGTCAACATTGCCAACTGCAACGTCGCCTGCCAGGACGACGCGTGCGCGCTCTTTGGCAGCAATCAGTTCGTGACCGTCACCAACTGCTCGTTCAGCACGCGGTGGTCGGTGTTCCGCTTCGGCGGCGGCGAGGCGCGGAACATCACCGTCTCCAACTGCGTGATCTACGAGACTTACGGCTGTCCGATCAAGATGCGCTGCGGCGCCCGCTCGCGGTTCGAGAACATCTCGTTCGCCAACCTGGTGATGGACAAGGTGACCGGGCCGATCTCGATCGGCCTCTCCTCCGCCGCGCGCCGCCCCGCCGCCGCCGGCGATGGGCAGCCGGTCGAAAAAGGGGTCGTCCGCAACATCTCCTTCAACGGCATTCGCGCCAACGTCGTCGCCACGGGTGGCCAGTACGACGACCTGCCCTTCCCCAACGCCTTTCGCCCCGGCGAGACGCGTACCTGCATCGTCCTCAACGGTGTCGGCGACGAGTTTCTCCAGGACATCTCCTTCACCGACGTCCACGTCAATTTCGAGGGCGGCGGCACCGCCGACGAAGCCGCCGTCCGCGACGTCCCCCAGAAGGCCGGGGAATACTTCGAGCTGGGCGTCCTCCCGGCCCACGCGCTCTACGCCCGCAACGTGCGCGGCCTCACCCTGCACAACGTCCGCTTCACCACGAACAAGCCCGACCTCCGTCCCGCCATCGTCTTCGACCGCGTTAACGATGCCGCCGTCACGACCCTTGCCGCCCAGGGAAACCCGCAAGCCGAGTCCGTTGTGCGTATCATCAACTCCCGCGACGTCCTGCTGTCCGCCCCGCGCCTGCTGGCGCCCGCCGCCGCCTTCCTCCAGATCGAAGGCCAGGACAACAAGGCGATCACCGTGGACGGAGGCGACATTTCCAGGGCCAGTAGGCCCCTGGCCCTGACCCGCGGCGCTACCGAGAATGTCGCCCGCCTCCGGGGCTGAGGCCGCTGTCGCTCATCGTTCGAACGCGGCGGTAATCTGGACGACGGCCGCAGCCCCGGGATTCCCGCTGGGCTGTGCGGGCGCATCCCCGCCAAGAAACCCCTGGATTTTCGTCGCGCTCAGCGCCGGCAACCGGTCATAAAGATCCTCCCGGTCGCCCAGCTCAATGCCAACGAGGTTGCCAGAGGTATCCAGGAGGGGGGATCCGGGCAGCCGCGGATGCTTGCCCAGCGCCACCTTCCACCCCTGGTCCTTCGGGGCCGCGGCGTGACCGCGGATCGATTCGATCGAAACGCCGAAGACGGAAATCTCGGGAAAGGCCGGGCAGGTCACGGCGCCGCCGGCAAACGCGGTGGAGAGGTTCAGGTACGAGAGCTTTTGCCCCTTGACCCTCAGCAGGGCCAGCCCCTCCGGCCCGGTGCGCTCGACGGTGGCGTCCAACGGCAGCGCATTGGGGATCTCGATGCGGACGGTCCTGGCCCCCTCGACGGCCGACGAAGCCGTGAGGAACAGGTCCGGTGCGACCGCGAAACCCGCGGCGTATTTCTGGAAGCTGCGCCGCGACGCCGGCGCGGCGGCAGGAGGCTCGTAGGTCGTCCCGCCGCCGCCGCCCGTCGTGCCGCCGCCCGACGCGGTCTTGGGCCCACCGCCACCGAGGGTGAACTGTATCGGCTTGCTCTCGGCCTGGCCTGCTGCGGCGTGGGTTCGATCGTTGGCCTTGGCGACCACGACCTGCGCCTCGTGCGGCTGGATGAGCCGGGCGAGGTCGGCCTTTTCGAGGGTGGGGATCGGGGGGATCTTCGCTCGGGCTTCTTCGGCTTCCTCCTGTCGCCTGGCCAGGATGTCCTGGGCGCGGGCGAGGCGGTTATTCGCGCCGGGAAGACTGCCTCGCCCCAGGCGCGCCGCCGCAACCGCGGCCTTGGCGGCCTGCACCTCGTCGCCCGCGTCGGCCGCGCGGTCCAGCGCCCGCTGGTAGTTGTCCCGGCCGCTCTTGAGCTTGTGCATGTTGATGTCGAACGTGACCTGGTCAACCCATTGCACGCCCCAGCGCTTCTTGAACGGTCGCGTCGCCTCGAGGCGGGCGTTGTACTTCTCGTAGTTCTGGATCATCGCGTCGAGCGTGGCGCGATTGGCGACGCGCTCCTGGGCCCTGGTGAGCGCGGTGAAGAAAAGGTCCAGGATCTCGCTGTCCAGCTCGTCGGGGTGTTCATCCAGGTATTTGTTGAGCGATGTGGCGGTGCGCATGGCGAGA
>DATBFY010000669.1:0-21788 GCA_036558265.1 Tepidisphaeraceae bacterium | reverse complement strand
ATCTTGAGTTCTTTGGGTTGCTGGGCCTGGTGCGGGTGCTGGTTGCCCTTGTAGATCTTGAGCTTGCCCAGGATGTTGCGGCCCATCTTGCTCTTGGGGAGCATGCGACGCACGGCCAGTTCCACCAGCTTCTCCGGGTGCTTTTCCAGCATCGTCCGGTAGGTGTAAATCCGGCGGCCGCCCGGGTAGCGGGAGTAGGTGTCGTACTCGAGCACCTCGGCCTTCTTGCCGGTGACGCGAACCTTCTCGGCGTTGAGGAGGATCACGAAATCCCCGGTGTCGGTGTGCCGCGTGTAGGTGGGCTTGTGCTTGCCCTGGAGGATGACCGCGACCCGGCTCGCCAGCCGGCCGAGCACCTGGTCGGTCGCGTCGATGACATGCCAGTCGGCCTTGAGCTCGCCGGGCTTGGCCATGTAGGTAGACATTTCAAGATCCTTTAGTTTCGCGAAAAATCTATCGTAAGCCGGTGTCAGTCCGGGGGATCGCGGAAATACCCCGAAAAAGGCAGGCTTCCCGCGAAGAATCGGGCAATATAGCAACGCCCCGGGGGGTGTCAAGGTTCGCCAAGCCCTGCTCGTACGCTCAGGCGCTCTCCTCGGTCTTGGCGGCATCGGCTGCCGCCTTGCGGGCGGCGTCGATCGACGCCTTGGACTCCGGATCGGGGGCAACGTAGACCTTCAGGTCGGTTTCCAGGTCCTCGGCGAAGCGGATCTTGACCGTGTAGGTGTCGATCCGGTCGAGCTTGCCCGGCAGGAGCACGTCGCCGGCCTCGATGTTGAAGCCGTCGGCCTCGAGCTGCCTGGCGATGTCCGTCGCCGAAACGGCGCCGTAGAGGTGGCCCTGCTCGTTGGCCTTGCGCTCGAGGGTGACGTCCTTGCCCTCGAGCTGCTGGAGCAGGCGCTGCTGTTGCTCGCGGCGCTCGCGCTCCTGCCGCTCGATCTCCTGGCGCCGGGCCTCGACCTTCTTCAGGTTCGACGTGGTCGGCTCGACCGCCAGGCCGTTGGGCATCAGGTAATTGCGGGCATAGCCCGGCGAGACCTCGACCACGTCGCCCACGCGGCCGACGTTCTTGATGGATTCTTGCAAGAGTAGCTTGACGGTTGCCATGTGATTGTCCTTGTCAGTTGTCCGTAGTCCGTTGTCCGTTGATCGTGTCCCGTCCTGTCGTGTCGCTCCCTGTCCGAAACAACGGACCACGGACAACGGACCACTGACTAAAACGGAATATCGTCTTCCTTAAAATTCTCTTCGTCGCCGAAGGGTTGCTGGGGCGGCGGGGCGTTCTGGGCGCCGCGCTGCGGTGCGGCGGGTCCGCGATTCTGCTGCGGGCCGCGTTGCGCGGGCCGCTGGTCGTACTCGCCACCGCCACCGCCGGCCGACTGGTCGTACTGACCGCCGCCGCCGCCGCCGCCACCCCCGCCGCCGTCACGTCCGCCGACGAACTGAAACTGTTCGACGACGACGCTGAGCTTGGAGCGCTTGCCGCCACCCTGCTTGTCCTCCCACTGGTCGAGCTTCAGGCGTCCCTGGATGAAGATCGGCTTGCCCTTGGTGAAGTACTGGTTGATCAGCTCGGCCTGCTTGGCGAACGCCGAGCAGTCGACGAACGTGACCTCCTCCCGATCCTCACCATTTTGCGCCTTGAACCGACGGTTGCAGGCGATGCCGAAGTCGACCACCGGCGTGTTGGACGAGGGGATGTACCGCAGTTGCGGGTCTCGGGTCAGGTTGCCCAGCAGAATCACCTGGTTGAAGCTGGCCATGGGAGCCTTTCGTTAAGAGGTTCGGGTACGGTTCGGATGATAGCGGTTCGGGCGGGCCGCCGCACAAATTGGCGGCGGCATCGACACCGCGTGCCTGCCATCATCGGGGTCTACCGTTCCTCGCCTCCGCCTCCCGCGGGCGCGCCGGCCTCGGGGGCGGCTTCCTCGCGGCGCGGTCCGCGGGGTCCGCGGTCGCCGTATCGGTCGCCCCGATCACCGCGATCGCCCCGGTCTCCGCCGTAGCCGCCGCCGCCGCCGCCGTAGCCACCGCGATCGCCAAACCCACGCTCCTCGCGCGGCTCGGGCTTCTGCGGCTCGTGGTTCTGGATCTCGTCGGCGGTCATGTGATCGGCCTTGAGGATCATCACCCGCAGGACGTCTTCGGAGAGCTTGACGTCGCGCTCGATCTGCCCGACCGCCGCCGGGGGGGCCTTGAACAGCGACAGGAAGTAGGTCCCGCGCTTGTTCTTGTTGATCTCGTAGGCGAGCTTGCGCTCGTCCCACTTCTTCAGGACCAGCACCTGCCCGCCGTGCGCCTCGATGAAGCGCCGCACGGTCTGCTCGGCCGCCTGCGGCTCGGTCGCCGCCCCGGACCCGAACAGGAACATCCCTTCGTACTGGTTCAACTTCGCCGGCGCCGGCGCCGCTGTTGTTGTCGTTGCCGCTGCTTTCGTCTTTGCCATGTTCGCTAACTCCCTAGCATGGGTTCTGACCGGTTGGGGCCGGCCGCTTTAATCAAAGGATGGAGGGGGAAGGATGAAGGATGAATCTTATTACGGCCGGCTCTGGTTTGCCGTGATCTGTTTCATCCTTCTGCCTTCATCCGTCATCCTTGCCGTTAAACTGGCTCATCGCCGCTTCAACGCCTCGCTCGATCCAGGTCGTCACCGCGTCGGCGGCGCGACCCAGCGCGGGATCGATCAGCGTCCGCTGATCCGGCGTGAACTTCCCCAGGACATAGTCTCGCTGGGGCACGCGCGGGGGCGGGGCGTCGATCCCGATCCGCAGTCGCGGGTACTGGCTCGTGCCCAGCGTCCGCTCGATGTCCTTCAGGCCGTTGTGGCCTCCACTGCTCCCCGCCGCGCGGATGCGGATCTTGCCGCTCGGCAGGGCGATGTCGTCCAGGACGATCAGGATGTCGGCCGGCGTGAGCTGGTAAAAACCCATCGCCGCCTGCACCGACCGTCCGCTCAGGTTCATGAACGTCATCGGCTTGGCGAGCAGCAGCTTGTCCGAGCCGCCGCCCCCGGATAGCGAAACCGTCCCGTCCATCACCAGCGCGTCGAACTTCGTCCGCGCCAGGGTGTCGAACTGTTCCGGCTTGCCAACCCATCCCAGCCGCGCCGCCAACCGGTCCACGCAGTCGAATCCGACGTTGTGACGGGTGGCCGCATACTCGCGACCGGGATTGCCTAAGCCGACGACGAACTTCATAGGAGGCCGACACGCTGAGCCTATTCTTTCTCTTTCTTCTCCCCACCCTCGGCCGGCGCGGCGCCTTCCTCGCCTTCCTCGGGCTTCTTGCCGATGACCTCCGGCTCGGCGGGACCGGCCTCGGCGACCTCGATCGGCTCGACCTCGACCACTTCCTTCACCGTCGCCACGATCTGCTCCGGATCCTGCAGCGCCCGCACCCCGGGCGGCAATTGCAGGTCCTTGATCTGCAGCACGTCGTTGAGCGCCATCTCCGCGACGTTGTGCCGGACCTCGCTGGGGATCTGCGTCACCAGGCACTCGATCTCCAGGTCGCTGATCACCTGCGTCAGCACGCCGCCGTCGGCCTCGCCCTTGGGCTCGCCCTTGAGCACCAGCGGCACCGTCACTTCGACGCGTTCGTTCAGGTCCACCCGGGTGAAGTCCACGTGCAGCACCTCGATGCCCAGGTGGTCGTACTGGACGTCCTTGACCAGCACGTTCTCGCTCTTGCCGTCAACCTGCAGGCTGAACAGGTGCGCGCCGTGGTCGAGGTGTCCGACCAGCTCCTTCTTGGGGAGGGTGACGGGCACGACCTCTTCCTTGTGGCCGTAGATCACGCCCGGGACGAACCCGGCGTCGCGGAGGCGCTTGTTGCGGCGCGAGCCGAGTTCGCCGCGGACCTTGGCGGTCAGTTGTGCGGTTTGGGATGCCATAGCAGACTCCAGTAATTAATTTCGCGATGATGTGTGTTAGAGGTCAATCGTCGGTCGTCAGTCGCGCTTGGGGCCCGTGCCGCCGCTGTCTCGGAAGAGCGCGGAAACCGATTCGTTGTGGTGGATGCGGTGGATCGCCTCGCCCAGCACGCCGGCGACGCTCAGCACCTCCAGCCGATCCCGGATCGCCTGGGCGCGCGTCCCCATCGGGATCGTGTCCGTCACCGCCATCCGCGTGAACGGACAGGCGCTCAGTCGATCCATCGCCGGCGGCGCGAAGATCGCGTGCGTCGCCGAGATGTACAGGTCCGCCGCCCCGTGCTCCTTGAGGATCTTGCACGCCTCGGTCACCGTGCCGCCGGTGGTGATCATGTCGTCCACCATCAGCACGTTCTTCCCCTCCACGTCACCGATGATGTTCTTGGTCTCCACGTCGCTGCCGCTCTTGCGGCGCTTGTCGATGATGCAGATGTCCCCGCCCAGCATGTTCGCGTAGATCTGCGCCCGCTTGACGTCGCCCACGTCCGGCGAGACGAACACCCGGTTCGACAGGTTCAGGCCCTTGAACCACTTCACGATCACGGGGCTCGCGGACAGGTGATCCACCGGGATGTCGAAGAACCCCTGCACCTGCGCCGCGTGCAGGTCCACCGCCACCACCCGGTCGGCGCCGGCGCGCTCGATCAGGTTGGCGACGAGCTTGGCGGTGATCGGCGTGCGACCTTCATCCTTGCGGTCCTGGCGCGCGTAGCCGAAGTACGGGATCACCGCCGTCACGCGCTCGGCGCTGGCGCGCTTCAGGCAGTCCACCCAGATCATCAGCTCCATCAGGTGCGCGTTGACCGGATGGCTGGTGGACTGGATCACGAAGCAGTCCCGCCCGCGGACGTCCTCCTCCACCTTCACGATCAGCTCGCCGTCGGGAAACAGCTCGGTCCGACCGCGGCCCAGCGGGATGTCCAGGTACTCGCAGATCCGCTGCGCCAACTGCGGGTTGGCCCGTCCGGTGAAGACCTTCAGACCTTCGGCATCGCATCTCATCGCGAGCTCCTCCCGTTGGTCGTCGGCGGTCCCGACAGCGTCGTCCCCTCCGGGACGATGCCCTGTTCCGGTATGCAGGCGAACGGGCCGATCACGCAGTCGGCCCCGATCGTCGAATCCCGCCCGATAAAGGTGAACGGGCCGACCACCGTATCCTGACCGATGTTGGCCCCGTCCTCGATGTACGCCGTCGCGCTGCTGACGATCGTCACCCCGCCCTCGCGAAGCCGCCGCTGGATCCGCTCCTGCATGATCGCGTCCACCTCCGCCAGTTGCTGGCGATTGTTGACGCCGATCACGTCGTCCGCGGTCACGGCCTGCACCGCGACCACCTGCTTCCCCGCCTTGCGCAGGATGCCGAAGATGTCGGTCAGGTAGTATTCACCCTTCTTGTTCTTGTTCGTCAGCTTCCCCAGCGCATCGAGCAGATCCTCGCTGCGCACGCAGTAGTAACTGGGAAAGACCTCGCGGATCTCCCGCTGCTCGGGCGTGCAATCGAGCTGCTCGACGATCTCGACGAAATTGCCATCAGCATCTCGGACGACGCGTCCGTACCCGCTCGGGTCATCGAGCACCGCCGTCGCCATGGATGCGGCCGCGTGTTCATCCCGATGGGCATTGTGCAGCGTCCGCAGCACCTCGCCGCGAATGAGAGGGCCGTCCCCCGCAAGGATGAACACGTCGCCATGCGGGTGCTTCTTCAGCTCGTCCCGGCAGACCATGGCGGCGTGGCCGGTCCCCAGTTGCTCGGTCTGTTCAACCCAGGCGATCCGCCGGTCAGCGCCAAATTCCGCCTTGATCTGATCCTTGCCATGCCCGACCACCATGAGGATGCGGGTGCAGCCGGCGTCGTAGCAGGCCTGTAGCACATAGTGCAACATCGGGCGCCCGCAGACCGGATGCAGTCCCTTGGGCAGGTTGGACTTCATCCGCGTGGACTTTCCGGCGGCGAGGATGATCGCGGTTGTGCTCATAAATCGGTACAGCTACCCCGCATGGATTCGAACCATGACAAAGAGAACCAAAATCTCTTGTGCTACCGTTACACCACGGGGTAGAGAAAGGTGCGGAAGGGGTTCGCCCGGGAGAGCCCGCGTGGCACCGGCCGGACGGAGGTATGCATGCAAGTCTCGGTTCCGCCTACCCTTCCGGCTCAATACCAAGCCGAACCTCTCGACGTCCACCGGCCCCCAAGAGGGAGCGAACGGTATGGTATCGGCGCCCAAGGGACTGTCAAGCCAACCCAACTCCCCCCAACTGGCGATCAACGACACCCTTTCTATCATGGCGCCATGGATTGCTATCAACGCGTGATCGACTTTCTGTCGCGCACGAAGCGCGTGCTCGTGACGACCCATGTTCGGCCTGATGGCGATGCGCTGGGTTCGACGGCGGCGCTCTTGTTGGGATTGAAGGTCCGGGGGGTTGAGGCCGAGGTGCTGCTGCTCAGTCATTTGCCGCGCAAGTATTCGTTCATCTTTCAGGAGAACAAGATCCCGTTTTTCGACGCTGAGGCCGCTTGGCCGGAGGGTCTGTCGCTGGATTCTTATGATGCGCTGGTCGTGGTGGATACGGGGACGTGGTCGCAGTTGCCGGGGCTTAAGGACCGGGTGCTGGCGTATGCCAAGCCGAAAGTCGTGATCGACCACCACCTGACCCAGGAGGACTGGGCCGACGTGAAGCTGGTCGTGACCGAGGCGGCGGCGGCGGGGGAGATCGTGGCAGAGCTTTTGGAGTTCTGGGATGTGAAATTCGACAAGGCGATGGCGACGGCCCTTTACGTCGCCATCGCCAGCGACACCGGCTGGTTCCAGTTCAGCAACACGCGCCCCTACACCATGCGGCTGGCGGCGATGCTGATGGAGGCGGGGGTCGATACCGACCGGCTCTATCAGCTCCTGTATCAGAACGAGCGGAAGGAGCGGGTGGCGCTCCAGGCCCGCGCGCTCTCGTCGATGGAATTGCTTAAGGAGGGTCGCCTTGCGGTCATGCGGATTTCCAAGGCGGATTTCGAGGCGACCGGGGCAAAGGTGGCGGACACGGAGAACCTGATCAACCTGCCGCTGCAGATCGCGAGCGTCGAAGTCTCGATGCTTCTGACCGAGCCGACCGATTTCGGCCCGGTGCGCGTGAGCCTGCGGAGCAAGGGTCAAATTGACGTAGCAAGATTCGCCGAACAATTCGGCGGCGGCGGCCACGCGCGGGCGTCGGGGCTGAAGCTGGAGAAGAGCTTCCAAGCGGCGCATGACGAGGTGGTCGGGGCGATGGTGCAGGTCATGGGAGCCCAGATCACGAGAGGGTAAAAAGGACAAGCCATGATTCCTCCCGCCACCGTCACGGTTGGTCCGAGCCCGCTCAGGATCTTTGCAGGCATCGCGATCGCGTCTGTTGCGATCACCGTCGGCCTGACGATTGTCGTCGCGTTCTTAGAGCTCCTAGCGGCCGTTGGGTTGTTGGGGTTTTTGCCCGTGCCGATCTGGCTTTGGTCGCATCGTTGGGTCATCGTCGCCTGCATGGCCGCGGTGCTCGCCTGTTATTGTGGGATTGCGGTGCTCGTGACCGCCATGACCGGGCGGCCCCGGCTCGAGATCGGCGCGGACGGCTTTGTCGATTACGGGATTGTCGGACGGCGCTCGCGTCGCTGGAGCGACATCACGGGGAGCTTCACTGTCATCCGGGTTGGCTGGCCCATCGGATTGGGCATGCGGCGGGTGGTTGCCTACCGTCTCACCGACGCATGCAAGGAATCTGCACGGATCAAGCCGATCGGTTCACTGGGCGAAAACGACGAGGCCATTCTGATCTGTCCGGAGTTGACGATGGGGGCGACGGAGCTGGCCGATCTTCTCAACCGATGGAAGCAGGGCGTGCCGGGCCCGACGCCGTCGGCGTAAACCGGCCCAGCGACTCCGAGTACAGCGATGCCAGGTCGCGGCTGCCGCGCGCGAGCGCAGACAATGTTTCATCAGGGGGCCGGCGTGGGGGAGGATTCCGGGGCGGCGGATTCGGTCAGACGCTGGCGATGCCAGCGGCGGCTGAGCCAGTAGCCCAGGATGGCGCCGGCGGGGCCGGCGGTGGCGTAGTCCAGCGGAAGGGGGCGCGCCAGGGGCGCCAGGGCGAAGTTGAGCTGTCCGGTCTTCCAGAGCAGGTCGCCGTGACCGAGCGTGAGATACGCGAAGATGTACCCCGCGATGCCGACGATCATCGGGCCGACCCACAGCCAGGCGCTGGCGGAGATCGGATACATGTAGTAGGCGGCGCACGCGCCGATGAAGGAGGAAATGCCGACGGCGGCGAGGGCCTGGGCCTTGGCGTCCGATTGCGCCAAAAGCATCATGCCCAGGATCATGACGCCGGCCTGCATTGCCAGGGCGGAGATGTTGAAGATGAGAGGTTCGTCGGTGTCCTCGATGCCGTCGCGGAACTCGTCGGCCTTGAGATGGCCGCCGGTGTGCAGCGCCCAGAGGACGGACCAGGCGAGCGCGACCAGCGCGTAGAGGACGACCAATTCGAGAGCGAGGTGGACGAAAATGACGGGGCTGCCCGAGGGTCCGGCCTGCCGAAGGACGTCGCCGATGTGTCCCCCGCGGATCGACAGCGCCGTCATCCCCAGCGCCGCGCAGAAGAGACCCGCGTCGAACCGTACGGTGCCCGCGATGAGCGTGGCGAGCAGGACGGAAACCAAGAGCGCCGCGGCGACGACCAGCGTCGCGACCAGCGGCGAAGGCTCGGCCATCAGGCTCCCGCCAAAGCCGGGAAACGCCGGCACGTGAAACTGGCGCGAGGCGAAGGTGAAGATGGCGGCGGCGGCGACGACGCCGGCGAGCAGGAGGAGTCGGGCCCGGTAATACCCACTGAAGAACATGGCGTCCTAACTGTTGCCGAACAATGTTCGCCGGAATACGATCGATCCGGCGGAGTCGATCACGATAGCACGTGGACGATGAACGCGGAAGTTGTCGCAACCCCATGACGGATCAGCAGACATTATTCGGGGCGGACGAAGCCGAGGAGCAGCAGGGCGAGCCGTTGCACTCGGCAATCGGTCCGACGGCGGCGGTCGCGCTGGAGGACAGTCTCGACAAGCTGCTGGATTATTCGATCCCGCCCAAGCTGCTGACGCGGCTGGCGGTCGGCCAGCGCGTGCGCGTACCGCTGGGCAAGCGCAACCGTCCGGTGCCGGGGTACGTCGTCGCGATCAAGGATCACGCGGATTTCCCGCGGATCAAGCGGCTGATCGACATCGAGGACGAGCGGGTGCTCGTCACGCCCGGACTGCTTGAACTGTCGCGCTGGATGAGCCGTTACTACTGCGCGCCGCTGGGCACGGTGCTGGAGAGCGTCATCCCGGCCGCGGTGAAAAAGCGCATCGGCATGGGCTACGTGCAACGGGTGCGGCTCGCCAAATCTCGCGAGGAGATTCAGGACATCTTCGAGAAGACCAAGGCGCCCAAGCGGCGCGCGATCCTGGCGCGGCTGTTGCAGGTGGAGGAGGGCGAGGCGATCGAACTGGTGCGGCTGGCGGGCGAGGCGGGCGTCAAGCCGCCCACGGTGCGAAAGCTCGCCGCGGTGGGCGTCATCTCCGTTCGCGCCGAGCCGGATCTGGGGTGGATGAGCGAAGCAAGTTCGGAGTTCCCGGTTGCAGGTTCCGAGTTGCCGGTACCGGAGTTGAACGAGGAGCAGGCGAAGGTATTCGACGAGCTGCGGCCTCGGGTGGCAGCCGGCGGCTTCTCGGTGAATCTGCTCTTCGGCGTCACCGGCAGCGGGAAGACCGAAATCTATCTCCGCTGCATCGGCGAAGTGGTAGCGGCGGGGCGGCAGGCGATCGTCCTCGTGCCTGAGATCGCGCTGACGCCCCAGACCGTGCGGCGATTCACGGCGCGCTTCCCGCGCGTGGCCGTCCTGCACAGCGGTTTGACGGCGAGCCAGCGGCACCGCTTCTGGCAGCAGTGCGCCAGCGGACAGGCCGACGTGGTCGTCGGCGCGCGCTCGGCCGTCTTCGCCCCGGTGCCCCGCCTGGGCATGATCGTCGTCGACGAGGAGCACGAGGCCAGCTACAAGCAGGACCAGGCCCCGCGCTACAGCGGGCGAGACGTGGCGATCAAGCGGGCCCAGATCGAAGGCGCGCCCGTCATCCTGGGGAGTGCGACGCCGTCGCTGGAGACGTATTACCGTGTGTCCGTGGTCCGTGGTCCGTCGTCCGTTGCAGATGGCGCACGATCGCCGTCCACAACAACTGACAACGGACCACGGACAACGGACAACTACCACCTCCTCACGCTCCCCCACCGCGTGCGCGGGCTGTCGATGCCGCACGTGGAACTGGTTGATCTCAAGACCGAGGCCCGGATGCGCGCGCGGCCGGGCGTACATCTGATCTCGCAGCGCCTCGAGCACCTGCTGCGAACAACGATCGACAAGGGCCAGCAGGCGATCCTGCTCCTCAACCGCCGGGGCTATTCGAACTTCGTCTTCTGCGTCTCCTGCCAGGAGCCCGTTCACTGCAAATACTGCGACGCCACCATGACGTATCACCGCTCGTCGGGCGCGCACGTCAACAGCGCCAGCCATGAGACGGCGTTGCACACGGGGCAATTGCAGTGCCACTATTGCCTGGCCGTCACGCCGCTGCCGCAGCGCTGCCCGACGTGCTCGAAGAAGCTGAGCCTGTTTGGCCTGGGCACTCAGCGGGTTGAAGAGGAGATGGCTAAGAAGTTCCCCGATGTAACGTTCGCGCGAGTGGACAGTGACTCGATGCACGGCGCCAAGGACTACGAGGCCCTGCTCGGGCGCTTCGCGCGCAACGAGGTCCAGGTCATGCTCGGCACGCAGATGATCGCCAAGGGCCTCGACTATCCGAACGTCACGCTTGTTGGTGTGATCAGCGGGGACACGTCACTCGCGCTGCCGGATTTCCGCGCCGCCGAACGGACGTTTCAGCTCATCACGCAGGTTGCTGGTCGTGCGGGCCGTGGCGACAACCCTGGGCGCGTCGTCCTCCAGACCTTCATGCCCGAAGATCCGACGATCGAGGCGGCGCTGCGGCAGGACTTTGCGGGCTTCGCGCAAACCGAGCTCAGACATCGCAAGGACGTCGGCCTGCCGCCTTTCGCGCGGATGGTTCGCGTCGTCATCCGTGACCAGGATCAGGACGTCCTGCACTGGAAGAGTGACGAGCTGGGCCTCAAGGTCATGGAGGCGGTCGCGGCCGTAACGCAGGGCTCCGGCCTGATCCAGCCCAAGGGCCCGATGCCCTGCGCCATCAACCGCATCGCCGGATACTTCCGCAACCAGATCGTCCTGACCAGCCCGCGCGCGGATCTCCTCCAAAAGGTGCTCGGGATGCTTCGCGAATCAGGGCACCTGGCGACCAGCGACCGGATCGCCGTGGACGTCGATCCGGTCTCGCTCCTGTAGCATGTGCGCCCTCCACGCATCGTGATGGGCGCACGGTTCCGGCTTCTGCATGAGCTCGTCATCCTTCTCCCTGCCAGAGGGGTCAGAGCGACCCTGGCATGCCTTGAAAATCGCGCGTTGTTCTCACGAACTGCTTAGGCGCCATTTCGTATCGTTTAAGTTCAGCAACCGGTCATCCCCGCAAGCGGGCTGGGCCGCTCACCGAGGTCTCGCGTTATCGGTTCGTTTTCCGCGCGCGCGTCGGTCTTTCAACGAGAAGGAAATCCCGGATGTTGTCTGGCAAGCGTTCCACGAACGTCAAGGGGTCTTCGCGTCGCCTGACCGTGCAGTGGGCTGCACTCGAATCGCGCATCATGATGCATGCGGATCCGAACGATCCCACGCACCACGACGAGATCCCCAGCGACCTGGGCGTCTTCCCCGTCATCAACGCCGGAACGACGACCGACTCGACCTCGACCGGCGGTGACGCCTCGGCCAGCTCGCCCCTGTCGGCCGTTCCTGCCCTCTCCAGCCGCCCGGGCGCCTACGCCAGGATCTACCTCGATTTCACCGGTGACAGCACCCCCACCTGGGGTCAGTACACTCCCGGCACCACACCCGCCTATGACCAGGACGGCGACCCAACCACCTTCAGCGACGGCGAGCTCGCCTCCATCCGCGAGATCTGGTCTCGCGTCGTTGAGAAGTATTCGCCGTTCAACGTCGACGTGACCACCGTCAACCCCGGCAACTTGAACAACAAGCAATCGCTCAAGGTCGTCTTCGGGGGCGACGGCGCGTGGCTCGGAGCGCAGGCGGGCGGCGTCTCGTACGTGGGCTCCTTTGCCAACTCGGCGCCCAACGTCGTCTTCGTCTTTCCGAAGATGCTTGCTAACGGCTACGCGCAGTATTCCGCCGAGGCAGCCGCACACGAAGCCGGTCACGCCTTCGGCCTGCAGCACCAGTCCACCTGGTCGGGCAGCACCAAGACCGCCGAGTACGCCCCCGCCAATGCCGCCGGTGATGCCCCGATCATGGGCAGCAGCTACACCGCCCGCCGCGGCATGTGGTGGTACGGCACCGCCTCGGATTCGCCCACCCACATCCAGGACGACCTGGCCGTCATCTCCTCGACGACCAACGGCTTCGGTTACCGCGCCGACGATTTCGGCAATGACCTGCCCTCGGCTTCTGCGCTGACGCTTAACAACACTTCCGCCAGCGCCGCGGGCGTCATCGAGAAAACGTCCGACCAGGACGTCTTCTCGTTCACCAGCGGTGCGGGCGCGGTCAACTTCTCCGCCGACCGCGTCACCGGCGGAATGCTCGACTTGAAGCTCAGCCTGCGCGACTCTGCCGGCAACGTGCTCGCCTCCGCCGACACCAGCTCGCTGGGCGAATCCCTCTCCGCCAGTCTCGCGGCCCAGGGCACCTACTACGTCACCGTCGCCAGCCACGGTGGTTATGGCGACGTCGGTCAGTACACGCTCGCCGGAAGCCTCGAGCCGGTCGTCACCGTGACGCCGCTCGCCGCGCCGACGGGACTTGTGGCCGGCGCCGCATCCGCGACGGCCGTGGACCTCGCCTGGACCGACAACGCGAACAACGAGACCGGCTACGCGATCCAGCGCAGCGCCGACGGCGGCGCCAACTGGACCGACCTCGCCAGCGTCGGCGCCGACCTCAGCACCTACCGCGATACGACCGCCGCTGCGAACACGACCTACGCCTATCGCGTTAGCGCCTTCGACGCCACGCGAACCTCCGATTGGTCGAACCTCGCTAACGTGACCACTCCGACGCAGGCGACCGTCCCCGCAGCCCCCACCAACCTGGTCGCCCGCACGCTCTCGACCACCTCGATCCGCCTCACCTGGACCGACAACGCCGACAACGAGACCGGCTTCAAGGTTTACGGCTCGCGCGACGGCGGCGGCACGTGGACCCTGCTCGGAACCGTCGGCGCGAACGTCACCGCCGTCGATCACACCGGCCTGCGCCGCAACCAGCTCTGGACGTACAAGGTTCGTGCCTACAACGCCGTCGGCGATTCGGCCGACAGCAACGCCTCGTCCGCCAAGGCGGCGCTCACGCCGGCCGTCGCCCTCGCCGGCGACGCCAACCTCGACGGATCCGTCGATTTCAACGACATGACGCTCCTCGCCCGGAACTACAACGCCGTCGTCGGCGGCTCCGCCTGGCAGCAGGGCGATTTCAACGGCGACGGCGTCGTCGATTTCAATGATCTCACGCTGATGGCCCAGAACTACAACACCGCCCAGGCCAACACCGACCCGATCAGCGATTCCGAATGGGGCACGATCACGCCAGTCACCAGCGACGGCGCGTCAACGGCGACGACTACTGCGAGTTCGTCCAAAGCTCAATCCGTCACGAGCGCCACCCAGGCCAAGGCCAGGCAGCTGGCGAGCGTCTTCTCGCTCAAGCCGATCGCCCGACCCAAGGTCGTCATGCGAGTCCTCCATCGCAAGATCTAACCGCCGACAAGGACCCGACGCGACGAGGGCCGCGTCCGTCCCGGCGAGAAACCGAAGCCCGCGGTTGCGTACCCGCCGCGGGCTTCTTTCTGCGCGCGGCACGGCGCAGGAGTGGCTTGCCTCGCGGCGCGTTCGCACAGTCCTTCGCATTGAGTCCCCCCGCGCCTTTGCAATAATCACCCCATGCCCAATCCCGCAACCGGCCCCGACGATCGCAAGTTCTGGATCAATGTTGCCACCCGCATTGCCCGCCCCGTCCTGGCCGCCTGCGCTGCAGGCCGCCTCCATGCCACCATGCCCGTCGAGTCCGCTCCCGGCCAGCAAGCCAATCGCGCCAAGGTCACGCACCTCGAGGCCCTCGCCCGAACGCTCACGGGCCTGGCGCCCTGGCTCGAGCTTGGCCTCGCCGGCACCGATGAAGAGACCCGGCTTCGCACCGACCTCGCCGACCTCGCCCGCCGCGCCATCGCACAGGCCGCCGATCCCAAGTCTCCCGATCACATGAATTTCACCGAAGGCGGCCAGCCCCTCGTGGACGCTGCCTTCCTCGCCCACGCGCTGCTCCGCGCCCCCCGCCAACTCTGGCAAGCGCTGCCCGACCCAGCCAAGCAGAACCTCCTCGCGGCCCTTCAATCCACCCGCGCCATCAAACCTGGCATGAACAACTGGATGATGTTCTCCGCCATGGTCGAGGCCTTCCTCTGCTCGGCCGGTCAGTCCTGGCGCGTCGAGCCCGTGGACGCGGCCGTGCGCCGCCACATGGAATGGTACAAGGGCGACGGCTTCTACGGCGACGGGCCGGTGTTTCATTGGGATTACTACAACAGCTTCGTGATCCAGCCGATGCTGATCGACGTGCTGGAAGCCGTCCGCGCCAAGGACAAGCGCTGGGACGACTTGCACCCGAAAGTCATCGACCGCGCCAAACGCTACGCCGCCATCCAGGAACGACTCATCTCGCCTGAGGGCACGTTTCCGCCGATCGGACGAAGCCTCGCCTACCGCTTCGGCGCCTTCCAACTGCTCGGGCAGATGGCCCTGCGGCACCAGCTCCCGGAGCGCATCTCGCCCGGCCAGGTCCGCTGCGCCCTCACCGCCGTCATTCGCCGAATGATAGACGCTAAAGCCACCTTCGACGAAGGCGGCTGGCTGACCATCGGTTTCTGCGGCCACCAGCCCGGCATCGGCGAACCCTACATCTCAACGGGCAGCCTCTACCTCTGCACCGCCGGCCTTCTGCCCCTGGGCCTGCCACCAGATGACGAATTCTGGACCGATCCTCCCAGCGACTGGACCAGCCTCCGGGCCTGGAACGGTCAGGACCTCGCCGCCGACCACGCGATCAAAGATTGAGATTTTATTGTGGTCTAGGCGTCCGGCCTGCTCCGTGCCCCCTCCCCAGGCCATCTCATCTGGCCTCCCGCCCCACTCTCCATTATCGTCATGCCGTGCAACCCCCACCCCTGCTGCACGACAAGGTGATCGTCATCATCGGCGGGACCAGCGGCCTGGGCCTTTCCGGCGCCCGCGCCCTCCTCGCCGCCGGCGCACAAGTCGTCTGCCTCGGCCGCGATGACGAACACGTCGAACCCGCGCGCAAAGCCCTCGGCGACGCCGCGCAGGTCCTTCCCGGAGACGCCACCCTTCCCGCCACCGCCCAGCAAGCCATCGACACCGCCGTCTCACGCTTTGGCCGTCTCGACGCCCTCTACCACGTCGCTGGAGGTAGTGGTCGCAAGATGGGCGACGGCCCGCTCCACGAGGTCACGGATGCGGGTTGGGAGGATACGATTCGCCTCAATTTGACTTCTCTGTTTTTGTCGAACCGCGCCGCCGTGCGGCAGTTTCTCAAGCAGGGGAGTGGCGGCGCTGTGTTAAACGCCGGCTCGGTCCTCGCTTCCTCCCCGTCGCCCCAGTATTTCGCCACCGTCGCCTATTCCGCCGCCAAGAGCGCGATCGTCGGCCTGACCCGATCCGCAGCCGCGTATTACGCGCCGCACAACATCCGCTTCAACGTCCTCGGCCCCGGACTGATCGAAACCCCCATGTCCCAGCGCGCGGTCGGCGACGAGAAGATCGCCGCCTTCGTGCGCAGCAAGCAACCGCTCGATGGCGGCCGGGTTGGTGTCCCAACGGATCTCGACGCCGCCGTGGTCTTTTTGCTTTCCGATCAGGCCAAGTTCATCACCGGCCAGGTGTTGGCCATCGACGGTGGATGGTCCGTCAGCGAAGGGCGGGTTTCGTGAGTCACGCCATCGGCATCGACATCGGCGTCACCAACGTCAAAGCCGTCGGCGTCACCGCGTCACGCGAGGTGCTGTTCCGGCATACGATGGAAACCCACGCCGAGTCCCCCGACTGGCCCGCGCGCGTCAAGTCTCACCTGGCGGATCTCGAACTCAAACACGGTCGCGCCGATCGCGTCGGCATCGCCGCCCCGGGCGTCGCCCGCGCCGACGGCGCGTCCATCCGCTGGATGCGCGGCCGACTCGCCGAAGTGCAGTGCCTGAACTGGAGCCAGTATCTCGGCCGTCCCGTCCCCGTCCTCAATGACGCCCAGGCCGCCCTCCTTGGCGAGGTCTGGCAGGGCGCAGCCCGCGCCGCGAGCAATGTCATCCTCCTGACCCTGGGCACCGGCGTCGGTGGCGCGGCCATGGTGGACGGACGACTTCTCCGCGGCCATCTGGGAAGGGCGGGCCATCTGGGCCATATCTGCCTCGACATCGACGCCCCGCCCGACATCGCCAATACCCCCGGTAGCCTCGAAGCAATGATCGGAAA
Source organism: Tepidisphaeraceae bacterium (assembly GCA_036558265.1). Lineage (GTDB taxonomy): Bacteria > Planctomycetota > Phycisphaerae > Tepidisphaerales > Tepidisphaeraceae > RYN-433. The sequence continues at coordinate 5,177 of DATBFY010000669.1, read as the reverse complement.
CTATTCCATCTCCGAGCGATCCGCCGGATGCTTCAGGACGACCCACGCGCTGATCGACGCATACCGCAACGGCGATCAAGCGGCCGCCCGCATCTGGGAGCGCTCTCTCGACGCCCTGGCGTGCGGCATCGCATCGCTGATCAACGTCCTGGATCCCCAAATCGTAATCATCGGCGGCGGGATCGCCGTCGCCGCCGACGCGCTCTTCGCGCCGCTGAAGGACAAGGTGTCGCGGATCGAGTGGAGCCTCGAAGGCGAGCACGTCCAGATCGTCCCAGCCGCCCTGGGCGAGTACGCCGGCGCGATCGGCGCTGCCTGGAACGCAATGCAAAACAGTGAGAAGTAATGACACCCGGTGAAGATTATCTTTCAAAGTGCCGCGGCCTGATCGAAATCGTCCAGGCCCAGATGCCCGCGATCCGCCAGGCCGCCGACTGGTTCGCCGCGACCATCCTCGCCGGGCGAATGGTCCACTGTTTCGGATCGGGACATTCACGAATCCTTGTCGAAGAGATGTGGCCGCGCTATGGCTCGTTTCCCGGCTTCAACCCCATCGTGGAACTCTCGCTGACCTTTCATAACCTGGTCGTCGGCGCCAATGGCCAGCGCCAGGCCATGTTCCTGGAAAACGTGAGCGGCCTGGCGGAGCGAATCCTGCGCAACTATGCCCTGTCCCAGGAAGACAGCGCCTTGGTCATCTCGTCAAGCGGCTGCAATCGCGTCCCCATCGAGATGGCCGAGGGGTTCAAAAAGGTCGGCATGCGGGTCGTCGCGCTCGTCAGCCGACGCCATTCCGAGGCAAGCGAATCCAAAGACTCGCGGGGCCTGCGCTTGCAAGACTTCGCAGACCTCGTGCTGGACACCGGCGCCCCCGTGGGCGATGCGATGGTCAAGATCGAAGGCCTGGACACCCCCGTGAGTCCCGCAAGCACGGCAGGGGGAGTGATGATCATCAACGCGATCAAGGCCGAGGTTGCCGAGCGCCTGACCCGCGCCGGCCAACCGCCGAGCGTGCTGACCGCGGGGGCGATCGTTGGCCAAGAGCGCGCGACGGCGTTGTTCGAAGCCGCGTACGACGAGCACGCGCATCGGCTGGCGAAGTTGTACCTGGGGCTGGGTCACTGAGACATGCCTGGAAGGAGCTGAGTTCGCGAACCGGCACGCTTGGGAGTAGAATGACCGCATGAGCGCATCAGATCGAATCTGGGATCGGATCGTCGCGCCGGGGGAAGCGGACCTGCCGCCGGAAGTCGCACGGTACTTCTTGTCGCTCGGCCTTACGCAACAGGATAAGGATCGCTACGCAGAACTGGCGCGGCGGGCGCATTTCGAACTGGCGCCCGATGAGAAGTCCGAACTGGACACTCTGGTCGCGGCCAACACATTTCTGATGTTGCTCCATTGATCGGGCTGTCAGCCGTCGGTCGGGTGACCGTGCAGGTGTTGGCAATCAACGATCCTCCGCGGGTCGTGCTTCGGGACGCCCTGATGATGGCCGGGATCTATCCGCGCGACCCGCTCGAGCGCCGGGATGAAGGATCAGGACAGTCATGAAAGAACGACCCCTTCGAACGAGCGTCATCGGCAGCTACCCCTTCCCGGGGTGGCTGGAATTCGCTTCGCAGAACCTCGAGCGGTTCGGGCCGGACGATTTGAAGGAGATGCAGGAGGATGCCGTCACCTGCGCCTTGGCCGACCAACTTCGGGCCGGCCTGGACGTTGTGACGGACGGCGAGCAGACGCGGCTGGATTTCAACCTGTCGTTTTACGGGTACCTGGAGGGGATCGAGCTGGAGGGTCAGCCGCCGCGGCGGTTCGGGCCGCCGGCGCATGACCAGAGGGGCAAACACCGCGTCACGGGAGAACTGCGGGCGCCGCGGGCTCTGGGGGCGGTGGAGGAGTACGAGAGAGCACGAAAGCTGCTAGCCACTGAAGCGGCCAGCCCGCACCAGCAGGTGGTCTTGAAGGCGTCGGTGCCGGGACCATATACGTTGTCGGGACGGTTGGCGCCGAACGAGCGGTACAAGGATCGCTGGGCGCTGACGGAGGCACTCTTGCCGATCGTGAGATCGGAGTTGGAGGCGCTGGTGAAGACCGGCTGCCGTGAGATCTGCGTCGATGAGCCGTCGATGAGCTGTTACGCCCACCGCGAGGACCCGCGACGCTTCGTCGAGATCTTCAATCGCACCGTCGAGCCGGTGGTCGGGCGGTGCCGCATCGGGACGCACTTGTGCTTTGGCAATTACAAGGGGCGCGCGGTGGGACCGCGACGATACGCGCCGATGTTTCCGGCGTTCCTGGACATGAAGGTGGACGAGATGCACCTGGAGATGGCCAGCCGGGAGTTCGCCGAGATCGAGGCCATCGGGGTGGTCGCCAGGCGCATGGACGTGGCCGTGGGGATCATCGACGTGAAGAGCTATTACGTGGAGACGCCAGAGGACGTGGCGGAGCGGGTGCGATTGTGCCTGAAACACGCCCCGGCGGAGCGCCTGGTGTTCGCACCGGATTGCGGGTTGAGTCAGACGGCGCGGTGGGCGGCACGGCAGAAGCTGGTGAATATGGTGGAGGGGGTGAGGGTCGTGCGGAAGGAGCTCGGGCTTTGAGCGTGCCGCGTATGAAGAAGCCGTTCCTCCAAGATGACGCGTTTCTTGCGGATGTCGCCGCCTGCCGCGACGATCATTCGGATGCGCTCCGTCTCTGGTGGTTGGGGCAGAGCGGCTTCCTCATGCAGTGCCATGGGCGACACGTCCTGTTCGACCCGTATCTCTCTGACTCCCTGACGAAAAAGTACGCCGGCACCGCAAAACCGCACGTGCGAATTTCCGAGCGAGTGATCGCGCCCGAGCGGCTCGACTTCATCGACATCATCACGTCTACCCACGGGCACACCGACCATCTGGACGCGGAGACGCTCGTCCCTATCTGCCGGGCTGTGCAGGCGCGATGGATCTCCATGGGTAATTCGGCCGAGACGGCCATTGGACCACACCTGCTTTATGCGGCCGCAAATGATGAAATGGCTTGGGAGCGTCTCCAGATATTGGACTTTCTAACGTCGCCGATGGACGCCTGGGAGCAGCGCGAAGTCTGCAAGATCGAATTCACGGCGGTTCCCGCCGCCCATGACACGATCCAATTTGACGCCGACGGTTACCATCTTTACCTCGGCTACGTCTGCCGCTACCGGAGTCGGACAATCTACCACTCCGGCGACACCGTCGTGTACGACGGGATGGTCGAGAACCTGCGCGGTTTTTCCCCCATCGACGTCGCCATCCTTCCCATCAACGGGAAGGTCGGCAACATGTCCGGCCGCGACGCCGCCCGTCTCGCCAAGGACATCGGCGCGCGCATCGTCATCCCGTGTCACTACGACATGTTCGAGTTCAACACCGCCGACCCCGCCGACGAGTTCATCCCGGAATGCGAGCGCCTCGGCCAACCCTACCGCGTCCTCCAGCAGGGCGAGCGGTTCAGCAGCACGGAGCTTCCCGCATGAAACGCTGGAAAGTCGCCGGCATCAACTTCGATCACATGCACATGGGGGACAACCTGCGCATGGCGTTTGCCCCGGACGTCGAGATCGTCGGCATCTGCGATGAGCAGCCGGAGCGGATGCGGCAGGCGGCAGCGAATTGCAACATCCCGGCGGAGCGGATCTTCACCGACTATCGCCAGTGCCTGGAGACAACGCGCCCCGACGTTGTGATCCTGTGCCCCGCCACCGCGCATCACGGCGAGTGGACCGAGCGGGTTGCGCCGTTCGGCGTCCACATCCTGATGGAAAAGCCGTTCGCCGCGTCGCTGGCCGAGGCGGATCGGATGATCGCTGCCATGCGGAAGACCGGCAGGGTGCTGGCGATCAACTGGCCTCTCGCGTGGTACCCGTCGCATCGCACGGCCAAGCGGATCATCGATGAGGGACGCGTCGGTGACGTGATCGAGGTGCACTATTACGACGGCAATCGCGGGCCGCTGTTTCATCGGGCCGACAAGCTGGAGGTGACGCCTGAAGAAGTCGAGCGGGAAAAGCCCGCGTCGTGGTTTTACAAGAAGGCGCACGGGGGTGGTTCGCTACTGGATTACCTGGGCTACGGGACGACGCTGGGCACGTGGTATCACGGCGGTGAGGCCCCGCTGGAGGTGACGTGCGTGGTCGATCGGCCGCAGGGGTTGGAGGTGGACGAGCACAGTATCACGATCGCGCGCTATCGGCGGGGGCTGTCGAAGTTCGAGACGCGGTGGGGCACGTTCAACGACCCCTGGGTCCTGCAGCCGCAGCCCAGGTGCGGGTTCGTCATCGTGGGGAGCGAGGGGAACATCTCATCGTACGATTACGAAGAGACGATCCGCGTGCAGACCAAGGCCAATCGCGCGGGGGAGGTCATACCCGTGGACGAACTGCGGCCGCCGTTTCAGAACCCGATCCAGTACTTCATCGATTGCGTGGCGAACGGCCGGCCGGTGGAAGGGCCGCTGTCGCCGCAGATCGCGCGGGTCGGGCAGCAGATCGTGGATTCGGCGGTGCTGAGCGCGCGGGAGGGGCGGACGGTGCCCCTGGTTCAATAGGCGTCCATCGCATCATGGCGAAGAAACGAGATTACGCGTTGGCGGAGAAGAGGGGCGAGCGGCGGATCGCAGCGCCGGACCTGGCGTACCGCCCGCGCGATCCGAAGCGATATCGCCCTGGGATCGGCCTGATCGGCTGCGGCGGCATCAGCGAGTACCACCTGCGCGCCTACAAGTCGGCAGGCTACAAGGTCGTCGCGCTGTGCAGTCGCACGGAATCCAAGGCACGGGATCGCCAGCGGCAATTCTTTCCGAAGGCGGCCGTCTACACCGACTATCGCGAGCTGCTCAAACGCGATGATATCGCCGTCGTGGACGTGACCACCCACCCGGCCGAGCGTGTCGGCATCATTACGGATGCGCTGAATGCGGGGAAGCACGTGCTGAGCCAGAAGCCGTTCGTGACGGACCTGGACGTCGGCGAGCGATTGGTGGATCTGGCGGACCGGCGCGGGCTCAAGCTCGCGGTGAATCAGAACGGTCGGTGGGCGCCGCATTTCTCTTACATCCGGGCGGCGATCGCCAGGGGGTTGATCGGCACGCCGTTCGCCGCGCACCTGGCGGTGCACTGGGATCACAACTGGATCAGGGGGACGCCGTTCGAG
>DATBFY010000668.1:0-3312 GCA_036558265.1 Tepidisphaeraceae bacterium | reverse complement strand
GCTCCTGACGTGACCGCACCGGAGCCGGCGTCGCAGACGGCCGCGCGGCTCGCGGAGCCCGTGCGGCTGGTCCCGCCGACGGCGGCATCTGGGGACGACGCGGCACCCGACGACCTGGACGCCGCGGCGATTGATGACAGCCCGGCGCCGGATGCGGCTCCGGTTGAAGACACCCCGGCCGCGGCCGCGCCAGCGCCAGCGCCGGCTCCGGCGCCCGCGGCCAAGGCGCCAGCCACCCTGGCGAAGGCTGCCGCGCCAGTCCAGAAGGCGGCGCCGGCGCCCGTCCCGGAACCGAAACACATCGAGGTCCCGCGAGTGGAAATCCCGAAGGTGGTGATCGTCATCCCGCACGATGACCCGAAGCCGCAGGCGCACCATGACGATGGTCCGAAGCCCGACGCCAAAAAAGCTGCGCCCCCGCCGCCCCCCGCGCCCGCCCCAGCGGCGCAGCCGAAAGACGACCACGGCGACCAGGGGCACAACGGTGGCGGAAACAACAACGGTGGCAACAAAGGCCCCAGTGGCAAGGGCGGCCACGGCTAATAGCTAACAGCTAATAGCTATTGAGCAGCGACGCCACGATCCGCTCCGCCGCGTGGCCGTCCCCAAACGGGTTCTCGGCCGCGGACATGCGGGCGTACTCGCGCGGATCCTCCAATAGCCTTTTGACTTCGCTCACGATGCGCCCGCGCTCGGTCCCGACAATTCGCAACGCACCGGTCTCCACGCCCTCGGGTCGCTCCGTCACCTCGCGCAGCACCAGGCCTGGAACCCCGAGCCCCGTGGCCTCCTCCTGGATCCCCCCCGAGTCGGTCACCACCAGGTACGCGCGCTTCATCAACTGGAGGTTCGACAGATAATCCAGGGGCGGCACGAGCGTGATGTGTGGCACCGACCCCAGCAGCTCGTGGACCGGTCCCCAGACGTTTGGATTGCGGTGGACGGGATAGATCACCCGAACGGACCCTGAATAACCCTCCACGATGTCGCGCAAGGCCAGGCAGATGTCGCGCAGCGGCGCGCCGAAGTTTTCGCGTCGGTGCGCGGTTACCAGGATCGTTCGAGCCTCGGGCGCCTCCAGCAGCAGGTCGCGCACGACCGCGCTCTCCGGCTGAGCCGTGATCCAGCGCAGCGCGTCGATCCCCGGATTGCCGGTGACCAGGATGCGCTCCGCCCGCACGTCCTCCCGCAGCAGGTTGTCACGTGAGCGGGCGGTCGGCGCGAAGTGGCGGTCGGCGATGACGCCCGCGATCCGGCGGTTGATTTCTTCAGGAAACGGCTGCCAGCGATCGCCGGTGCGCAGACCAGCTTCGACGTGTCCAACCCGCGCGCGCGAGTAAAAAGCCGCCAGCGCCGCCACGGCGACGGTGGTGGTGTCACCCTGGACCAGCACCCAGTCGGGCCGTTCCGCTTGCAGGATCGGCTCCAGGCGCGCCAGGACCACGGAGGCGACCTGCGTCGGCGTCTGGTTGTCCTGCATCACGTCCAGGTCGTCGTCGGGCTCAATGCCGAAAATGTCCAGGACCTGGTCGAGCATGTCGCGGTGCTGGGCGGTGACACAGACGCGACTGTCGATCTGATCGGCGTGGCGCGCCAGCTCGCGAATGACAGGACCGAGCTTGACGGCCTCGGGGCGCGTCCCGAAGACGGTCAGGACCTTGAGCCGCGCCATCTCAACGTCGGCCATTGTAACCGGGGATACGCGAAGCGCGGCGCGGCCGGCGTTTCACCCTCGTATGCACCGACGGTCCTTTCTTTCGGGTGTCGGCGCGGGACTCGGGAGCGCGGCGCTCGTCGGCGCCGGCATCGCGGTGCGCAGCGCGCGGCCGGTGCGGCCCGGAGCGGCCGATCCCAGACCCAGCGTGCCCCCGACCAGCGTGCCGAACTCGAGCGCCGACGCGGCGACGAACATCAATGTTGACGATGGCCTGCCCGGCATCGCCACGATCGCCGGCCCCGTCGAACATCGCGTGACCAGCCTGCCCCCTGGCCCCCTCTACTGGCAGATCGAGACCTTCCCCACGTTCGCCGAGGCGAGCACCGCGGCGACCCCGTACAGCATGACGCTCGACGCCGAGGGCCGCGGCTGGCTCTTCACCCTCGGCCACCAGGGCGACCAGACTCCCGGCGCGACCCACCTGGCCGAGATCGGCCCGCTGCCGGTGCCCGACGCGCCCGAATACCTGCTCCAGCTGTCCTACCAGAGCCGCGCCGGCAAGGTGGTCGGCACCGAACACAGCCACCCGGGGGTGGAGTCCTGGTACATGTTCGCGGGCCAGCAGACCGTCCAGTTTCCGACGCTCGAACAGGAAGTTTCGGCCAGTGCCGGGCAGGGCCTGATGGGCCCGCCGGCCAACACGCCGCTGCGGATCATCAACACCAGCGCCGAGGAGCGCCGCGCCTTCAACCTGTTCGTGCTGGACTACACGGCACCGGCGCAGGCCACCGGCGACTCCGTGGCGACCGTTGACGCAACCTTCAAGCAGACGTTTCAGGCGGGCGACCTGGATGCCACCATGGCGTTGTTTGCACCCGAGACAGTCGAAATCTCGCCGTTCGGGGTGTTTCCTGGCAAGGACGCCATCCGCAAGTCGGTGGAGACGTTCATCAAGGCGAACCCCGGGTTCCAGGTGTCGTTTTCGGATTCACAGATCGTCGAAAACACCGCCGTGCACCACGTCACCCTGACTTCCGATGCCATCAAAAACGCCGGCGTGGCGAGCGTCAGCCTCATTCACACGCTGGTGGTGAGTCGCGGCAAGATCGTGATGCTGGCCCAACAGCTGGACCTGGCGGACCCCGAAACCGCGCGCTACTCGATCGGCCTGGCGCCGCAGGGGCGCTGAGAAGCGACTCATGATCTCTGATCCCTTCACCACGTGGGGCAAGACCGTCGTCCGCCTCCGTTGGTTCATCCTCGGCGGCTGGCTGCTGCTCCTCGCGGGCGCCGGCGGCTTCCTCGCCCCGCGCGCCGCCGCGGTTCTCCAGCCTGGCGGCTTCTACGTCCCCGACTCCGAGTCCACCGCTGCCGCGACCGTCCTCGACCAGGCCTTCAACGGCGCCAACCGCAACAACATCAGCGTCGTCTTCACCTTCCCCAACACAAGCGTCGACGACCCAACTGTCAAAAACCAGCTCACCCAGGCGGACCAGCTTCTGAGCGCGGTCCCAGGCGTCCGCCACGTCGACAGCTACGCGCAGACCGGCACCCCGGTCCTCCTGAGCCCAGACCATCACAGCGCCATCAGCGTCGTCACGCTGGATGGCACCGAAAAAGACATCGAGGCTCGCGTCCCGGACCTCCGCGCCGCA
>DATBFY010000667.1:0-35516 GCA_036558265.1 Tepidisphaeraceae bacterium | reverse complement strand
GCTCGTTGTAGCCGTCGTTGTTCTGGTCGCCGGGGGTGTCGCGGTCGATCCGACCGAACTCGTCGGCGACCTCGATGGTCGCCGGGCTGGCGTGCTGGGCGGCGTATTCGGCCGCGGCCTCCCCCATCGACTTGGTGATCGGGCTGAACTGGGCGTCCTTGTATTGCCGGCCGTCGGCATAGAGGGTCCAGAACTTGCCAGCCGCGGCGACCAGCCGCACGCGAACGTCACTGGACTCCTCGACCGTCCAACCCTCGGGCGACGCATCGGGCGTCTTGAGCGTGATGCGGAAGTGCTGCGGGCGGTCGATGAAGATGTTGAAGCCGGCCTGGCGGACGGTCCAGGTTGAGCCGGGCTCATCGGTCGGCGCGGGGGTGACAAAGGCCTGGGCGTTATCGACCAGGAGAACGTCGTCGCAGAGGGCGGCGGCGCCCTCCACCTGCAGGGTGAGCTGGCCGACTTCCGCTTGCGGCTTGGCGGCGAGGGAAGCCAGATCCAGAAACACGCCTGTCCACTGCGCCGCGTCTGGCAGGTCAACCGAGCGTTGGAGAACCGGTTGAGGCGATGACGGTACGCGATAGTCAAGCGTGACCCGCGCCGGGCCGCCGACCGAACGGAAGTAGCCGCCAATCATGGTCCAATGTCCGGGGAACGCGCCGCCGGACACGAGCGACGCGAGCTTTACATTGACGGGGGCGGCCGCATCGAGCTTGAGGGCAGTCTGGCCGGTATGTGCGGCGGCGGTGGAGGTCTGCGGGCGATCGGCGCAGAAGGCCAGGTCGCTGGGCGATTCGAAATCGAGCAGGACGCGGAACGGCACACCCGCCAGGCGAGGCTCGGCGCGCGTGATCTGCAGGCCGATCGGCTCGGTCGCCAGCGGCGGCGGGACGGGCGCGGCGGATCTGCCCTGGGATGGCGCGTTCTCCACGCAGCCGCACAGGACGGTGAGGCAGACGGCCGCCGTGACCAATTTCGTCAAGAGATTTGAGTCCAACACGTCAGGCTCGTTCGAACGACCAAGGATGAACGCCCCGGGAATCTATCGTCAAGAGATGTGGACGCGCGGTTGAAATGGGGCCTGCGACAAGAAGGATACGTTATCGGCCGCCCGGTGTTGCCGCCACGAGAGGTGAGTCGAAAGGCAGACCTATTTATCAGGCTTTTGCAGGGATACGCTCAGCCTGTGCTCCTGGCCATCGCGGAGGAGCTTGATCGAGACGCTGGGCGCCGGGTCGCCAAGCGCGGCGGCGAAGGCGGAGGGGTCGCTGGCGGGTTGATCGTTGACGCTGGTGATCAGGTCGCCGGGCTTGAGGCCGGCCTTGGCAGCGGGGGAGTTGGGGGCGACATCGTCAACGCGGACGGCGGGCTGGGCGCCCAGGGCGGGGTTGGCCTCGCGAAGCGGATCGTCGGGTTGAACCCATTTGACTTCCAAGCCGAGCTTGGCGCGCTGGACCGTGCCGGCGGTCATCAACTGCCCGATGGCGGGCTTGCAGGCGGCGGCCCAGAGGAACTGGCCGTGGCGGGCAAAGCCATAGACGCCGCCGTCCATGCCGACGACGACTCCCCAGTCCTTGAGCTCATTCGTCCAGATCATCAGCCGCCCGACTCCGCTGTTGGGCGAGAGGAACATCGTCAGCGTGCCCTCCTGCGGGCGCACCTCACTAAGCTTGACGGGCGTGCCCAGCGGCTTGTCGAGCTTGAGGACCGTGATGTTGGTCTGTCGGTCGGAGCCGACGAATTTTGCGGTGGTCATCTGACCGGGCCCGACCATCACGCGCACGCCTTCGGGGTCGATCGAATCCTTCTCGACGCAGATGGGGACCAGGACGTGCCCCTGCGTGTCGAGGAGCAGGCCGATGTTGTTGGGGGTGAACGATGCGGCGGCGGCGACGCTGACGCTGACGTGCCCGCCGCCGGCGATGATCTGGCCGTCGGGCGTCACGCCGCCCCCGGCGTCGAACTGGAGCGCGCCGGCGTTGGCGGCGCTGGGGCGGAGGACGATCGTGTCGTCGCCGCGACTGGAGAGGGTCCAGGCGCCGCCAACGCCAACAGACTTCTGCGTGGCGGATGTCGATTTCGGCTCGGCGGCGGGTTCGGCGGGGCTGGTCTGCGTCGTCGGCACGCCGGCGGTCTTGTCCACCGACGCCGTGATCTTGCGGAACTGGCCCTTCTTCGCCTGGCGCTGTTCCTCTTCCAGGCGCTGCTTGACGTGCGGATCGAGCTGGTCGCCCCACTTATCGAGCGGGTTGTCGCGCTCATCCGCCAGCGCCGGCGCCGCCCATCGCGGCGGTGGAAGCTGCACGCGCACGACGCCGGCCTGCACCTCGTGGTAGAGCGACTGCGTTTCCTGGTTGAGCTGTTGGAGGAGCGGTCGCGCGCCGCCGGCCGCCTGCGGCTTGGCGGCCTGATCCGCCCCGATGGCAATCCCGGCGATCGAGATGCCCATTGCGAGTGAGATTGTGCGCAGCGCCTGATGCATCGTGAATTCAGAACCGGTCCGCCGTCACCACGAACTGCCCGCTCGCCAGCCGCTCGCTTCGCGCCTGCCAGCGCGCCAGATCGCTGGCGAATTCCCGGGCCTTGTCGAGCGAATCGAACTGCTGCACCGCGACGACGCGGCCGGCGTCGTCCCGCAGCGTGACGCGATACGCCTCGACCCGCCGCACGTCCACGCCATGGTGGCGCACATCGTTGACGGCGTTCGCCGCGTTGTTGGCGGGACGGGGATGATCGAAGAGCCCGCGGGCGACGAATCCCGCGACAATGCACGCCGCCGCCGCCCCTACGTAACGCGCCCACCGCATCCACACGGCGGGCTGCCGCGCGCGCCCTTCCCGCGTCGCCAGGCGGATGCGGCCGATCATCATCGCGACCGACGCATCGTCGGGCTCGAGCGACGTGAAGATGACCTGTCGAACGCCGCGCTCGGCACGCAGTTGCTCCAACGCCGATGCGAGCTCGCCCTCGCCCGACGAGAGGCGGCCCCGCACCGCATCCGCCTCGCCGGGCGCCAGCGCATCGTCGAGATAACCCTCGAGCAGTTCCAGGTCCGCTTCGCTTACCGCCATCGCCTCGTCCTCATCGTCGTCCCGGTTACTTTCGACTCTCCATGTATTCCTTCAACCGCTCGGCCAACTGCCGCCGGCCGCGGTGAAGCCAGGTCTTGACCTGCGCCACCGTGGCGCCCAGCACGTGGGCGATCTCGACGTAGCTCATCTGCTCGTACTCGCAGAGCACGAGCGCCGCCCGGAAATGCTCCGGGAGCTGCTCGATCGCCCGCCGCACCTGGGCGATCGTCTCCTGGTCGATCATCCCGCCGACGGGCGAGCCGGCCGCCAGCGCCGGTTGGTCGTCGGCGACGACGGTCATCCGCGGCTGGCGGAGGATCCGCAGCGCCTCGTTGACCACCGACCGCCGCATGAGCCCGCCGGGCTCGCGCCAGTCGTAGCGCGCGCGGTGCTGGTAGAGGTTCGTAACCGCCTGCTGCACCACGTCTTCCGCCGACGCCCGGTTGCCCACGATCGCCCGCGCGATGGCGAGCAACCGGCGGGTGTGCGTGCGCACCGCCCGCTCGAACAACTCGTCGATCGACGGCGAATGCGACGACGGCGAAGGCTCAGGCATGCCGGCGGATTGTTCGTTCCTATCGTCCTTCACGCGCCCCGGGGGACAAAGTTGCGAGCAAGTTTAGCGCGCGATCTCTTCCACTGCCATGGTCGCGCGGACGCGGCGCACGAGAAAGCCCGACCGGGGTTGCCGGTCGGGCGCTGTGTGGTTCTCAGAGTGGGTCAGGGGAAGTTCACAGCGTCGTGCTGCGGCCGACGTTCGGCGTCGTGCCCGGGCCGGTCGTGCTCACCATCCCCGGAGGGCAGGGCTGGCTAATGGAACCACTACTCGACGAGCGCTTATCGGGCGAGGTCATATTGGACACGGCGTCTGTGACCTTTTCCTTGGCCTGGTTGTAGCCGCTCTTGATCGCGTCACCGGCCTGGCTCGCCAGGTTGCTCGCCTGCTTGCCGACGGACTGGGTGGCCTGCGAGGCGTACTGGCCGGCCTGGTTGGCGAGGTTCCCGGCCTGCTCACGGACGTAGCGGCGGCGGCTGCGGCCCATGCTCGGGTCAAAGACGTACATCAGCGCCGCGCCCAACGCCATGCTGGAGAGCGCGCAGATCGTCTGGCCGATGCGCCGCTGCGTTTTCGTCTCGCCGTCGATCTGGTAGCGAAGCAGGTCCTTGGCGGCCTCGAGCTTGTCGCTGGCGTAGTCGCGGGCGCCGCCGAACTTGTCGCCGACGAAGTCCCGCACGCTGCCGATCGCGCCGCTGATCATGCCGCCGGCGTCGTCGGCGCGGTCACCGGCGAAGCGCCGGGCCGACTTGCCATAGCCGCGGGCGGTGTCGCCGGCGTAGTCGCTGGCCGACGATGCCAGGCTGCTCACGCGGTCCGCAAGGCTTCGGCCCATGTCGGATGCGCTGTCGAGGATCTGCTGGCGGCGCCGCTGGCCCTTGTCGGGGTCGAGCAGGTAGAGCAGGCCCGCGCCCAGCCCAATGCCCCCCGCCAGGGACAAAAACGTGTTGGTCCACCCCGACGACGACGAGCATTCGTATCCCGCCGATTCACTCGACTGACCGTTTCGCCTCATGTGACACACTCCTTTACATCAAAGACCGTTTGTTGGAAATTTCACATTTACGTTCGATTCACGTGTTCAGACCGCCAGGGGCGGCTGGGGCTGCGGGCCCTGGGGGGGGATCTGGTCCCGCCGCACAAACCCGCCGTGTCGCCGGATGATCGTGACCGCTCGGTCTGCCGCGGCCGTGGTGGCCGCGTCCGTTGCCGTCCCGGCGTGCACCGTCACGACCGCTTTGCCGGCGTTGAACTCCTTCTCGTAGTGCAGGGCCTCCTCCTCGGACACGCCCAGGCCGGTCAGGGTCTCCAGGATCCCGCCGACGGCGGCTCCGGTACCGGCGAAGCCCGCTGCGGTCGCGAGCATCCCGCCGACCAGCACCGGACCCAGCGGTGGAACCACGACGGCCGCGAGCGCGCCCAGGATCCCGCCGGCCACCGCGCCGGCGGTGGCGCCCTTGATGGCGCCGCTGACGTCCTTGGCGCCGGTCGCGTCGGTGATCATGCCGCCTTCGACCACGTCGTGACCGCGGATGGCAAACCCCACGTCGTGGTGGGAAAAGCCGGCGTGCTCGAGCTCGTCAACCGCCTGCTCAGCCTGGTAGCGATCATCGAAGATACCGACCACGACAGTATTGGTATTCCCGTCCATAGGCACTCCTCGCTCGTGCGAGACGGAAACTTCCGCAAAGGGGGTGCCGACCGCGGCGGGTGAACAGGATCGGGATGCACTGTGTCAAACTGTCGGATGCGGCTGAGGCGTACGACACAATGCCTAGCCCGCTTTGAATTTGCGCCGGGCGAGCGATAGCATCCGCCCCGCGATGGAGGCACCGGACTTTTCCATGACGGGACGAGTCGCGCTGATCACGGGCGCGGGGCGCGGCATCGGCCTGGCCATGGCGAAGGCGCTAGCCGCGAAGGGGTGTGCGGTGGCGATCCAGGACGTCGATTTGGACGTGGCGCAAGCCGAAGCGGCGTCGATTTGCCGGGACGAAGGTCAGGCGATCGCATTGGGGGGTGACATTACGGATCTTTCGCTACCGCCGCGGTTGGTGGCGGAGATTGTCGAGCGTCTGGGCGGATTACACGTGCTGATCAACAACGCGGCCATCCAGTCGCCGACGACGCTGACCCAGGGAAGCGTCCAGGAAATCGAGCGGCAGGTGAGCGCGGACTTCATCGCGCCGATCCTCCTTTGTCGAGAAGCTGCCGCGATCTTCCGCGGGCAGCGGTGGGGGCGGATCGTAAACCTGGGGTCGATCCAGCAGCTTCGCGGGAACGCGGACATGATGGCGTATGCGATGTGCAAGGCCAGCATCGAGAATCTCACGCGGGGGCTGGCGCGCGAGCTTGCGAAGGACGGCGTGACGGTCAATTGCGTCGCGCCGGGGTGGGTGGACACGCATCGGAATCGGTTTGATTTCGCATCGGAAAAGGACAAGGCCGAGAAGGGGCGCAGGCACATCCCGTTAGGCCGGATCGGCGAGCCATCGGACTATGCCGGGGTCGCCCTGCTGCTGTGCAGCGACGCCGGGAGTTACATCACCGGGCAGACGATCTACGTGGACGGGGGGATGAGCATCCGATGAGCAGCCTGGCGCCGTTCTGCAAGCTCGCGGACCCGATGGGTTACGTTGCCTGCGACTGGAACCTTTGCGGGGACCCGGAGGGGCGAACGTATTGGGTGGGCTTCTTCAAGCGACACCTGGACACGATGCTGAAGCTGGGGGTCGCGTGCTCGAACGCCGGGCGGGGCGCGGCGGAGCGTGCGGCCGCCTGTCGGGAGGAGTTCTACGCGCACTTCGACGCGTTCCATGCGGCGCCCGAGCGATTCGAATGCGTGACAATCCTGACGCTGGACGCCTGGCGGGACGAATTCCTGCGCAAACACGGATTCGAGGATGCGTTTTTCGATCTGAAGAACCGGGAGAACGAGGCGGCGATTCGCCTGCTGCCGGACGTCTGCCGGCAGATCGATGCCCTGGAAGGCGAGGCGCAGTTGCGGGCGGTGATCGAGGGGGTTTTCGCGGGGAACATCTTCGACATGGGGGCCGAGGCGACGGCGAAGGCATTCCTGGATGGCGGGCCGGACTTTTTCGAGACGCGGAAGAAGCTGCCGGCAAGGCCGTGGTTGATCGATGACTACGATGCGTTCGCCGCGAGGGTCTTGCAGAGGAACTATCGCAAGGTGTGCTTCTTCATCGACAACGCGGGTAGCGATTTCGTGCTGGGGGCGGTGGCGATGATCCGGTATCTGGCGCGGGACGGGGCGCACGTGGTGATGGCGGCGAACGAGCGCCCGACGCTCAACGACATGACGATCCACGACGTGCGGGCGTGGTGGCCCCGGGTGCTGGAGGCCGAGCCGTCACTGGTGGGCTTGCCAATCACCGCGGTCAGCACGGGGACAGGGGAGCCGCTGATCGACCTGTCGGCGGTCAGCGAAGGGTTGAACCGCGCGGCGGTGGATGCGGACCTGGTGGTGCTGGAAGGGATGGGGCGGGGGGTGGAATCGAACCTGGAGGCGGCGTTCACCTGCGATGCGTTGAATCTTGCGATGCTGAAGGAC
Organism: Tepidisphaeraceae bacterium; assembly: GCA_036558265.1. Lineage (GTDB taxonomy): Bacteria > Planctomycetota > Phycisphaerae > Tepidisphaerales > Tepidisphaeraceae > RYN-433. The sequence goes on along the minus strand of DATBFY010000667.1, from coordinate 28,321 downwards.
GTGGCCGTAGCCCGGCGGGTGGGGGGCGGGCTCTATGACGTGGTCTGCCGATTCCGGTGATTCGCTGATACAGGCGCGCCAGTTCGCCCGACTTTACTCCGTTTGATGGCGATTCGCGGGGAATTTTGCAGGGCTGGTCACAAGGTCGGCGTCCCGGGTGATGGTATTGTGGCAGACTCATCCGGGGGGCACCTATGACGCAAGGGCGGTGGAGTGGGCTGGAATCGCTGGAGACACGGCAAATGCTCTCGGCGACGATCGGCGTGGTGGACGGGACGCTGATCGTACGGGGGACCCGGCGGGCGGACCAGATCGTGATCTCGCAGATCGCACGATTCCTGCCGGGCGATGACACGCAGCGGGGGTTCCTGGACGTGACGCTGAACGGCCGCACGCGCTCGGTCAGTTCGCTGGGCATTCGGCGGGTGCGGGTGGAAGCGGGCGCGGGTGACGATCGGGTGCAGATGTCGGACGACCCGTTCGAAGTGCTGCCGCCGGGAACCGCGCGAGTAGCCGGTGTTATCGTTCAGGAATCCCGGCCCGCAACGATCCTGGGCGGGGACGGGGACGACACGCTAATCGGGGGATGGGGTGACGATTCGATCTCCGGCGGCGGGGGACGGGACGCGATCGCGGGGTCGTTGGGCGACGACACGCTCGACGGCGGCTCGGGCAGCGACGTGCTGATCGGACAGGACGGCAACGACGTGATGCTGGGCGGGCGGGGCGACGATCGGTTTACGCTCCAGGGGAACGACACGGTCGAGGGCGGGCTGGGGGGCGACCTGTATACGAAGGTCTCACCTCGCGGGCGCGCGAAGGTCAAGGACGTCGAAGGGGCGCTGTCGGGCGCGGTGCTGCCCGACGTCCGCTTCGAGGGGAACACGCTGGTGGTCTTCGGCACGCGGCGCGCCGACCGTTTCGGCGCGTACAACTACTTCCTGTCCCCGGGAGCGACGATCACCGTCAATAGTGATTCAACCCTCAACCTGCTTGGCGGCGGGGTTTCGCAGATCCGCTTCGACGGGGGCGACGGCGATGACCAGATAATCATCGGATCCGAAGAGGACTTTCCGGGCCAGACGCCGGAGATCTCGCCGATCGGCTACCCGCTCGAACTGGTTGGCGGCGCCGGCAATGACACGCTGATCGGGTCGGTCGCGGGCGACACGCTGATCGGCGGCCAGGGGGACGACGTGCTGGCGGGTGGACCGGGGAACGACTCGCTCGACGGCGGGGAGGGGAGTGATACGCTGCGCGGCAACAGCGGCGGTGATCATCTGACGGGCGGTGTTGGCGATGATTCGCTGGACGGCGGGGCGGGCAGTGACTTTCTTTCCGGGGGCGCGGGAACCGATGTCATCTTCGGCGGGCCGGATTCGGACTCGTTCGAGGACGTCGACAATGCCGCCGAACGGAAGGACATGACCGCGGACGAGCTCATCGTCATTCATCCGCCCCTGCCTGTTTAGTTGCGTTCACTATTTGCGAGAAACCCTCGCCCAGCCCTCTCCCGGCATGCCGGGCAAGGGCGTTCGAAACCGCCGGGCTCGCTCGCTGGGGAGGGTGCGCGGCGCAGTTTATCCGGACTCGTCCGCGGGCCCTTGGGTTCGTTGACGCTCCGTGGGGGCGCGCGTAGTATCCGGCGCAAGATTTACGACGCGCGAAAGAGGGCAGCCAACTGAGGAAGCGATGCAAGATCTGAACCTGAAAAACGTGGACCCGCGGGCCGTCGCCCGCGTCGCCGATTATCTCGGCACGCGCGATGTGGCCGGTGCTGCCGCCGTGGCGAGCATGACACAGGCCGAACCGTCGATGCCGACGATGATCCCCGGCCGCGGGCCGATGATGATGCCGATGGCAATGCCCGGCCCGCAGGGCGGGTACAACCGCTACCGTGAGATGACGCTGGAGGAGATGCTCCTCGAGAACCGCGTGGTCTTCCTGGTCGGTGAGATCAATCACGTATCGGCCAGCCGCGTCATCATGCAGATGCTCTACCTGCAGAGCGTGAAGAAGGACTCGGACATCAACTTCTACATCAACAGCCCGGGCGGGGTGGTGGACGACACGCTGGCGATGTACGACATCATGAAGTTCCTCACCTGCGACATCGCGACCTACTGCATCGGGCGCGCCGAGTCCGGCGGGGCGATCGTGTTCGCCGCGGGAAAGAAGGGCAAGCGCTACATCCTGCCCAACGCGAAGGTGATGATCCACCAGCCGTTCGGCGGCGTGTACGGTCAGGCGGCGGACATCGAGATCCAGGCGGAGGAGATCCTCAAGACGAAGGACACGCTGATCCAGATCCTGGCCAAATGCACCGGACAGACGACCGACCGGATCCGTGAGGACAGCGAGCGTGACCGGTTCTTCGACGCGCCGGCGGCGGTCAAGTACGGCCTGTGCGACGAGGTCCTGGGCGAGGACCAGGCCGCCGAAGTGATGAAGCAGAAGTAACGCGAGCCCCGCGCGCGCGTGCGTCTCGGCCCCACGGGCGCAACTGACAACTAACAACTGGCAATTCCCATGGCAGACAACACACTGATCCCGATCGTCATCGAGAAGTCCGGGCGGGGCGAGCGGGCGTATGACATCTACTCGCGACTGTTGAAGGACCGCATCATCATCCTGGGCGGGCCGGTGACCGACGAGTCGGCCAACTCGATCATCGCGCAGATGCTGTTCCTCTCCAACGACGACCCGAAGACGGACATCCAGTTCTACATCAACTCGCCGGGGGGGAGCGTGTCGGCGGGGTTGGGCATCATCGACACGATGAAGCACCTGCGGTGCGACGTGGCGACGACGTGCATCGGGATGGCGGCGTCGATGGGCGCCTGCCTGCTGGCGGCGGGAACCAAGGGCAAGCGGTTCTGCCTCCCCAACGCGCAGGTGATGCTGCACCAACCGCTGATCGGCGGGGTGCTGCAGGGCCCGGCGACGGACCTGGGGATCGAGGCCGCCCACATGCTCCGCCTGCGCGACCGGCTCTACAAGCTGATGGGCCAGTACACCGGCAAGGAATACGACGTGATCAAGCGTGACTTCGACCGGAACAAGTGGCTCTTCGCCGAGGAGGCGGTCGCCTACGGCTGCGCCGACAAGGTTCAGGACCGCGCCCCCGAGCGTGTGGTTTCCGCGAGCCGGCGGAACGTTGACGATGACGATGACGAGGACGACAAGGACTGATGAACCCCGCATCGGCAAGCCGGCTGAGATCGTTCGCCCTCCGTTCGGCGGCGCCTCTGCTGTTGGTCATCCCGGCGGGTTGCGGCGCGCCTGATGCCGCAAACATCACGCTCCGCAAGGAGAACCAGAACCTGCGCGACCAGATCGAGACGCTCGGGCGCGCCCGGGAGGCCGACGCCGCGACGATCCGGAGCCTGCAAGCCAAGGTCGGCACGCTGCCCACGCTGCCCGAGGATCGCCTCGACAAGCTCTTCACGACGCACGGCCTGCAACTGGGCCGGTTGACCGGCGGCGCGGACCTCGATGCGACCAAGCCCGGTGATGAGGGCGTGAAGGTCTATGCCACCCCAACCGATGACGAGGGCCAGCCGTTCAAGGCGGCGGGCTCGTTCGTCATTGAGGCTTACGATCTTGCCGAGAACCCGCCGCAGCAGATCGGCAAGTGGAGCTTCGACGTGGACGCGGCGAAGAAGGCGTGGATCGGGTCGTTCCTGGCGCGGAATTACGTGTTCACGCTCCCCTGGCAGCAGCGCCCGCCGCGGCATGACGAGCTTACCGTCAAGGTGACGTTTCACGACGAGCTCACCGGGCGCGAGTTTCACGATCAAAAGGTCGTCAAGGTGAAGATCCCTCCTGCGACCCAACCGGGCACGACCGCTTCGCGGTGAACCGGGGCGTCCGCGCGAACTGGCCGACCGGCCTCTTCAGGCCGTATTCGATCCCACCCGGCACATGATTTGCCAAACTTTCGGACCTGGGAAAAATTCACACACGGAGGAACGCCCCATGGAAGCCGTCAACGCCGCCCCCTGGTTCAAGGAACTGCTCGCCGACCACACGCCGCCGTGCATCTCGATCTACCTTCCGTTGACCCGGATCAACGCGCCCATCAACCAGACGCCGGTTCACCTTCAAAACCTGTTGAACGAGGTCCGGGAGATGATGGGGGGCGGGCAGAAGAAGGGCTACGGCGCCGAGCACGCCCGGGCCGCACTGGGTCAGCTCGAACGGATGCTTAACGACGCGGGGCTGTGGGACGGCGACCGGGACGCGGTGGCGATCTTCGCCTGTGCCGACCACGCCCACGTGATCGAGCTGCGGCAGCCCGTGCAGCGCCTCGTGATGATCGCCGACACGTTCCACGTCAAGCCGCTGATCCGCCTGATGCAGTTGGACCGGCGCTATCGCGTGCTCTGCATCTCGCCTCAACGGGTGCGGATATTCGAGGGGGATGCATATGGCCTGCGCGAGGCGACGCCACATCCGAGCGTCCCCCATGGTGTTGACGACCTGATCGCGACGGAGTCCACCGGCAACGACACGACGCCGCAGGGCACGCCCGCGCCGCTGGTCGGCCAGCCGTCGTCGCCGCAGGGCAATGTCAACGTCGAGCGGTTCTTCCGCCTGGTCGATCAGGCGGTCTGGGAGCGTTATACGCGGCGCGATCGCCTCCCCATCATCGTCGCCGCCGACGTCAAACACCTGGCGACGTTTCAAGGGGTCGCGCGGGCCGCGCATGGATACGTGGAAGAGGGCATCCCGCTGGGTCCCGAGGCCGCCACGCCTCAGCGCCTGCGTGACCAGGCCGGGAATATCCTGGGCCCGCAGTTCGAGCAACAGATGAACACGCTCAAGGACGCCTATCAGGCCGCCAAGGCGCGGCACCTGGGCTCGGACGAGATCCCGCAGGTCGCCGAGGCCGCCGCCTGCGGGCGCGTCGGCACGCTCCTGGTCGATTCGGACGTGAAGATCCCCGGCATCCTCCATCGCGACGGCTTGATCGAAGCGGCGACGACGTCGAACGGGCGGGCGGACGACCTGCTGGACGACTTGGCGGAAATGGTCCTCAAGATGGACGGTCAGGTCTTCGTCCTGCCCCACCAGCAGATGCCGACCGACCACGGGGTGGCGGCGGTGTATCGGTACTGAGTATCGGTACTGAGCCCCATATTCCCTCTCCCAGCCGCGTTGAACCGTTTGGCGAATGGATATCCAACGTCGCGTCGGGGCGAGGGGGACCGGATCACGGCGTTCCTGCCGTTTCATCCTTCATCCTTCTGCCTTGGCTCACCCTTCCCGCGCCGCGGGCTCGGGCGTTTCGGCGGGGGCGGCGGCAGCCGGCGGGACGCTGACCGTCTGTCCGGCGTCAGCAGGCTCGGTCACGCTCAGCACCTGCACGTGGATCTCGGGCGGCAGGAGCGTCTCAAGCCGCCGCTGGAAACTGCCCTTGATGATGTGGTGGAGCAGGCCGCGCCGGCTGGAGCCGATCAGGATGCGGTCGACGCCGTTCATGGCGGCCAGCTCGGCGATCAGCTCGGCGGAGTTGGTCCCCGTGTCGTACATCGGGATGATGGGAACGCCGTACTCGTGCCCCTTCTCCAGGAACTCGCCGAACATCGCCTGGGCGGCGGGATCGTTGTCGAGCGTGAAGCGGGTCTCGGCCTCCACCTTGTAGTTCAGGGCGACCTCGCGGACGAAACAGACGACCAGGGCGGCGTTCTCGGCGGCGGTGATCTCCATCGCGGCGTCCGCCATCGCGGCGGAGCCCGCGGTCGCCAAAAGCAACCGGGGCCTGGCGAGCGCCTCGGGCGTGAGCTGCTCGACGATCGCCTGGCGCAGGAGGCTGGGTTTGGGTTTGCGGGTGGCCATGTACCGCGTGAGCTGGCGGAGGGACAGCCCGACGACCAGCACGATGCTGACGAACGCCAGGGCGTGCAGCTTGGTGATCGCCAGGGTGATCCAGATGCCGATCAGGAGCACGCCGATCGCCAGCATCGGGCCCTTGCGCTTGATGCGGCGCAAGCGCGGGTGGAAGACGGTTACGCAGCAGTTGATCGCCACCGCGCCGACGATCCCGATCGCGTAGAGGTGCGAGAGCGTGGTCACGTCGTGGTAGAAGAGCAGGACCAGCGTGGGCACGCCGGCCGCCACGATCGCCCCGATCCACGGCGCGCCCAGGGAGTTGAGCTTCTGGAAGAACCGCGGCAGCTCGCCGTCGCGGCTCATGACGTAGGTGACGCTCATCAGGCCGTTGACGGCGGTATTCGTGGCCGAGAGGAGCAGGAGCCCGCCCAGGATGCGCACCGGCCACTCCCCAAGCTTGCCGACGTAATGCCCGGCCATGTACGCGAGCATGTCGTCCTTGTGGGCCTCGCGGCCGATCTCCGGGATGGCGCACATGGCGGCGGCCAGCACGAGGTTGAAGAACGCCACCTCGGCCGCCACCACCCAGATCGACTTGCTGGCGGTGCCGTAGACGGGCCGCTTCATCACGCCGGTCAGGTTGGCGATTGCCTCGACTCCCGAGAGCGCAAGGACGATGGCGACGAACGCCTCCCACATGTGCAGCGGGTTGTGGTTGAGCCGCCCGATGTTGACGTGCCGCCAGTTGATCTGCGGTATGGCCGCGATGACCACCATGAGCGTGATGGCCACCATCCCCGCCGCTGCGAAGAGCGCAAAGCCCGCGGAGTGCTTCGGGCCCATCAGGTTGAATGCCCCGATCGCCACGATCGAGACAATCGCCCACAGGGCGGGGCTGCGCCAGTCGCGGAGCGATTCGGTGGTGGCCTCGGCCTCCTCGCCGGCGTGGAGGCGCAGCTCATCCCCCGCCGGGGGCTCCTGCTGCACCTGCGCGGTCTGCTGACCCAGTCCGAAGTAATGGAATGCATCCACGGCCGAGAGGGAGGCCGTGATCGTGTAATCCGCAAAAAGGAGCAACGCTCCGACGACGCCCAGGAGGGCGCTGCGGTGACGGGCGGCGGTGTAGACGCCCCCGCCGTCCGGGTAGATGCGACAGATCTGCGTGTACGCCCAGCCGACCGCCAGGATCAGCAGGCTCATCGCCCCGATCAGGTAAAAGCTGGAGCGACCGGCGACGAGGAAGGCGATGCCCAGGACGTACAGCCGACTGGTGCCCCAGTCCCCGAAGAGGAGTCCGGCGGCCCCAAACCATCCCAGGTTCCGGGGACGCTCGCTGGATAGCAGCGCCAGCGCCGGGGGCAGTGATTTTTCCGACTGTTCCATCGTGCGAGGCGCGGTGGTCGCGACCCCGCGAAGTGGTATTGCTCCGCCACGGGGGGTCGCCCGACACCGTATCCAACCGCGGGCGAACGTGCAACTATGGGACCCGTGGCGGACTATCGCCCACCGGCGCGGTGGCTGGCCTGTGGAAGCGCCCGACCAGCTCGGTAACCCACGCATCTGCTTGTCCGACATGGAGTTGGGCCGCATCGGCGATAAAGCGGACGGCTTTCTTCGACGCCCGGACCCAAACCCCTTGCCGCCCGGCAAAGCTCAGTCTCAGCATCACCAGGACGAGCAGCGTCTGCCGGATGCGGGGGCGGACGGCGGGGGGCACGTGGGCGTCGTGGAGGAGCTTGTCGATGGCTGCGATGATGGCCGCCCGATCCGGGCCACAGGAGCGGATGAGCTGATCGACGCTCGCTGAGGTATCGAACGCTCCGTCGGCGGACTGGTGGGCGAGGAGTTGGACCAGGTCGTCGGCGGGCGGACGAGCCGCAGGCGCTGGGGTCGCGGCCGGTGAGGGGGGAATCCTGTCGCCGATGAAATTGCGCCGAGACCGCTTTGCCAAAGCGTTGCCCAAGGTGACCCTGCCCCGCGTGACGGTCTTGTTGAGGGTTCGGTCGAGTTTAGGAATGCCGGGCGATAGTCCGAAGGCAGGAGCTCCCGCTCCCAGGAGACCAGCCGCGCCGCCCGGCACGCATTCGCCGAGGAGATTCCCACCCCATCCCGCCTGCAACTGGATCGGCACACGCCGCAGCGCCGGCCTCCCCTCGTTCCGATCCTCCAGGCTGCGGTGTTCCACGGCAATGAAGCTGGTCAGGCTGCACAGGAGGTTGTAGCGCCTGGAGATCTCAACGAGGCGCGAGCGCTCGCGCGAGGGGGCGGAGATGGAGATCGTCGGCTGGACGCCGTCTTCCTCCTCGAGCGTGCGGATCATGGCCCGGGCCCAGAGGGAGGGCAGGACGTTCGCCGGGTCGTCCGAGGACTGGACCCGCACGGTCCACGACCGCGGCCCGGCGGCGGTGACGCAGCGCAGCGTGACGGTCTCCGGAACCCGCCCTGGCAGGCGGGCGAAGACGCGCAGGGCGTCGCCGTCGAACAGCGGCGGCAGGACGCGCGGGGCGATCTCGGCGTCCGCATCCCCCCAGTCGATCTCGACCTGGCTGACCGGCGGGGAGGCGAGGCGGCCGAAGGTTCGCAGGACCTTCTCCTCGATGCGTTCGCCGGGCGCTATGAACTCGGCTGCACCCCCGCTGACCCTCGCCAGGCCCTTGATCAGGAACGCGCTGCACCCGTGGCCGATGCCGAAGGTGAAGATGCGGTTGTGGGCCCGCTTGCGCCTGGCGAGGGCGATGACCGCCGGCTCGTTGGTGACCTGGCCGTCGGTCAGCAGGACGATGTTGCGCACGCCGCCGCCTGCCGGAGGCTCGGCGAGGATCTCCTCCAGCGGCGCCATCAGCTCCGTGCCGCCCAGGTCCGCTCCGGGCTGAAGGAATTGGATGGCCTGCCGGAGCGTCCGCTCGGAATACTCCACCGGCCGGGGCTGAAAGAGGTAAAAGCGCGAGCCGAAGCGGCAGAGGTTGAAGCGGTCGCCGATCGACATCGATCGCAGGCAGCACTCCAGGGCCCCCTGGGCCTGTGCGATCGATTCGCCCTGCATGGAGCCGGAGCAATCGAGGACGAAGATGGTCTCGGCGTGGGAGTGGCCGGCCAAGTCGATTTCCTCGAATTCCGGCAGGAAATTGAGGGCGACGAAGCGCTCGCCCTGGGGACTGGTCGCCGCCAGGGCGAAGGGCTCCTGCTCGCGCGCCAGCTTCAGGTTCAGGACGACGTCGCGATCCATCTCGGCGAAACCGCCGGCGAAGGTGACCTTCCAGAGTGCCGCGGCCTGTCGCATCGCTTGTATGGCATGAGACGGGGACTCGATGGCCGTCAGTCCTTTGCCCAGGTCGATCTCCAGTTCCATCGACAGCCCGTAAGGCACGCTTAGCACGTGCGGCGGGTTGAGGGCGTCGCCGTCGACGGCCGCGTCGAGCGGGTCCGTGCCGCTGGCGGTGGTGTAACGGGGTGCGATCGTGGTGGGGAACGCCAGCCGGATCGACCGATCAACCGTCTCCAGGTCGGCTACATACGAGAGGCGGATCGTCACCGCCTGCCGCGGCTTGAGGTTACCCACCCGAACCGAGAAGACGTCCGGCCGATGTTGCTCTAATAGATACGCGGCGTGGCCTTGGGAGATGGCGTCGTCGTATTTCTCGATCGCCCGCTCGGCCTCCTCGATCACCCCCGTAAAGACCCGGTCGAAGAAAACGACCTCGAACGCGCAAACGGCGGCCCCCTCGGGCAGCGGGAAGGTGTAGACGGCCTCGATTGCCGTGGGCTCGAGGTTGACGAAGGTCTGCTCGACGGTGGCCTTGAGGCTCATGCCGGCCACGCGCGCGGTCAGCCGCACGCCGCGCAGGGCGATTCGATCGGACTCATTGTTCGTGCGAAGGGCGATGCGGGCGGGTTCTGCTGCGTTCATAAGGTCTCCTCTTGCTGCGGTTTGAACACCGAGGCGATCGCCTCGCGAAGGGCGAGCAACTGTTCGGCACTGGGGTTGAACCGCCCGGCGTCAAACGAAAGCTCGACCCCCTCCATGACGCGCAGGCGTCGCCAAAGCTCGGCGCGGAGCGCGGGACGCGCCATTGCCGTCCTGGTCACTTTAGCGACGGGGGCGGGCGCCTCGCCTCCCGCGAGGATGTGCCGGATCTCCTCCAGCGAATGCCCGGCCGTCTGAAGTTCCCGGATCTTGCGAAGACGGTCGAGGTGCGAAGCGTCGTAGTGCCTGCCCCGGCCGACCCCGTGCGGGGCCGGCAAAAGCCGCTGCTGCACATAAAAGCGGATCCCGCGGCGGGTGAGTCCGGCGGCATCGGCGAGTTCATCAATGCTGAGGCGATGCTCTTCCATCTGGACGGTATTATAGTGACAGTCACTGTCACATTTCAAGTGAAATCTTGCCCTCGGCGGGCAAGACTGAGGTTCAGTGTCGGGCGGTGTATTTCAGATCGTCGAGATAGATCCGCACCAACTGTCCGCCGATGTTGGACGTGCAGAGGCCGAAACGGTCGAGGCGTGCCCCCTGGGCCTTGACGCCGGGTTTGAGCGCGAGCGTGACAGACTCCTCGCCCAGCGTCACCTTGATCGAGCCGTTACCACCGTTTGCGGCGGGGTCGTAGACGAGCGACCACGGGTAGGCGCGCCCGGGGACGAGGACCGGGCCGCTTGCGGCGTGGCCGGTGGTGCCCTTTGCGGTGGCGAAGACGGGTTGGAAGTAGTGACCCACGCGCGTGGGCCCGCCGACGTGGATGCCTAAGAAGCTTCCGGACTTGGCGGGCGGCGTGTCCCGAGCGTCGCCGCTGAACCAGCCGAGTTCCATGTCCGAATCAGGCGCGCCGACCAAGAGGATGACTTTTCCGGAGGCCTCGAGGCGATCGTCGAGCGTGAGCGGGCCGACGCGGTCGGCGTAGAAGCCGTAGGGGCCGCTGCGCCACAGATCGCCGCCGATCTCACCCGGCGCGCCGCCGGCGAAATGCGTCGTGGGGCTGAAGCCGAAGTTGTGGACGCCAACCTGAACCGGCTCGGAGTAGGTCGCGCGGTTTCCCGAGCCGATCCAGCCGGGGTCTTTGGTGAAATCGTCGATCTTGCCGTCGTGGCGAAGGTCGGCGAAGTGGATGGTCATCTGGCCGCCCGGCTTGGTCGAGTTCATCAGGCCAAAGCGGTCGAAGGTGGCACCGCGCTTGCGGAACCCGGCGGGGAGATCGACGGTGAAATCCTTGCCTTCAAAGGTTTCGGGCGTCTTGCTGTCGCTGGTGATCCTGAAGCGGAACTGGCCGCCGCCGTGATTGGCCTGGGGGTCGTAGGAGAGGGTCCAGTGATAGCGGGTGCCGTCGTTGCGGATCGGCGTCGGGCGGTACTTGCCGGGGATGAACGGCGTGACGAAGGTGCCGCAGGCGGTGTTGTCGCCGGCGATCATGCGCACGGCGAGGCGTGCGCCGCCGTGCTCGCCGTCGAAATCCATGCCCAGGGAGTTCATCGGTCGTCCGCCCGCCTCGCGCTGGCGGGAGTTGAACCAGCCGAAGAAGACGCCGCTGCCCGGGGACGTGTGGCTGATCGCGAAGGTGCCGGAAGCGCGGAGCGGGTGGTCGAGGGTGAGCGGCGGTTCGATCCTGTCGGCGTAATAGGCGGGCCGGGCGGCGCGGGTGACGCGGCCGCCGACCTGGCCCGCGGCGTCGTATCCGAAGTCCTGGGTGACGTCGGGAACGTGCCTGGGCGTGATGTGGTTGTTGAATCCCTCCCAACCGGGATCGTGATCGAAGGCTTCAGATTTGATCTCCGGTGCATCGTCGGCGGCGGCAACGGCAACGGCGGCGCTGCGATCGATCACAGCGACGGCCAGCAGCGCCGATGCCAGGAGAAGCATGCATCGCATGTTGTGATTACCCGGGCCGAAGCGACGACGTTGCGGTTCGCATTGTGCTGCACGTGTCGCCCGGTCGCTCTTGAGCCGGAAGCACGGGACCGCCGGCGCGTTGGCGCCCGGGGGCGAAGCCGACGAGTCCCGCCCCCTGGGTGGTGAACCCGGTCGTGTCATAGACCTCGGTCGAGGATGCCCACGACCCCGGCTCGCTGGCCGACACCTGGGCGCAGACCCCACACCGTCGTGTTGTCGCTGGTCACGCGGACACGCCTAATCAGTCGCCCGCCTTTCATGGAGCCGGCAGCATTCTAAAAAATCTCCACAACCCGAAGAACAGTGCAATGTAGAACGCGAGAATCAGGGAAAGAGTCAACGTAATCGCGATCAGCCAATCTCGGGCTGAGCGCGGAACCGTTGGCTTACGATAACCGTATGACAAGATCTCGCCTTTGTGCCGCTTGCTCGGATCGTGAGTCATTTCGCCTGTACACAAGATTATCACTTCGAATGAGGCTGCACCACAAAACGCCCAAAGACGCTCAGGTCTCGGCTCGACGCGCCGATCGTTCCAGAAGTCTTGGCGCCCCGTCCATCGCGCGTCCGGTTCGCTCGTCGAAGTCGCAGATCTCGATCGACGTGTTGTTGAAGTGCTTGCGGGTCGCCTCGTCGGTGTGGTGAACGAAGGTGATCGTGGCGTCGGTGTCGGGGAGGAACATGTTCTGGGCGTCGCGGACGGCCGCGCCCTGCGCGAGGTAGCTGCCGATGCCGTTGAGGACGTGGCCCGACGCGCGGATGGCCGGGTTGCGCGTGTCGTAGTCGCCGGAGAGATGACGGATCTCGAGCTCCGGGCGGGCGAACTTGACCATGCCCCGCGTGTGGGTCCAGATGCCGGGGTGGCGGCTTGGGTCATCGGTCACGGTGATGAAGATGTGATCGGCGATGTGGAACTCGCTACGATCGACGAAGGCCTCGCGCCACTCGCCCAGGCGCCACCAGGTGGTCGCCAGCGCGTCGAAGATGGCCAGCGTGCCGGGCGTGTCGGCGATGGCGGAGACGACGCCGGCGGTGTTGCGCAGGTAGTTCAGGTCCGGGGCGTCGGGGAACTGGCCGCGGACGATCGTCAGCGATGTGGCCGAGCGGATCTCATCGGGGTTGGCGAACAGGCCGTCGATCTGCCGGCCCAGCGGCTCGGCGAACCAGCCGTCGAACCACGGCGGGTCGTCCGCGCGGCGATGCGTGGTGATCTTGAGATTCGTTTCCAGGTGATCGAGGTGATGCCGTTTGCGGCTGACTGGCAGCGGCTGGGGCGGGGGCGGACCGACGACCAGGTAAAACAGCTCGGCCGCATCGGGAGCGGGTTGGGTAAGGGGGTCGTAGTGCGGTCGCGGCCAATCGATAAGGTCGGACATGGGGCGACTCCGTCTGACGGACCTACTCCAATCGGGGCCTACTGACAACGCGTAACCGTTGTAAAATCAGGGCATGGCCATTGCTGGCACCGGAGACGCCATGTCAGAACAAAGCCAACCCTCCCGCAAGCTTTGCAATCTTTGTGGTCGGCCGATCGCGCCCGCGCGCCTGGAGGCGCTGCCGGGCGTCACGACGTGCATCGAGTGCGCCAAGAAGCACCCGCGCAAGCTCGATACGAGAGGGGTGGAGCTCAGCCAGGCCAGCCCGATTAACCGGAACGGATTTGCGCCCAAGGATTAGCCGGCCCCAACTGCCGGCGGGGTCGGGGCTATTTGTTCCCCTGGATTGCGGCGACGAGCTTTTCGCCTTCGGCCTTGGAGAGACCGGCGCCGCCGTTGATCTCGAGGGATTGGCGGATGGTCGAGCGAATGCTCGGGGCCATAAGGAGCTTGCCGTCGAAGAGGATGGCCAGCCGGTGATTGATGTTTCGGGAGGTGACCCATTCCATCTGGTTGGCGCCCGCGTCGGTGAGGGTGGCGCGCACGCGCGCGGCGGCACCGCCCTTGTCGTCGGTGACGACCGACGCGGACGAGAACGCCTTTTCATTAAGCAGGACTTCCCTGGTGATACGGAGCTTTCCGCCGCTCGAGGGGTCGGCGACCTCGTCGAATTGTCCGGGGGCGTCCTTGTCGAGGACGAGGCGGAGCTGCAGGCGCGAGTCGATGGCGGTGATCTCCTTGAGGGCGGCCTGGCCCTGCTCGCTGGCGCGCCATGCGTTCAGACGCCTGGTTCGCTCCCGTTCGGTTTGATCGGACGTGGAATCGTCTGCGATCAGGAAGGGGCTTAGCGTCAGAAGTGCGATCAGCAAGGTGGAGATGCGCATGATTTCCTCGGAGGCAAAGGGACTAAGTGGGAGGGCAAGGCTCCGCCCGAGCCATTCTGAGGGCTCGCCTTCGGGGAAGCGAGCGGCTCGCACGGAGGCTCGCCCTCCCAATGCGGTCGCCCTACCCAAATGTCGGACCTACCCTAATCCGGGCATACCGGCAACGGGCGATCGTTGTAGAATCATGCGCGGCCATCGGGCGTAAACGGATGTGGCTGCTCTCGTGAGCGCATGCGGATGGAGCCCGTGATGGGCGATCAAGGCGAAGACATCGATCAGACCGTCACCCAGGCGATCAGCGCCGCCGATGCGCCCGCCGGCCGGATCGGCCGCTACAAGTTGCTCCAGCGTCTGGGCGAGGGGGGCTTCGGCACGGTCTTTCTCGCCGAGCAGGATCACCCGGTGCGCCGGCGGATCGCGCTCAAGGTCATCAAGGCGGGGATGGACACGCGGCAGGTGATCGCGCGGTTCGAGGCCGAGCGGCAGGCGCTGGCGCTGATGGAGCACCCGAACATCGCCCGGGTGCTCGATGCCGGCGCGACCGAGACCGGCCGGCCGTATTTCGTGATGGACCTGGTCAAGGGATTGCCGATCACGCAGTATTGCGACCACGGCAACCTGGCGCCGCGGGCGAGGCTGGAACTGTTCGTCGACGTCTGCCGCGCCGTTCAGCACGCGCACCACAAGGGGATCATCCACCGCGACCTCAAGCCCAGCAACGTGCTGGTGGCCCAGCGGGAAGGGACGGCCGTACCGGTCGTCATCGACTTCGGCATCGCCAAGGCGACGGCCGACCAGCGGCTGACCGACCGCACGCTGGTGACCGAGATCCGCCAGATGATCGGCACCCCGCAGTACATGTCGCCCGAGCAGGCGGACATGAGCGCGGCGGGCGGCGACATCGACACGCGGAGCGACGTCTACAGCCTGGGGGTGCTTTTGTATGAGCTGCTGACCGGGACCACGCCGTTCACGCCCGAGCAGTTCCGCAGCGCAGCGCTGGGGGAGATCCAGCGGATCGTGCGCGAGGTCGAGCCGCCGCGCCCCAGCACGCGCCTGACCGCGCTGGGCGAGACGGCGGCGCAGGTCGCCGCCTGCCGGCAGACCGACCCGAAGCGCCTGCGCCGTCTCCTGCGCGGGGATCTGGACTGGATCGTGATGCGGGCGATGGAGAAGGATCGCGGCCGCCGATACCAGACCGCCAGCGCGCTGGCGGACGACGTGCGGCGTTACCTGGATCATCAGCCGATCTGGGCCGGCCCGCCGGGGCGGATCCACCGCCTGCGCAAGTTCGTCCGCCGCAACCGCGGGATGGTGGCGGCGACGGCGGCGGTCGCGATTGCGCTGCTGGTGGGGCTGGCTGCGGCGACGTTCGGATTGGTCCGCGCGCGCCACGCCCAGCACGCCGAGGTCGTCCAGCGTATGGCGGCCGAGCGGGAAGCGCGGCGGAGCAAGGCCTACAGCTTCGTGCAGTCCTACCTGTTACAGGGCGTGTCGTCCGAACTGCCCGCGGGCGGCGTCAGCAGCGGCGGCGCGCGCATCCCCGATTTCCTCTCCCGCGCCGGGCAGGCGGCCGACCAGATCTTCGCCGACCAGCCCGACATGCGCGCCGCCGTCCACCACGTCGTCGGCGTGATGCTCCTCGACCAGGCCGTCTTCGCCTACGCCGAAGCGCACCTGGACGCCGCGCTGGCGTTCCGGGAGCGCATCCGCGGCGCCGACGATCCCGAGGCGCTGGATTCCGTCCACTGGCTCGGCCGCGCCGCGCAGCTCCGCGGCGCGTGGGACGAGGCCGAGACGCGCTTCCGCCGCGCGTACGAAGGCCGCCGCCAGGCGCTGGGCCCGTCTGACCCCGACACGCAGATGTCGGCCATGCGGCTGGCCGACGTGCTGGTCGCCCGCGGGTCGATGCTGCCGCCGGCCGAATCGCAAAGCCTCCTGGAGCAAGCCAGGCCCCTCCTGCTCGCCACGCTTTCGACAAGACTCGAGACGTGCGAGGACGAGCTGGCGGGGATGTCGCGAAGCCCGGTGGGCCTGGCCGTGCCGCTGCGCGCCCACGCGGAGGTCCTCGACGCCGCCGATTCGCTTTACGGTCGGGTCGCGGACGAGCGTCGCCGGTCACTGGGTCCCAAACATTCCCGCACGCTCGCGGCCGCGTACCTGCTCGCCGCGGTCAAGCTCTATCGCAACGACTTCGGTTCGGCCGAGCGACTTTATCGCGACGTCGCCGCGGGCCTCGCGGATGCGCCGGCCGCGCCCAACGCGCTGGCGCCGCTCCCGGTCATCGACCTGGGCAACCTGCTCGACTACGCCGGCCGCACGGGCGATGCCGACAAGCTGCACGAATCGTTTGTAACGGCGCGGCGGTCGGCGTTCGGGCCCGACCATCCCGCGACGCTGATCGCCCGCGGCATTCTCGTCGCCCGAGCCGAGCGCCTCGTCAGGCCCGGCGCAATCGACCTGCGCAGGCAACTGCTCGCGGACCAGGAGCGGGCGCTGGGCCCGACCCATCCGCAGGTCGTCATGTCCCTCGATGCCCTGGCGCGCTCGCTGGAGTCGGCCGGCGAACTTGCCCTGGCCGCGGAAACCGCCGCGCTCGCGGCACAGCGCTGCCGTGCCTCGCTGCCCGAGCATTCTCGGTTCGCGATCGAGCTTCGGACGTCGGCGTCGGCGCTGCAGGCGCGCGCCACACCCGGCGCCGCCGCCGCTGCCGCGGTTTTGGCCAGCCAGCGAGAATCGGCGAACTCGCTTGGTCCGGCGTCGGTAGACCGGGAAAGGATGACTGGGTTCGGTCCCCGCCCCTCCACCGCCACCCGTCCGACCGCCGCCGCCGGCACGGCCCCCGCAACTGTTCCCACCTCGTCAACGCGGCCGAATGGGATCGCCACCATCACCGGTGTGCGGGGCCTGGCGCAGGTTCGCCTCGCGCCCGACCAGCCCTGGAAAGCCGCGATGGTCGGCCAGACCCTGACCGAAAACGCCGAGATCCGGACTGGCCCGCGCAGCAGCATCCAGTTGCAGGTCCCGCCCGACCAGGTCATCCGCTTCGACCAGCTCGGCACCATCACCCTGTCCCGCCTGATGTCAGCCGCCCGACAGGGTTCGCAGCGCCCCACGCCCACTTACAGCATCGAGGAGGGCGACGTGCAGCACTCCACGACCATCCGCACGCCCAACGCGACCATATCCATCAGGGGATAATTGGCGAGGTGCGCGGCGGCGTTCGCCTCACGACGACCGGGCGACCTCGCGCCGGCGATCCACGTTAAGGTGGACCAGCAATTCCTGCGGCTGGAGCTTGGCCGGGTAATCCGACGGACGGCGCATCGGGTAATCGACCTTGCGGAAATGATCCGCGTGGAAGCGGTCGACGTTGTAGACCTTCGAGAACTTGAACAGCATCTTCAGGAAGTTCGTCTGCCCGCGGATCAACTGCCCGGCGAGGATCTTCGACACGGCGGCGGCGGTGCGCCACCCCATGAACTTGCGGTTGATGATCTCCTGCGTCTGCACGAGCTGTTCGTAAAACTCGCGCAGCGGGAGCTTGGTGGGCAGCACCGCGTGCTGGATGTCGTACAGCGTGTAATCGACGCTGGTCAGCTCGCGCGCCTCGGTGTGGAACAGTTCCGTGCCGGGATAGGGCGTCGCGACGGTCAGGTGCACGATCTCGGGAACCTCGGTCGCCCACTGCCGCGTGCGCTCGAAATCTGCCCGGTCCCAGGACGGGTCGGTGATCAGGTTGATCGCGACATCCACCTTCAGCCGCCGCGCGATTTCCAGCGCCTCGAAATTCTGGTTCGGCGTCACGCGCTTGCGAAACGCCTTGAGCTGCTGCTCGTCGAGCGACTCCAGCCCCAGGAACATGTAGCACAACCCCATCTTGGCCCAGCGCGCGAACACCTCCTGGTTGCGGATGAGCACGTCGCACCGGGTCTCGAGATAGTAACGCTTGCGGACGCGCCGTTTCTCGATCTCGTCCGCGATCGCCATCCCGTGTTCGGGGTAGATGAACGCGACGTCATCGACGATGAAGACGTTGGGTTCGCGGATCGACGCCATCTCCTGGGCGCACACGGCGGGGTCGGCCTGGCGATAGCTCCGGCCGTAAAACGTCCACGCGCTGCAGAAGGAGCAGTCCTACGGGCAGTCGCGCGAGAACTCGATGGATGCGCACGGGTCGAGCTCGCCGATGAAGTACTTGTGACGCTTGCGCGTCAGCTCGCGTGCGGGGCGCGATTCGTTGATGTCGGCGCGAAGCGTGGGACGCGGGCCGGTCGCGTTCAGGGTCGTGACGCCCGGCATCCCGTCCACGTTCGGGACGGCGGCGAGCATTCGCGGGGTCGTGATCTCCCCTTCGCCCTGCACGATCGCGTCGATCGCGCCGTCACCGTGTTGCAGCACCTCCTGCGCGATGAATGAGACGCTGTGACCACCAACGAACACGAACGTCCGCGGGAACGACCGCTTGACCGACTTCGCCAGGTCGATCGCTTCGGGCACGTTCGCCAAGTAATTCAAGCTGAACCCGACCGCATCGGGCTGAAAATCGCTCAGCTCGTTCGCGAAGTCCCGGTGGGTAAAGATCTGCAGGTCGAGGAGGCGCACCTCATGCCCGGCGCGCTTCAGCGCCTGGCCTACGCACTCCAGGCCGAGCGGCTCCAGCCTCAGGTAGACTTCGGAATACAACAGAGCACTGGGGTGAACCAGGAGGACCTTCATGGCGCCGTGCTCCTTCCGCGCGCCCTCATAGCGCGCCCTACAACCGATGCCCCATCTTCGTCTTCTTCGTCTCGAGATACCGCTTATTGTGCGGTCCCGGCTCGATCCGGATCGGGACCTGATCCACGATCGACAATCCATACCCCTCGATCCCGTGAATCTTCTTCGGGTTGTTCGTCATGATCAGCAGCTTGCGCAGGCCCAGGTCGCGCAGGATCTGGCTACCGATGCCGTAGTCACGCTTGTCCACCGGCAGGCCAAGGCGCAGGTTCGCTTCGACCGTGTCCAGTCCCTGCTCCTGCAGCGCGTATGCGTGCAGCTTGTTTAACAGGCCGATGCCCCGTCCTTCCTGGCGCAGGTAGAGCAGCACGCCCTTGCCGGCCTGCTCGATCTGCTGCATCGCCGCCGACAGTTGCCCGCCGCAGTCGCACTTGCCGCTGCCGAAGACGTCGCCGGTCAGGCACTCGCTGTGGACGCGCACCAGCACCGGCTCCTCGTGGACGCTCGCCTTGCCGGTCTGCGGGTCCAGGTCGCCGATGCCGCCTTTGCATAGCGCCAAGTGCGGCTGCGGGTCGATGATGCTCTGGTACGCGTGCAGCGTGAACGTGCCCCAGGCCGTCGGCAGCGCGATCGTCTCCACCCGCTTGACGAACTGCTCGCTCTTGAGGCGATAGCTGATCAGGTCCGCGATCGTGCACATCAAGAGGCCGTGGACGCGGCAGAACTCCTCCAACTCCGGCCGCCGGGCCATCTCGCCGTCATCCCGCATGATCTCGCAGATGACCGCCGCCGGCTTCATTCCCGCCAGGCGCGCCAGGTCCACCGAGCCTTCGGTCTGCCCGGCCCGCACCAGCACACCACCTTCCCGCGCCCGCAACGGGTTGATATGACCGGGGCGGAGAAGGTCCTGCGGCTGGGCGTCCTCGGCGATCGCGACCTCAATGGTCTTGGCCCGATCCTTGGCCGACACGCCGGTGGTCACGCCAAACCGCGGGTGGGCATCCACCGTCACCGTAAACGCCGTACCGAGCTGGGCCGTGTTGATGTGCGTCTGCGGGTGCAGGCGCAGCTTGTCGCACTGCTCGGGCGTCAACGCGAGGCAAACCACACCCCGGGCATGCTTGACCATGAAATTGATGGCCTCGGGCGTGCATTTCTCTGCCGCGTAGACGATGTCCCCCTCGTTTTCACGATCCTCATCGTCCACCAGCACGATGGGCCGGCCGGCGTTGAGCGCTTCCAGGATCTCGGGAATGGGCGAAAACGGCATATCAACGATTGTAGCACGTTTTCGGCAGGCGCCGGTCGGATCGATATATTGACAGATACTTGCCAACTTTGCGGCGAAACACCTCTTCGGACGATGTCGGGTTGACTCAAGCGGTTTATGGAGCGAAGCTACGCGGAGGGAGGGGAAATCCCCATATTCGCTCGGAGGCAAACGATGTCACACACCATGGGCGTACACCTTCGCAAGCCGCGCATCCACTTGACCGGGCCTGCCCGTCAGGAGGTGGCGTTCACGCTCGTCGAGTTGCTCGTTGTTATTGGGATTATCGCCCTGCTGATCTCGATCCTGCTCCCGGCGCTCAGCTCCGCGCGGAAGCAGGCCAACACGGTCAAGTGCGCCTCCAACCTCCGGCAGATCGGTACGGTCGCGCAGATGTACGCCAACGAGAACAAGGGTTTTATCCCGCGCGACTATAACCACGGAACCCAGTACCTGACCGGCCAATACCTCTACGCCGAGCAATTTGGCAAGTATTTCCTCAAGGATTTCGTTTCCATTGGCGCCCAGGACACCAGCGGCAACCGGGACAAGGCGCTCAAGCCCCAGTTCGCCCGCATCGATGTCTACCAGTGCCCCGTGTTCCCCAACGATCAGCAGGAACTCGACTACGTCGCCAACGGCTTCCAGATCTCGCCTGAGTACTACAAGACCGGCCGCGCCCAGCCGGTGATCAACATCACACAGATCAAGCGCGGCTCGGAAATCCTCTATCTGACCGAAGGCAACGGCAACCTGGCCGCGGGCGGGCCCAACGACAACCCGATTCCCGACTACTCCGCCCACGACGTCTGGCAGGACTCCCACATCACCGGCACGGCGGCCACGGGCCGCCGGATCATGGAGGATAACGACAAGCGACACAAGGGAATGATCAACTGCCTGTACATCGACGCTCACGTAGACACCAAGCCGATCAAGGACTTAAAACCCTGGGACTTCTACCTTTACGAGACGCGCAACCTGATCGATCACTAAGCGTCTGATATTACCGGCGGTACGCAGGAACAGCCGACCCGGCCCCGCATGCGACATCGCGCGCGGGGCCGGGTTTTGTTTTGCCACGGATGGTCGCAAGTTCGAGATGTGAGAGGCGTCACCCGGTTGTGCCGCGCCGCATCGGCAAGTCCGCAAAATCCCATTGACTCCGATCCGTGTGCGGGCGATGCTATCGAACCGTCAGGCAATCGGTCATTTCCGCGGAGGCAAACGATGTCACACGCCTTGGAGGTACATCCGTCCCCACGCCGCGCCCGGCGGCTCCCGGCGTTCACGCTCGTCGAGCTCCTGGTCGTCATCGGCATCATCGCCCTGCTCATCGCCATCCTCCTCCCGGCGCTCAGCAAGGCCCGCGCGCAGGCGAACTGGGCCAAGTGCTCCAGCAACATGAAGCAGGTCGCCACCGCCTTCATCATGTACACCAATGACTTCAAGGGGGCCTTCCCGTGGCGCGCCTCCGGACAACAAGGACCCCGGCCCGACCTCTCCAAGACCGGCGACCCCTTCCGCGGCGCCAACGACTGGATTCACTGGCAGGACCGGACCGCCGGCTACACCGGCGCCGTCAACGTGGATATCAACGAGAGCGCCATCGCCACCTACCTCAGCGCCAAGGACGACAAGCTCAAGGAACTGCTCCGCTGCCCCGCCGACGACTGGGCCAGCCACACCCTGCGTTCCGCTTACGGGCGTTATCAATACTCGTTCACGATGAATGATCTTCTCACCGTCGACAAGAACGGCAGCACCGATGAGAACAAGGGCGAGTTCCACAAGATCACCCAGGTGCGCCGCAATGCCGAAAAAATCTTCCTGGTCGAGGAGAAGGACCCGAAGGACGGTCGATGGATCGCGGCCAGCATCGGCAACGTGAACGCCACCACCGGCGACGCCGACGGCGACGACGCCCTGACCAACCGCCACATGAAGCAGGGCAACATCGCCTTCTTCGACACCCACGTCGAAGTCCTGGGCAACAACGACTTCAAGAACCTCTACACCAACACCAAGAAGTGGAACCCGTTCGTGGATTCGAACTAGAATCCCCGGTGAGGCCGCTTCAGCGGCCGGGTCTTCCTGGCACCCCAAAAAACGCGAATCGCAAATTCCTATTGACTTAGATGCCTGCGTAAATGAAGCTGAGCGGGTCCGTCGATCGCTCACTTCTTGCGGAGGCAACTGATGTCAGGCATCTCTCCATGCCCGCGCCGCCCGGCGCGGCTGCGGCTAATTGCCGCGTTCACGCTCGTCGAACTCCTGGTCGTCATCGGCATCATCGCTCTGCTCATCGCGATCCTGCTCCCCGCCCTCAATAAGGCCCGGCAGCAGGCGAACTGGGCCAAGTGCTCCAGCAACATGAAGCAGATCATCACCGCCTTCATCATGTACACCAACGAGCACAAGGGAACCTTCCCCTGGCGCGCCTCCGGCAGTGACGGACCCAAGCCCAACCCGGCGGCCACCGGCACCTTCAATCGTGCGAACGACTGGATCCACTGGCAGGACCCCACCACGGGCTACACCGGCGGCATCAAGGTGGACATCAACGACAGCGCGATCGCCATCTACCTCAGCGCCAAGGACGACAAGCTCAAGGACCTCCTCCGCTGCCCCAGCGACGACGTCAAGTCCCACGCGAACCGCAGCGGCATCGGCCAGTACCTCTACAGCTACACGATGAACGACCTGCTCTGCGACAAGGACGGGAAGGACTCCTTCCGCAAGATCACCGAGGTGCGGCGAAACGCGGAGAAGATCATGCTCGTCGAGGAGAAGAGCCCGAACGACGGGCGGTGGGTCGCGGGAAGCATCGGCAACCCCGTCATGTTCAACGGTGACGCCGACGGCAGCGACGCCCTGACCAACCGCCACATGAAGGGCGGCAACATCGCCTTCTTCGACACCCACGTCGAAAGCCTGAGCAACGCCGACTACACCAATCTCTACACCAAGACCCACAAGTGGGACCCCTTCACGACTTCAAATTGAATGCCCCGCGCGCCCTACGCCGCCACCGGCGACACCGGCAGTGGCGCCGTCTCGTACATCATGTGGACGCCGTCCTTGCCCGGGCCGTAATAATCCGGCAGCACCCCGATCCCGCGGAAGCCCAGTCGCTCGTAGAGGTGAACCGCCGCCGCATTGGCCGCCTCCACCTCCAGGTAGACGCGCCGAACCCCGCGTAACCGCAGTTGCTCGACCATCTCGCGCATCAACCGCTCGCCGATCCCCCGCCCGCGCTCGGCAGGGTCCACCGCCAGGCTGTAGGCCCGGCCCGACACGGTGTTCTTGTGATGCCGGATCAGCGCGATCCCCTCGCCGACGATCCGCCCGCCCTCCCGCTCGGCCACCAGGAACACCGCCGTCTGCCGCTGCTGCAGATACTGCAGTTGCCGCCTCGAAAGGTTGTAGGTCGAAAAGCACCCCTCCTCCAGGGTGCAGATGGCCGGCAGGTCCTCCCGGCGCGCGGGACGGATGAGGATCGATCGCGCGCCGTCATCCTGAGGGAGCCCGGCGGCGACCGAAGGATCTACCCGCGAAGTCCGGGGCGGCTCCATTCCCGCTGGATCCTTCGCAAGCTCAGGATGACGTGAACCCAGCATTTCCCCAGTCTCGCGACGCATCGCCACCGCCACGCGCGCCGGCGGGGCGAACGTGAACTTCTTCAGCAGTTTCACCGGGCGATAGCTCGCCTTGGTCCACGCCAGCGATTCCAGGCCCCAGTCATCCCCCGCGTTCACCAGCGGCCGGTCCGACCACGACGCCCGGCAGAACTCGCTGAAGATGAACTGCGCCAGACCCTTGCACGCCAGGTCCGTCTTCTCCACCACGATCGAGCTTTGCTCCGCCCCCAGCGCCTCGCCGAACGTGAAGCCCTTGATCTGCTCCATCCCCTGCTGCTCGTCGGTCACGTACACGACCAGCCCCCTCAATCCCAGCTCGCTCGCATGTTCGAGCGTCAACTGCGTCGCCAGCGACTCCTTGGTGCGCTTGATGAAGCTCGACGAATCGTCGGCCGCATGGGCGTCGTCCTGCCGCTCCTTCCACTGGTTCAACAGGTCCAGGCAGGGGCGAAAATGCCGGTCGTGGTCGTAGGTCTCCACCCGATGTTTGTAGTTTCGGACGAACCGGTTCTTCGCCTGCCGCTTGCTCGCCAGGTCCCCGCCGGCAAGGTCGATCATGCGGTTGACGTCGTACAGGTAGTCGGTGCCCTGCGGCGCGACGGTCAGCCGTGCGCGGTCGAACCGCGCCAGCAGTTCCTCGCTGACGTATTCGACGCGGCTGCGGTCGCGGCAGGCGTGGGCGGTGTTGTACTCGTCCATGATCGCCGCGCACCGCGCCAGCGCCCGGTCCGAGCCGGTGTCGCCGATCGGCGGCAGGAGCAGCGTCAGGTCGCCGCTGCCGTTGGCGAACACGCACAGGTGGCCGTCGATCACGTCCCACGCGATGCGCAGGCTGTTCCGCCACGTGAAGAGTTGCGAGAACGTGTAATCGGACAGGGGGGAGTGGAGGGATCGGAAGAACGGTTCCATCGCGGGCCGGTCGGCGATCCTCACGGGCCGAAGGCCGAAGACGGACAGGGGGTCCGCGCTCAATGACATATAAGTGACGGTTTCCTCCGCGTGCGGCCGGGGCGCCGACGCGCATCACAGCGGTCGGCTCAGCTCAGCGGCCGGGACCGCACATCCGCCTGTGGAGGGGGGTGCGCGATTGCCGGGCGCGGCGGTTGGATCTCCTCCGATCGCGCAGCCAGTATGGAGAGTATATCGGGCCGTCACAACCATGGATTGACAGGGAATTGCAGAAATTCGACACGCCTGCCCACGCGCACGGGACCGATAACCACGCGGCCGGCTAAAGGTCGAACCGATACCGGCACTTGGTCCGCTCCCCGCGATGGTAGAGGGGATGCTCGGCCGGCAGAGGCACCGTGTCCACCAGCGTGCCGCCGGCCAGCTCGCAGGTCCGCCGGCTCGCCACGTTGTCCGGGTTGCACGTGATCCACAGGGGGTTGATCCCCGATCGCCTGGCGAGCGGCTGGAGCAACCGGACCGCCCGCGCCGCCAGGTGCCGGCCCCGCGCCGGGGGGTAGACCCCGTAGCCGATGTGTCCCAGGTACATCTCCAGGTTTTCGGTGTGCCCCACCCGCAGGTTCAGGCCCCCGACGATCGTCACGGGTGGGTCGAACCCGGGCACGGGCCGCAATCTCATCCAGTAGTGGTAGGCCGGCACCCAGCCCTTCTCGGCGTCGCCCTGCTGCCGGCCCAGTGGGAACTCGCGCACGAACTTGACCAACTGCTCGCGCGTGAGCTCCGAGTCCCGGGGCGTCAACTGGCGCGTCAGCGGGTGCGCGAGGGTCGCCATGAGCGGGTCGATCCAGCGCTCCTCGGGCATGACCAGTTCCAGCTCGCCGTCCACCAGCGGCCCGGGGTCGAGGAACCGGAATTGTTCCAGGAGACTCATGCGCTGCTCGCGGCCTGTCATGCAAAAACCCACGGAAGCGAGTTCCGTGGGCGTTTGCCTGATTGCCTGGATCATACCCGCGACGCGGGTGGAACGGTCAGCTAAACAATCCGCCGCCAAAAAGGCTGCTCGCCTTCATGTAGAGCGTGATGAATGCCGCGAGGACGATCAGCGTGGAGACCAGCGCCAGCACGGTGTAGATGTTATTCGCGGGCCGGACGGTTACGACGTCAACGTTTCCTGCTCGGCTCATGGTGTCTATCTCCCAAAGGGGTCCAACGGTCGCAGAGAAACGCGAGACGTTATTGAAGCTGGGTCTTGACCTGGTCGCCCTGCTTGATCTTGTCCACCTTGGGGCCTTCGAGCACGCCCGCGGCGTCGGTCGGCTCGGCGGTCTGGATCGTCAGGTAGCCCAGGAACTCGTTGTTGTTGATCACGTTGAAGCGGGTGCCCTTCTCGACGTTGTCCTTGGAGCCGATCGAGATGCTGGCCCAGGGCTTGCCGCCGGCCTCGAACACCCTCATGACCACGCCTTCGAGGTTCTGCTCACCCCGGTTCGTGCGGTTGGGCAGGTTGCCGATCGCGTAGCCGGCGTTCTTGACCTTGCTCTGCAGGTCGTCCAGCTCGGCGCGGGCGCCGGCGGCGCGCTCTTCGGCGTTGCGGCGGGCACGCTCCAAGGCATCGACCTTGGCCATCGAGTCGGTCAACTGCACGTTGAGCTGGTGCGATTCGTTGACCAGCTTGTCGCGGTAGCCGCGAAGCTCGGTGACCTGCTGGTTGGCGCTGGCAAGCTGGGCCTGGATGCCCTCCTGCACCTTGACCATGTTCTGCATGGCGACTTCGGCGCCCTTCTTGTCCTGGTCGAGCTTGGCGAGCTGGTTCTTGAGGTCCAGGACCTGGGCCTCGCGGTCGGCGACGTCCTTCTTGAGGGCGTCGATGCGGGCGTTGGCGTCCTTGGACTGCGAGAGCAGCTCGGTGTTGACCGCGTTGAGCTGGGCGCGGCTGTCGTTATGAGAGGCGCGCTCCTTGGTCAGCGAGTCCTGCGACTGCTTGAGGGTCACGTCGTAGTGGTCGGCCTTGTTGACGAAGACGACCACCCCCGCGGAGAGCAGGAGGGAGGCGACGACCAGCAGTGCTACGGCGACTTTCGTCAGAGCGCTCAAGGTTGGCTCCTTGGACAGGGGTGTCCGTCAGTGGTGGAGTGCGTGGGTCGCGCGTCGGCGGGGCGACAACTGCCTGGATCAACCGGCGAGGTCAGCGTCAGCCCTCGGTCCTGAATCGCGCGCGACACCATGCTCAATCCTAATTTCAAAGCCCGATCTGTCAAGCCGAAACGGAGTTACGCACAGGCTCGGCAGTCCTGAAAACCGCGTGGATCGGTTAGGCGGTTTACGCCCGATAATCCGGCCAATAAAAGGCGGGAGGAAAGGGAGAGACACACGAAGACCACCGGGCAAGCACCCCACCCTGCAAAACGGTCATTCTCCGCGGGCGGTGGCGGGGGCGGTGGGGGGTTTGAGCTGGAGGATGGCCTGGGCGGCACAGAGGCGGATGTCGGCGCTGTCGCGGTCTTTCAGGAGGTCGGCGAGGAGCGGCTGGGCGTCGGGACGGCCGATGGCGCCCAAAGCCAGGGCGGCAAGCATCCGCTGGTTGGCATCCCGGCTGCGCGCCAGGTCCGCGGCGATGGCGTAGCCGGCGTCGGAGCCGAGCATGCCCATGGCGCGGGCGGCGACCAGGCAGACCTCGGGATAGTCGGCCGTTAGGGAGGAGCGCAGGTGGCCCATGATCCGGGTGTCCTTCGGGGCCGCCAGGCCCATCAGGGCGACCATCTGGTCGTCGGGGTAGGCGCTCTGGGTGGCGGCGACGAGGTTGCGCAGGCCCTGCTCGTCGCCCAGGCGCCAGAGGGCCTCGGCGACCTGGATGCGGACGGCGGCCTGGGGGTCGCGCTGCATCGGACGCAGGACGCGCACGGCCGTCGGCTCCTTGAGCATCCCCAACACCATGGCGGTGTCGGCACGGATCTGCCAAACCAGGGGCTCCTTTGCGGTCTGTTCGAGGTCCTTTGTGTAGCTGGTGTCGCCCAGGCGGTGCAGGGCGAAGCGCACGGCGATGCGGACGCGGGCGTTGGGATCGTTGACCAGTTGGAGCAGCTCGTCGCGGGCGTCGGCGATCTGAAGCTGCCCGATGGCCATCGCGCTGGTGAAGCGAACCTGGGAAGAGGGGTCCTTCAGGCCGTTGAGGTAGACGCCCCGGGCCTGGACCCCAGCGGTCTGGTTCAGGGCCTCGATGGCGTGGGAGCGGATGAAGGGGTCGTTGGAGCCAAGGGCGGCATCGAGCTGGGCGCGGGCGGCGGCTTGCAGGCTGGGGTCGAGGGGGACGTTATGGATTGGCGGGGGGGCCGGGGGTTGTTTGGGGGCGGGGACCTGGCGCTCGACGGCGCTCAAGGGGCGCTGGCCGGTGCCGGCGCAGCCGACAAGGAGGGTGGTGGTGGAGATCAAACCAAGAATGAGGCGATGACGATGGATCATTCTGCAAACCTCGTACGACCAAGCTATCGACCCGTGCGGCGGCGGTTCTTCAGGGCGTTCCAGAGGCCCGCCAGGACCGTCCCTCCCGCGATCATCAGGCACAGGGCGGCGAAGACGTCTCCAATGCGCGTATAGGGGGCGACGCGGTGGTCGAGCCAGAGCGTGGCGGCGCGGGCGCCGGTGGTGTGGACCGGAATGGTGTCGTAGACCCGGCCGACGGAGTCGATAAAACCGCTGATGCCGGTGTTGACGCTGCGGGCGATGGGGACGCGGTTCTCGATCGAGCGGAAGACGGCCAGTTGGAGGTGCTGGGGCATCTGGTTGAAGGCGAACCAGCCGTCGTTGGTGAGGTT
>DATBFY010000666.1:0-11978 GCA_036558265.1 Tepidisphaeraceae bacterium | reverse complement strand
TTACCATGACGACCGCGACCCCCATCTTGCGGGTGTAACCCGACTTACAGTCCGCCCAAGGAGCTTCGCCGTGATCGCCCCCGACGCGACCGACAGCGGTTCTGGACCGTTACGGTCAAACGCCCATCGCGCCTGGCCCGCCTGCATCCTCCTGGTCGAGGACCACGCCGACACGCTCGACCTCATGCTCCGATCGTTCCGCCGCGTCTACACCGGCACCGTCATGGCGGCCCACAGTTGCGCTACCGCCCGCACCGTCGCCGCCGGTGCCACGTGCGACCTCGACCTGGTCATCGGCGACATCGGCCTGCCCGACGGCGACGGCCTCAAGCTCCTTGTGGAGCTTAAACAGGCGTACGGCTGCAAGACCGTCGCACTGACCGGCTTCGGCATGCCCAACGACCTCGAGCGTTCCCGCCAGGCGGGCATCGACTTCCACCTGACCAAGCCCGTCGGCCTGGATCAGATCCGCAACGTGCTGGCCGCCCTCCGCCCCTGAGTTTCATTTCTTTGCCGCGCCCCTATCGCCCCGGCGGACCCCGGGTCTATAATCTGCCTCACTCATTGCCCGCCCGGCGGCGGGCGACCATCAACCCAGGAGTCCGCCATGCGCCGCTGCTACCGCCTGCTCGCCGCGTCCCTCTGTTGCGTATTGGGCCTCTCGCTGGTCGCCTCGGTCTCCCGCGCCGCCGACCCCGCGGACACCAGCGGCCTGGAGGGTAAACCCGCCCCCGACGTCACCCTCCCCACCCTGGACGGCAAGAACGTCAAACTCGCCGACATGAAGGGAAAGGTCGTCATCCTCGACTTCTGGGCCACCTGGTGCCCGCCCTGCCGAAAGTCCCTCCCCCACCTCCAGGCCACCAGCATCGACAAGGCCATGGCCGACAAGGGCCTGGTCGTCTGGGCCATTAACGTCCGCGAGACCAATGAGCAGGTGACCAAGTTCCTGGCCGACAACAAGTACACCTTCACCGTCCCGATGGACCCCGGCACGGTCATGAAGGAATACCTGGTCCGCGGCATCCCCACCACCGTGATCGTCGGCCGCGACGGGAGCATCAAGAAGGTCTTCATCGGCTTCGGCGACGGCAGTGAGAAGCCGATGGACGACGCGATCAAGGCCGCGCTGGACGAGAAGTAAGCCTTGTGATGCGGCGGGCGTGGCGCGCCAGAATCGTCTGGTGGCGCGCCCGAGCCCCCCGCGCGCACGATCGACCCTGTGCGCCGGGACCAGCGCGCCCGTAAAATCGGGCGCGCCGTGCGGCGCTTCGCCCACATCCTCGTCGGCGCCGCGACCGCGCTGTCCGCCGCCCTGTGCGTGGCGATCCTCGTCATCTGGGCCCGCAGCTACGTCGTAGCCGACAACCTGGTCTGGACGACGCGCGACGCGACGGTGTACGCGGCCGGGTGGACTCGCGGTTGCCTCCAACTCACGCGCGCCATCCCCGATCCCTCCGCCTTCGTCGAGACCGAGGACAGTCTGGCTTCGAGCAAACCCCCCGCCGGCTTCGAACACCAGCGCGCCGACCCCTCCGCACCCGACACCTGGGGCCTGCCCGGCGGTCCCCCGCCGGCGCGCGACTGGCGCCTGATGGGCGTCCGCTACCGCGCGGGGCGGATCTTCTTCTACGATGCGCGGGCGCTCTTGCTTCCCCTCTGGCTCCTTCTGATTGCCTCCGCCCTCCTCCCCGCCCTTTGCGCCTGGCGCTGGCGCGTCGCCCGCGCCCGACGGCGGGCCTCGCATTGCCGACATTGCGGCTACGACCTCCGCGCCACGCCCGACCGATGCCCGGAATGCGGCCAAAAACCCGGCTTGACGTGAGTTTGCGAACGGTTCGGTGCCCGACGTCACATCGGCCGACCCCACCATCTTGCCGCCCCGCTGCGGCGTCGGTACGCTATTGCTCCGGATGGAGCGGGCGAAACTGCACCCGCTGCCCCCCCATTCCACGCCGATCCGGAGGAGCGCCCTGTGACGTCGCCTTTCACTCGCAAAGGGCCTACCCGCGCCCATGCGCATCGCCCAAGTCGCGTTGTCGAACCCCTCGAACCCCGCACGCTCCTCGCCGCACCCACGGTCATCGACGTCATGGTCGTCTACAACGCGGACGCCAAGACCAAGCTGGGCGTCAACGACGCCGGCATCCAGAAGCTCATCCGCCAATCCGTCGAGTCCGCCAACCAGGTTCACTACAACACCGGCGACAACGTCGTCCTCCGCCTGGTCCATACCCCCGAGCAGGTCGACTACTCCAACGACGGCGGGTCGATCAACGATGACCTCGATCGACTTTCCAATCCCAGCGACGGCTTCATGGACAACGTCCAGGCGCTGCGCAACACCTACGGCGCCGATCTGGTCAGCCTGGTTTCCACCCCCGACACCTCCACGGCGGCCGGGCTGGCCAACCTCCTCGATGACATCAACCGCCCGGACCGCGCCGACCTGGCCTTTTCCGTGGTCAGCGCCACCGCCATCGGCCCGGGCCAGTTCACGCTGGCGCACGAGACGGGTCACAACCTGGGCGCCGGGCACGAGCGCGACAATTTCCAGGACCCCACGCCCAACCCCGTCTTCCCCTATTCGTTCGGCTACCACTTCATCGGCGACAACGGCAACGAATATGCCGACATCATGTCCTACCAGGGCCTGGAGCTGCCCTACTTCTCCGATCCGAACATCATCTACCAGGGCCAGCCGCTGGGGAAACCTGTCGGCGACGCCGACGCCGCCGATCTGCATTCCACCTTCCTCCAGACCGCGCCGGTGGTCGCGGCGTACCGCGCCAGCCTCGTGCCCCCCGACACGGCCGCCCCGACCGCCACGCTCTACCAGGCGGACGTCGTCGGCAGTCAGCTCACGTTCACGATCCGCTACACGGACGACGTCTCGGTCAACGCCTCGACGCTGGGCAGCGGCGACGTCTCGGTGAAGACCCCGGAAGGCTTCAACCTCGCCGCGGAATTGCTCTCGCTCGACGCGCCCGGCGACGGCTACGCCAAGCTCGCCACCTACCGCGTGACGCTCCCGGCGAGCAACCCGCCGCTCGCATCCCTCCAGTTCTTCCTGAACGCCAACCAGGTCAAGGACGTCAACAACAACACGACGGCGGCCGGTCAGATCCAGCCCAACGCCGACTTCGACATCGACGCCTTCTCGTTCCAACGCGCCCGCGACACCGGCGCCCTGCCGCTTGGCGATGCCCGGCAGATCGGCGGCAACCTCTCCCCCGGCGACACCCAGGACTTCTATAAGTTCACCGTCGCCGATGACACGGACCTCTCCGTCAAGCTTTCCGGGCTCTCCGCCGGCGCCGAGATCTACCTGGTGCACGACGTCAACGGCAATGACCAGTTCGACGGCCAGGACGAGCAGATCACCGGCACGCCCAACTCCACCGCCACGACCGACCGCTCCTTCACCGCCACGCTAACCCCCGGCACCTACTGCGTCCTGGTGCAGCTCGACAACGGACAGGGGGCGACCAACTACTCGCTCAACGTGCGCGGCTACGACGATACCACCCCGCCCACCGCCACGCTCGACGCGCTCGACACCCGCGCCGCCACCACCACGCTCAACTTTTCGGTCATCTTCGCGGATGACCAGGACCTGGATTTCAATTCCGTGCGGTTCAACGCCGTGCTGGGGTTCCAGGTGAGGTTCACCACCGGCGGCGGGTTCACCGGCACCACCGGAAGCCCCACCGGCGCCACCATCCTGCCCGACGGCCGCATCGTCGCCAGCTACTCGATCAACCTTGGCCAGAACCTGCCCAACGGCACGGTGACGCTCACCGTGGACCCGTCCGCCACCGTCCAGGATGCCGCTGGCAACCTCCTGACCACGGGCGCCACCCTGGGCGTCTACCGCCTGGCGGGCAATCCCGCCCAGGCCGACACCGCCGTGCCCACCGCCACGATCCAGTCCGCCCCGCCGGTCCTCGTGCCCGCGGGAACCGGCTACAACTTCACGGTCGCCTACCACGACAACCAGGGCGTCCCCGGCAACACGCTCGACGGCAACGACATCAATGTCACCGGCCCGGGCGGCTTCACCCAGCTCGCCCAGTTCATCTCCGCGTCCGTAAGTCCCGGCGCCAGCTTCACCTACGCCGTCTACCACGTCAACGCCCCCGGCGGCTCGTGGGACTACCCCGACGACGGCACGTACACGGTCAGCGTGCAGGCGGGTGGGGTGAAGGACGCCGCCGGCAACGCCGTCCCGGCGGGCGCGATCGGCGCCTTCACCGTGCACGCACCGTACCCCGGCGACGCCACCGGCGACGACAAGAACGACTTCAACGACCTCGTCGCCCTCGCCCAGAACTACAACACCCCCGCCGGCCGTGGCTATGCCACCGGGGATTTCACCTTTGACGGCGCGGTGGACTTCAACGACCTGGTGATCTTGGCGCAGAACTACAACAGCGCGCTGCCGCCAGCGGGGGCGGCGGCGATCCCCCTGCCGATCGCGTCGGCGGTGAAGCCTGGAAATGTGATGGCGAAGAAGGCGATCTTCTCGGTGACGCCGGTCGCCAAAGCGGTCGCGAAGAAGTCGAAGCTACCCGGCAAACCGCTGCATCGATGAGGCACGCTAAAGCGTGAACTCCGAACTTGCTATCGGCGCGGGATCTCGATCACGACGGGATGATCGCTCAATGTCAGTGGGATCGTGCGTGCGTCGCTCAGGATCTGGATCGGCGACAAGCCCGCCGTTGGATCGTAAAGCTTCACCGACGGTTGGACGTCTGCCAGTTCCACGTTGACGCGGTCCGCGCCGCTCGCCCGTTCGTTCCAGACGACCAGCTCGAACGTGCCCTCCCCCTTCTGCAGCAGGAGGTCGTGCACGGTGGCCGGGGGATTGGCGATGGTGTAGCGCAGCGTTGTGGGCTTTCCCGCCGCGCCGTTGTCCGCCAGGATCGTCGTCAGGTTGTGCAGGTAGGTGGCCGACTTTTTGGGTTGGTAGTTCTTCTCGACGATGCCGTAGCCCGCGTCCGATCCGCCGGCGTCGCGCAGCATGTACACGAACGTGTACGTAAACCCCTGCTTGAACTGGGCGAGGTAGAGGTTCAGGTAAAGCTTGCCCTGCTGCTCCTGGGTGAGGCCCTTGGGGCCGCCGGTCACCCAGCCGGTCTCCGTGGTGACGCGGGGGAGCTTGGCCAGCTCGGCGCTGGAGTAGCCCGCGAAGTGCTTGGCCCACGTCTTGCCGTACTCGACGTAGATCGAGTCGGTCCAGCCGTGGAAGAGCGGGTCGGCGTTCTGCCAGGCCATGTTGTCGATGATGGACGGCTTGCGGCAGATGTAATTGTGGACGTTGGCGTAGTCGGCGTACCGCGTGCCATCGGGCATGAGGGTGCCGGCGCCGGCGGGGATGGCCAGGAACTGCAGGCCGACGTTGTCCGGCTCGGCGCCACCGGCCTCGCTGGTGTGAAAGACCGGGTAATCCTTCAGAACCGGATCGGCTTTGGCCGCGGCGTAGAACGCCTGTTGCCATTTGGCGACGGGCAGGAAGGTGGTCTTGCCGCCCGACTTTTGTCCCCCGTAGGTGACGGCCCAGTTATTGGGTTCGTTGGGCCCTTCCATCGCCAGCAGCGCGCCGGCCTGGGCAAGCTGCCGCGAGAGGTCGATGAGCCGCGCGATGCCCGCCTCGTTCGGGCCGCTGGCCGTCAACACCACGCGCACCCCGGACTGCTTATGAACCGTGAGCCAGTCCTGGAGGTGACGGGGACTGCCGTCATCGCGAATGTTGCGAACGCCGGCAAACGCCAGCGCCGCCGCCGACTTCGCCGGATCATCGATGCCCTGGCCGATGTGCGTGCAGACGCCGATGGAGTCGAGAAAATCGCGCGCGTTGACCGCGGCGACAGATTTGTCGTCCGCAAGCGCCGCTGAAACCGGCAGGATGAACAGCAGCATCCCCCGGCAAATCCATTTCCACTTCATGGTGGCTCATACCCGGGCGACTATGGCACGTTGCTCGCGCGGCTCGTCGCCGGTCAGAGTTGGTGGGTCTCGAAATCCAGCTCGCCGCGCTGGATGTCCACGGTCGCCAGCTCGTCTCCCAGCTTCCGGTGCGCGCGCAGGCACGCGATGACGGAGCGCTCGATGTCGGCTGTCAGCGGGTCGGCGATCGGCCCGAAGTCGTTGATGATCTCGACGACAAAGGTCCCCAATGCTGTTCCGATGCGCACGATGTGCCCGCTCTTCTGCCGCACGCCGTCCGTGGCCTCTCCGCCATTTGAAGACGAGCCGTCTCGCATAACCGTGGCACCTCAGCGTCTTGTGCTTCTGACCATTACGGCTGTTTTGGGGTGCCGTAAGATATGTCATCATGAATAGCACAGGCCGCCCACGGCCGCAAGCAGGCGGGCGTCTGGTCGCGCGATGTTGGGAGTTCACGCTTGAGCGTGCCGGGTTGCAGACACGCGAAAGCGTGAACTCCGAGCTGCGCGAGTTACGCCGCCGCGCGGAGTTCTTGCCGCTCGCCGTCAACTCGTCCCGCGATCAGGTCCGCCGCCTCGGGGATGTTCTCAGTCGCCCGCTCCTGCTCCCCGCGCCAGCGCGACCGCCGCAGGCCCAGCATGGTCAATGTCATCACGCAGAAGACGGGGATGCTCGGCTCGGGGACGGCCACCGCCTCCAACGCCCCCGGTTCCACCGCCAGCGACCGCATCACCCCCGCCGCCTGCGCCGCGGCGGCGTCGCCGCGCAGTACCCGCGCCGCCAGGGCGAAGTCCTCGGTCTTCAGGCCGCCCCCCTCAAAGCGGTACACCTCCAGCGAGTACTTGGCCGTCTTCTCCAGCGTCCAGGAGAGGTGCTCGAGATTGTCCACGTTGCTGTCGCTGGCGGCGATCGGAACGCCGTCACGCAAGAGGCGGAGCGTGAAGTCCGCCAGGCCCACCGGCTCGTAGAAGGTGTCCGTTGCGTCCAGGCCCTTGGCGCCGCGGTCCTTGACGGCCACGTGGTGCATCCAGGTCAGCGTGGTGTCGAGCCGCTGGCCCTCGTACAGCTTGCCCAGGCTCAGCTCGTAGGTCTGGTTCTGCTTGAGCCGGCCCTCTTTCCAGGTGTTGAGGGGTGTGGACTTGACGTGGGTCCGGGCGTAGAGCCGGTACGCCGCGACGGCGTCGAGCGACCCGGCGCCCTCTTCGTCGTCGAGCGGGCGGGTGAAGACGTAACCGTAATACTTATTCCGCTGGCCCAGCCGCGGGTCCCACGGCGACCCGTCCACATCGTGCGCCTTCTGGGCGCTGGTGAGCAGGACGGCCTTGAGGAGCAGCGGATCGGTCGGCAGGTCGTGCGCCTTGCCGTAGCCGATCATCTGCGCCAGCACGCCCCCGACCATCGGGGCGGAAAAACTGGTACCGGTCATCGGCTGGTAGTCGGCCTGGTGCTTGCGATCCCAGTTGGCGGCGGGCGCGGTGACGTTGACACCCGGGGCGACCAGGTCCGGCTTGGAGCGGCGGTCGTCGTCCTGGGCCCAGTTGGAAAAGCCGGCGGTCTGGCGGTAATCCGGGCCATTGAGCGCGCCGACCGTGTAGCCGTTGTAGAGCCCGCCGGGCACCTGCTTGACCGCGCTGCCGTCGCTGTTGCCGTCATTGCCGCCGGCGACCACCACGTTCATCCCGTAGCGCTCGGCGACGTAGTCGCACATCAGCGTGAATTTCTCGGTGAGCTGCGGGGTCCCGAGCTTATTGCCGAAGGAGATGTTGGCGATCTTCGCCCCTTCCTTGGCCGACCAGATCAGCCCCGCGCCGGCCCAGGCGTCGGAGGAGACGTCGTAACTGTTGTCCACGCGGGCGTTGACCAGCCGCGCGCCGGGCGCGAGCCCAGCGTATTCCTTGCCGCGGCCGAGCATGATGCCGGCGATGCCGGTGCCGTGGCCGGGCTGCTTGATCGCGTCATCCAGCGTCTTCTCGCCGGTGAAGTCCTTCTGGGCGTAGACGGCTCCCTTAAGGGAGGGGTGCTTGACGTCCACGCCCGAGTCAAGAATCGAGACGATCACGCCCTTGCCGGTCCCCATGTAGCGCTGGGACGTCAGCCCATTGGTGGCGCCCAGCGCGGACATGTCCTCCTGCGCAAGCAGGGGGCTGGAGAGAGTCAACGAAGCGACGGCAGCAGAAATAGCGGCGGTGAGTTTGTTCATGGCGAAAAAACACACCGGCCCAATCGGCGAAACGCCGCCGCGGTGTGTTCTTCCCTCTATCGACTCAACCGTGGGTTGGGGGCGAAGAAATGTATCGGACGTGGAACGAAGGTCCGATAACCTTGAGCTATCGTGCCGTGGGGTCGAAATTGGGATCGACCAGCGGTTTGCGCCCCTGGCGCTCGGCGTTCTCAATCATCCGCTGGAGGACGCGCTTGGCGCGGGCGGGGGATTTTTCGGCGAGCTTGCGGAGGCGGTTCTCGGCGTCCTGCTGCCGCTTTGCCAGGCGTTCGAGGCGCTCGATGCGCTGCTTGTTGGCCTCGGGGTTGACGACGGCTAAGGCTTTGAGGCGCTGGAGGTTAGCGCCAAGGCCCTTCTGCACGCGGCCGTAGTGCCCGCCGAATCGCTGGACGGCCATTTCATCGCCGGCGGCGGCGGCGGAGCCCATCCGGGCGACCAGGAGGTCCGACAGGTCGCAGAAGCGCTCGGCCCGCTCGACCGGGTCGTTGCTGTGCGAGAGGAACGAGCCGTGCTCGAGGAGGTTGGTCGCCAGACGGCGGTCCTCATCGCTGAGGCGGGCATTCTGAACGGCCGAGCGCAGGCGTGGGGCCTGGGTGTCGTAGTATTGCTCGCGTTGCTGGGGGGCGGCCTGGTCGTCCGCGAGGGCGAGGTCGAAATCGATCAACTGCTCGACGACGGCGGCTTCGGGTTGATTCTGCTGCCGGAACCCATTCCAGATCCAGGCGGACAGGCCGATTCCCAGGAGGAGCACGGCGGCGATGGCACTGGCCAGCGGACGGCCGATGTACCAGCGGCGGCGGGGGTTGAGGATCGTGGGCTCGGAGCGGGCGCGATCCAGGAGCGCCTGCTTGCCTTGGGCCGAGCCGGCGGTGGGGAGGCTGCCTGCGAGGGATTCGATGCGGGCGAGTCGGGCGGCGAAGGACTGGCACGCGGCGCAGCCCGCCAGGTGGCGGGCGAGGTCGGAATCCACCTGCTCGGCGACCCGGGCGGGGTCGTCGCTGAGGAGGATGGCTTCTTGTGCGGCCTGGCAGTTCATATCACGTGGCACGGGCGGCTCGCCCGTGATCTTGATTCTCTATACTTTCCCGTCCAGTTGCTTCATCAGTTTCCGTCGGGCCTGCATCATGTGCCAGCGGGCGGTTTCCTCGCTGGTCTTGAGCACGTCGGCGATCTCGCGGAACGACAGGTCTTCCTGGGTTCGCAGCAGGAACACGGTCCGTTGCGTGTCGTCGAGCTGCCGGATGGCCGAGGCGACCAGTTGCATCGTTTCGTTTCCGGCGGCGGCGTCCGGGTGCTCGACGGGGGGCTCGAGTTCCATCGGGGTCGCCCGGGCCGTCTTCTTTCGCCGCCGCAGGTCCAGAAACGTGTTGGACGCGATGCGGAGCAGCCACGCCCGCAGGTTGGTGCCGGGCTTGAAGGAGGCCCTGGCGGCCATCGCCTTCAGAAACGTCTCCTGGGCAAGGTCTTGCGCGTCGTGGACATTGCTGGAGAGGTGGTAGACCAGCCGATAGACCGCCTCCCAGTGCTCTTCGACCAGCGCGTCGAACGCGAGGCCGCCAACGCGGCGGTTATCGGGTTCGCCCGAGCGGTGCAGCTTCAAACCAACTCCGCAACTGTAAGTTCAACGCAGGCCGGGCGTTTTCGTTGGGGGCGGGTGCTTAAGGATTGCGCCACCAACGGAATACCACCGGCCCCGTTAACAGGGTCGGCGAGGTCGGTTCTCGACGACCCCAGCCGGGAAGGCGTCAGACCGGCCCGCCCGTGGAACGGCGCAGCAGGAGGGCTCCGCTGCCACGGGTGGGCTTCTTTTTTTACCCGTTGGGGGGCCAGTTCACAAACCAATGACCATAGGCGCGCGTCTAGGGGAGGAGGGGGCGCCTACATACAGGTCAGGTCCTGGACAACGTGGCCGGGTTTCAGGGGGGATGGGATGTTGGGGACGTCCTCGGGGCGGGTGACGTCGGTCAGGGTCAGGACGGTGGTCATGCCGAACTGTCGGGCGCCGGCGATGTCGGATTCGAGGTTGTCGCCGACGAGGATGCAGCGGCCGGGCTCGACGCCAAGCTTGGCGCAGAGTTCCTCGAAGAAGATGGGTTCGGGCTTGCCGGCGTAGACGGGGGTGACGTTGGCGGCGTAGGCGAGCATGTGGGTCATCGCGCCGCTGCCGAATTCGAGGCCGCGGAGGCTGGGGTAGACGCGGTCGGCGCAGACGCCGACGAGGGTGGCGCCGGCGCGGCAGAGGTAGAGGGCGGTTCGCTGGCGTTCGTTGGTCGCAAAGACGTTGGCCGGCGCGCCGGCGATGACGGCATCGCAGGGCTCGCCGATCTGGTTGACCCAGTTAACGCGTCCGTCGAGCATCTCGTGGAGGCCTTCGGTGGCGAGGTTGAAGACCCTTGGGCGCGGGGGATAGCGCTCGAGCACCCAGTCGGCGGCGGCGGCGGCGGCGGTGTAGATGTTGGCCTCGGGAATGTCGATGCCCATTTGCGATAAGCGTTTGCGCAGGCGCTGGGGGCTGCTGGTGCTGTTGGTCAGGCAGGCGTACTTGCGTCCCTCGCCCTGGATGCGGTGGACCAGGTCGGCTGCGCCGGGGAGGACGTGATCCTCATGGTAAAGCGTGCCGTCGAGGTCGAGGAGGACGGCGGCGTAGGGGGAGAAGTCAAAGGGCGTGGCGGGCACGGGGCGGAGTTTAGGATCGGCGGACGCGGGATGTCCATCCCCGTGACATGGGACGTTGGTTTTCGGACGCGGGGGCATTGAAAGCGGTTCGAAGTCCATTAGGTTTCACGTGCATGCGTGGCGAGTCCGGGGGGCCCATCCTCCGATTTCACGCGACCGGCGATTGGCAGGGCGAGCGCGTGCGCGTCCGGCGGGTCGCGAGCACGTGGCAGGGGCCGCCACAGGTGCTCGAGCGGATCGAGGCGGCGTGGCGCGAGGCGACGGCGCGGCCGGGGGTGCATCTGTTCGACGGGCCGATGTGCCGGCTGGAATCCTGGGAGGCGACGCCGCAGCACTTGAGCGTCGCGCTGTCGGAGACGTCGTACAAGAAGTTCCTGGGGACGAACCTGACGAACCCGGGACTGGCGGATCGGTACGGGCCGTCGGTGCTGGCCAGCCCCGTGGGGGTTTCGCCGGCGCTGTTGACCGCGGACGGCTACCTGATGATGGGGCGGCGGAACGCGTCGGTGGCCTATTACCCGCACCGGATCCACCCGTTCGCGGGGGCGCTGGATCCGGCGGATGCGGACCCGTTCGAGGCGATCCGACGGGAATTGAACGAAGAGCTGGGATTTGCGCCGGAGGACGTGACGGACATGCGGTGCACGGGCGTGGCGGAGGACGTGTCGATCCGGCAGCCGGAGCTGATCTTCTTCGCGCGGGCGAATCGGACGCGGGCGGAGGTGGAGGCGGCGCTGGATCGGACGGAGCACCACGACACGTGGAGCGTGGTGGCCCAGGCGCAGGAGGTGGCGCAGGCGATCGAGGAGGCGGCGGCGGCGGCGGCGGGAGAGGGCGAGTTTACGCCGGTGGGGTTGGCGTCGCTGCTGTTGTATGGGCGGATCGCGTTTGGGGAGGGGTGGTTTGCGCGCGTCGGGGCGGTGGTTACGGGCGGGGTATGAGGGGCGCGTCGGATCGTGGTATAGTGCTGTGACGATGAAGCGTTACACGGTTAGCGATGGGAAGCTCGTCTTGACGCTGGAAGAGGCGGAGGAGGGAGGGTTTGTCGTTACGTCTCCGATCGACCCGGGGCTCACAACGCAGGGAGATACGATCTCCGAGGCGTTCGAAAACGCGCGGGACGCGCTGGCCG